>NZ_CP040676.1:1407500-1741250 GCF_005960665.1 Exiguobacterium mexicanum
ACTGTTTGAAATGATCGATGTCGAGCAGGGCGAGCGTGAAGCTCTCACCGGAGCGCTCAAGTCGGGACATGAAACGGCTAAACGTCGCTTTCAAATATTTTCGGTTGAACGCGCCTGTCAATTCATCGACGAGGAGCGCGTTCGAGACGAGACGAGCCTTCTCGATATGATGTCCGAGACGAACGAGCCGTTCTTCCATCGGTACCCATTCCTCCCAATAGTCATCGAAGCCGTAAGAATAGGCGGCGAGGCGATAATGTTCATTCGTGCCGATCACGATGAGCGGGACATACAGCTTCTTCATCTTGCTGACGAACGATTGAATCGACCGCTCCGGGAAGCGGGCCCACAACTCGACGTCCATGATGATGGCTTTCGGGACATCTTCATAGTCATATTCGACGGCCTCTTCTAACGTCTGCAAGAAGACAGGACGCGCCCCGAGCTTTTCGACGCGCGGTTTATACCGGCTATACGTAGAAAAACTGTTAGCTAAAACAAGGACGAGATCCTCGTCTTCCTGCTCGATGCCTAAGACGGTATGGATATAACGTTTCACTGGGGCAATCAAAGCCATCGCCTCCGCTTGCGTCAAGACCGGTGGCAATTCACGAACATCAGACTCGACACGACTGAAAATCTCAAGCAAGTGCATCAAGCGGCGACGCTTCACTTCTTGCTTCATCCAATCTAATAAAAACTCGATCTCTGATGTTTGAATCTGTCTCGCGCTCGTGATTTGCGTCAAAATAGTATGTATACGATCTGTGAGTTGCTGCTGCTTCATTCCCGACCCCCCAGTTTCGTTCTCCCCGATATGTTCTTCTGTCTATGATTATGCGACTTTATCCACGAAAATACAACTATTTACTTATTTTCTGCCCATTGTTTGACAGTAAGATAGTGCTTATGACCCATTACATCATGAAAAAGAGCGGTCATCGACCGCTCTTTTCTTATTTTCCAACTTTTAGGTTAGGAGATGTCATCTCTTCTGGACGAATCCATTCGTCAAACTGCTCTTCTGTCAATAGTCCTGTCTCTAGCGCCGCTTCTTTTAAAGACGTCCCATTCTTATGTGCTAGTTTTGCGATTTTAGCCGCATTCTCGTAGCCGATATGCGGGTTGAGCGCTGTCACGAGCATGAGCGAACGATCAACGTTGTGCGCGATGACGTCCAAGTCTGGTTCGATGCCGACGGCGCAATGCACGTCGAACGAATGAAGACTGTCCGTCAACAGGCGGCACGTCTGGAGGAAGTTGTACATGATGACGGGTTTGAACACGTTTAACTCGAAGTTTCCTTGGCTCGCCCCGAATCCAATCGTCGCATCATTGCCGAGCACTTGGGCCGCGACCATCGTCAACGCCTCACTCTGAGTCGGGTTGACTTTACCAGGCATGATCGAGCTGCCCGGTTCGTTCTCCGGAATCAAGATCTCACCGATACCGGCACGCGGGCCAGAAGCGAGCCAACGGACGTCGTTGGCAATCTTCATCGCATCCATGGCGAGCGCTTTCAAGGCACCGTGTGTGAACACGAGCTGATCGTGGCTCGTGAGCGCATGGAACTTGTTGACGGCCGTGATAAAACGTTTTCCGGTCTCTTGCGAGATCTTCTCGGCCACGACTTCTCCGAACCGTGGATGAGCATTGATCCCCGTCCCGACTGCCGTCCCGCCGAGGGCGAGCTCTGTCAACGGTTCGAGCGTACGCTCAATCATCTGTTTCGACAGCTCGAGCATCCGGACCCAACCACTGATCTCTTGACCGAGCGTGACTGGCGTCGCGTCTTGCAAGTGCGTCCGACCGATCTTGACGATGTCCATGAATGACTCGGCCTTCTTCGCGAGCGTCGCGTGGAGCGCCTCGATTGACGGCAACACATGGTCCTCAACCGCGAGGATGGCGGCGATGTGCATCGCCGTCGGATATGTGTCGTTCGAGCTCTGCGACTTGTTGACGTCGTCGTTCGGATGAATCGTGAGCGTTTGACCACGCTCTTTCAACTTATCATTCGCCAAATGGGCGATGACTTCGTTGACGTTCATGTTCGACTGTGTCCCTGAACCCGTTTGCCAGACGACGAGTGGAAACTCGGCGTCATGTTTCCCGGCGACGATCTCATCGGCGACTTCGGCGATGACGTCGGCTTTCGCTTGCTCCAACACACCGAGCTCGGCGTTGGCGAGTGCGGCACCTTTTTTCAAAATCGCGAAGGCATGCACGACCTCGAGCGGCATCTTTTCCGTGCCGATTTTAAAGTTCTCTAGACTGCGCTGTGTTTGGGCTCCCCATTTGGCTGAAGCCGGAACGTTGATTTCCCCCATCGTGTCCCGTTCGATCCGATATTCCATGAAAATTCCCCCTCTTTTTTTGACTACGCTTTCATTTTATCGAAACTTTTGCAAAAAAGAAATCATTCCCCTGCAATTGACAAAAAGTCGGGCCAAAGCCCGACTCTCATCCGATCAACAATGCCTGTTTCGCCACGTCATGGGCCCGGTTCTCTGCCCGCGGGATCCATTTGATGAACTTGTTTGGCAATTCGTCATACAGCGTCAGCGTCTTGACGAACAAAGGACGCACCGCTTGGTCTTTTAAGAACCTCTGCTCGAGCGCCCGCACGACCGTCTCGGCGTCCGAATAGAACATGAACGTCGATTCGTCCGTGAGCGTATGCGCTTGTTCGATGGCGAACGCGAGCGCGGCGAGTTCGGCCTGAACGCTCGTCAGCCCGACACGTTTGGCGATGTACGTGGATACGGTGCCGTCCGTTGTCTTAATCCAGACACCAAGACCGTTCTCACCCGCCTCTTGGTTCGTCGCCGCATCAAAATAAATGTGAACCAAAGCGATACGCCTCCCAATCCGTTTCGATCGGTGCATGGATATCGATGAGCGAGAGACGTTTCGACAAGAGCGCCACTTCTTCTTGCCCGTCGAGCTTCTTCGCAAACTTCCGATGCGCCTCTTGGAGTGCTTCTTGTCTCAAGATGTCATACAGCGCTTCAACCGTGTCGTATGACTGGACAAGAATCGTCGCCGTCTTTGGTCCGATGCCGCGGACGCCTGGAATATTGTCCGAGGCATCACCTTGGAGCGCTTTCACATCGACGAACTGTCCGGGCCGTATTCCATAAGTCGTCTCGAATATGTCCTGGTTCATCATCATCTCTTCCCCCTTTTTCGGGACGATTTGAAACACGTTCGGGGAAAGCAGCTGATGCAAATCACGGTCTGACGAATACATATACGATTCACCCGGGAACGCGGTCGCGACGGCCCCGATCAAATCGTCGGCCTCATATCCGGCGAGCTCGGACTGAAAAATGCCGCGCTCGCTCAACGCTGCCCGCAACTTGACGTAATCGTGGAACAACGGTTCCGGTAAGCCGGTGCGAGTCGCTTTATAGTCCGAAAACAGGGCGTAACGATGCGTCGTCTCGCGTGGTCCGTCCCAAAAGAAGGCGATATGCGTGAAGTCGTTCGTCCACCCGTCAACTTTACGGAGCAGTCCTTTCAACGTCACATCGGGATCGAGCGCCCGACGACGCTCTGTGGCAAAATAATAACGCGACAGGAGATTAAACCCATCGACCAACATCAATTTCATCATGCATCCACCTCACAAGCTTGTAATCCGCGCGCTAGCGCGTCTCGGTCGAGATTCTTCCCGATCCAGACGAAGACGGAACGCGAGTCGTCGCTCGGTTCGTTGGCGAACGTCGCCCCCATCAGTTGATTCGTCGCTTGGACGACGAATTTTGATGTTTCTCCTTCTAAACGGACAATCGCCTTCAAGCGATAGACATCGTCCTCATAGTGCATGAGCACCTCGCGTACGTATTGCGTGACACGTTCCCGACGTAGTGGGACGTCGGTCGTGAGCGTCACGGCCCGTAGGGAAGAGACGGACGTGTGCCCTGCTGTCAGTCGACCGAGGAGTTGCTCGTCGACTCGTGAAAGCTGGAACGTATTTTCCGTCAAGTCATAGTCCCCTACCGTCTGAACCGTCTCGATGACCCGAACGGTCGGATTTAGTGCTTTAATCCGTTCATGCGCTTGTTCGAGCGTGACGTCATCGACGAGGTCGACTTTGTTCATCAGAATCACATCTGCATAGGCGATTTGATGGATTCCTTCTATAAACAATTCGCGGTCCATTTGACTAGCGTCGACGACCGTCAAAATCGCCGTCAGCTTGAACCGTGTCCGTAAGTAATCATCGTAATAGATCGTCTGGATGATCGGTGCCGGATCGGCGACACCAGTTGTCTCGATGACGATGCGGTCAAATGTATCTTTGGACGCAAGCTGATAGAACGTCTTACTCAAATCGCTTTGAATCGAGCAACAGATGCAACCGTTCGATAACTCGATCTGTTCTTGGTCCATCTTGACGATCAACTGTTCGTCGATATTGACTGAGCCAAGCTCGTTGACGATGACGAGCAATCGCTCGTCCGTCGCTTCTAGCAAGCGATTCATATAGGTCGTTTTTCCGGCGCCTAAAAAACCGGTCACCAATTGCACGGGAATCATGTACTGCACCTCACCTTATAAATTTTCGTGGACCCGCGCCCACTTCTCATAACGGGCATCCAACAAGTCGATTAGATGGAGCATCCATCCTTCCGTCGTGACCGGTAACACGCTCGAGCCCCACTCGCGCTTGCCGTGGTGGGACAAAATCATATGCCAAATCCGGTGATGGACATCGAGCGGAAGTGTGACGCCGGCAGCTTGTTGACTCTTCTCGAACAACAGTCCGCCGTACGGCATGTGTCCGATCAAGCTTCCCATCGGGTTGATGGAGATCCCGGTCGTCTCACTCGTGCCGCTGACCGAGAACAGTTGCTCAAACCGGTTCGGGGACGATAGCAAGTGACTGTACTCGAACAACTTACCGATATCATGGAACAAAATCCCGAGCGCGAGCTCGTCCCAACGGAGTGGCTCTTTCAACTCGGCGATGGCCTCACAGGCCGCGTAAAGCGACTCGAACGTGCCGCGGAACGCCTGTTCAACTTTTACACCGTTCATCGTATTCCATACGTCTACTTTGTGCAACTGCTCGGCTTCTTTGATGACCCGGAACGCCATCGCCAAATGGTCGTCTTGTTCTTGGAACCGATAACCAAGTCGAAGCATACAGACCGTGTGCTTCAAGAGGCCGCCGACATAGTTATGATGATGATACAGTGCGGCCGGTGCGAGAACGAAATCGTCCCAATAGCGGTCGAGCAGTGACATCGCGATCGCTTGATAGTCTGGCGAGAGCGTCGACAGAATCGCGAACAGCTCATCGGCGTATTGTTCCATCGTCTCGTCTCCAGGAAGACCTGGCAACAACGATACCGCTTCGTCCCGGGCAATCGGTTTGGCCCGGTCGATCGTAATCGATTTGGCGCCGTCCGGTTTTGGGTAGACGTCGATTTTCCCTTCGAGCTCGATGACGCCTGACTCGTAAATCGGCAACAATTGATCTTCATTGCCGCGCAACCACTGCTTGGCACGGATGAGTCCGCTCGAGGTCGTCAAATTGAGCTGTAACCATTTCGCCCCGGATTTGCCTTCTCGAACTTCGACCGTACTGACGAGCGCTTTCGTCTGAACCGGTGTTCCGTCTGTCAGGTCCGATAGCCGTGTCGCCGACTTCTCTACGGTCGGAAGTTGGAACCGTGTTCGGTCGAATCCGCCCCCTGCAATTGGATCAATCTGTTGGTAATAGTTCATGTGCAATGCCCTCCTTCTTCTCTTTGCCCATTGTATCGTGTTTTCCGCTTCGAGGCGAACATACTTTCGTTATAGGTCCAGAAGTTTCCTGAATTATATTGAAAGCGCTTACTAGAATTGTTACGATAAAGGCAGTTAGATAAAGGGGGAACTTACATGATTTCATTGGTAGATACGTATGAACGGTTGATCGCAACAGGGGAAGCGACACGTTACGCCACTACGCATTCGACAATCGCAAGCATTTTACAGGCATCGACTTGCCCGGTCTCGCATCAAGAGCTCGTCACGGCGGTCTCGGGGCATGCCGGTAACCCATATACGCCAGACCAACTCGTCGACTCGGTCATCGAGCATGAAATGAAAGGGGCGATGGCCGTCCTGCTCGTCGCCGGTTATCCGATCCAAACACCGCTCGCAAAAGCCGTCGTCTTATCGGCGTTCGCACGCACGAACCGGATGAACATCGAGAAACTGAAAGAACTCGGTCATGCTGACTTGCTCGTGCGGATTCAATCGGCAGAACGATCTTGGAAGCGGACATATACCCACTTGTATCGGTCGGCACCGACACAGCTCTGTGACCAGCTCGACTCACTGCTCGGCGGTTGCGCCGTCCATCGTGTAATTGAAGCACTCGATCTCGACCCGAACGTCAAAACGGCATAAAAAAAGAGCGGTCCCCGGGCCGCCCTTTTTTTATGCCTTGAATTATCCTTCTGTCACTTCGACCGCTTCCGGTTCGAACAACGTGACGTTCCGCGCTGGTGAGAACGTTGAAATCGCATGTTTATAGATCAACTGTTGGCGCCCTTCTGATTCGACGATGACCGTGAAGTTGTCAAACGATTTGATGACTCCCCGAATTTGAAATCCGCTGACTAAAAAGACGGTCGTCGGCACCATTTCTTTACGTAATTGATTCAAAAAATGGTCTTGGATGTTATAGCTAGCCTTCATGTTGCATTCCCCCTAGTCTATGTCTCTTTCAAATAATCGGAATTTTCGAAAAAACTCCTCAACTTCATCATAAATATTTTGATACGATAGTTCAAATGATTTTCGTCCCATATCAACCCAAATCCCATTAAATTGATGACGGAACCATGTTAATTGACGCTTCGCGAACTTGCGCGTGTGCTGTTTGAGCGTCTCGGTCATCTGCTCTCGGGTCATCAATCCATCAAGGTACGGAACGACCTCCTTGTAACCGATGGCCCGCATTGCCTGCGTATCCCGATAACCAGCCGTGAGTAAGCGCTCGACTTCTTCGATGAGACCCGCTTCGAGCATCAAGTCGACACGATGGTTGATGCGCGAGTAGAGCACGTCCCGGTCCGCATGCAAGACGAACAATTTATAGGCGTAATGCTCCGACGGGAGGCTATCCATCGCCTGGGCGTCGCCTTGGAGCGCGACTTCAAGAGCACGGATGACGCGGCGGACATTATTTGGATGAATGCTCTCGGCCCGTTTTGGGTCGAGCGACTGCAGGCGGGCGTGCAGCGCTTCAGGACCATTCGTCTCCGCCTCTAACTCGAGCGATTCGCGCAATGCATGATCGACCGGTCGCTCCGTGAACTCATAGTCATATAAGATTGCTCTGATGTAGAGACCGGTCCCGCCGACCAGAATCGGCAATTTCCCGCGCGCGTAGATGTCATCGATCGCCGCCCGGGCCAACGTCTGGAATGTGGCGACGCTCATCGCCTCGTCCGGGTCACAGATATCGATTAAATGATGCGGAACCCCTTCCGCCTCCTCGACCGTCACTTTTGCCGAACCGATATCCATCCCGCGATACACTTGGACCGAGTCGCCCGATACGATTTCACCGTTGAACGCTTTCGCGAGCTCGATTCCTGTCTTCGTCTTCCCGACAGCGGTCGGTCCGACGAGGACGATGACTGGTGTTTGTTCCATCCTTGTCACTCCTCAAACGAAAGACCGTTCCAAAAAGGAAACGGTCCGTTAAATTCTTCTTTTAATTGTATCATCAAACACGACCGCAAACAGCATCCATCCGCATAATAATAGTCCCATCAATAAAATTAAGCCATCACTCATCCGTGGTCGCCTCCTTTACGTACCTCATTCCCACTTTTCACACTTTAGACACAATTGAATACGTAAAAAAAGACGCTCACGAAGAGCGTCATTCATTGTGTCACTTCAAGAACTCGGCGGCCTCGCCACATCGTGAACCCAATGTAGAGAACCGTCGTGCCGCTCGCTGCCCACCAGATCACGTCATAGAGCGGTGTCATCAAGTTGGCCAGTCCAAACAGCGCCGGGACGATCAGTGTCAACCAAGCGAGCACGAATGCGACTCGGGCCGTCAACCCATCAATTTGGCGCCCAAGACCCATCCCTACATAGAACAGTCCCCACAGGAACGACCAGAACAACCAGGTTATGGCGCCCATCACATCGCCCATCGTGAACGAGATGGTGGCATAAAAAACGGCTGAAATCGAAACAAATAGCGAGAACCAACCGACGCCACGTCCGTCGAGGTCGAACAAAAATGTCACACCGACGTACAAATAGGTGAAAGCGAACAAATAGATGCTCGCATATCCGAACACTTCCGCCGAACTCGCCCCGATGACGAGCCACGTCGCGATGAACGTCTGCAACAGTCCTGTGAAGAGACTGAATACACCCGCACTCTTGACGTCCACTTTCCCGAATAAGACGAGGCTGTTAATGAACAGTGCCACGCCACCAAATAATAAACTAATATTCCCCACTCTCAGTGCTCCTTCGTACAGATGTCTGACGTCTTATTTTATACGTCCACTGTAACGTGAATTCGTTTTCAGTGCAAGTGGGGAAATGGATGTTCACGGAGTCGACAAAGGTCACTCATTCTCGAGCGTTTCAATCGCTTCATCAATCCGGTCCTGTTCGTCCTCCGTAAATGTCGGGAATTTAGGATCGATGTCTTCAAGGACGTCAATCATAATCGTGGAGACGATATATCTGGCGTACCAGTCATCATCTGCCGGGAGCACAAACCAGGGTGCATGTTTCGACGCCGTGTTCGATAACATATCCTCAAAGATATCCTGATAATCATCCCAATGCTTTCGCTCTTCGACGTCATTAAATGAAAACTCCCAGTTCTTACTTGGATCTTTCAGTCGTTCAAGCAAGCGGTCACGCTGGACTTCTTTTGACACGTTAAAGAAAAATTTGATGACTTTGAATCCGTTCTCATCTAAATATTGTTCAAAGTCATTGATTTGGCGATAACGGACCTTCCATACCGACTCTTTGTCCTCTTCATCAGGGATGACCTCTTCCCCGAGCAGGTCATGGACGCGCGGAGCGATCACTTCTTCATAATGCGACCGGTTCAAGATGCCTACCTGCCCACGCTCTGGCATGAGGTCATGCATTCGCCACAAGTAATCGTGTTTCTTTTCCGTGTCCGACGGTTTTTGGAACGCGTTCGTCTTCAACCCTTGCGCGTTCAAGTTCGAAAAGATATAACTGATCGCCTCATCTTTGCCGCCGGCATCGAGCGCTTGCAAGACGACAACGATCCCTTTCTTCGATTCGGCGTACAGCTTCCAATGCAACTCTTTCAATCGCTCCACGCTCTTTGGAATCAACTCGTTTTGTAACGTCTCGTCAGATGGGCGATCTTGTAGCGTGGTCGGGAAATCGCTGAGACGAATCCCATTTTTATGGTCAATGCGAAAAGTTTGAATATCCATGTGTCCTCCTTGACTCGATTGAATTCTAAGTACAACATCTATTTACCCTATTCTTTCAAAAAAATAGCGACAAAAAATCCTTTCCGCCGAAACGGAAAGGATGTTTGAATGGACTCGGCTTAGTAGATTCCGACCGCGTCGAACGATTTCGCCGCTGCGACCGCTTGTGTACTCGTTGGACCGTACAAGTCTTTAGCTGACTGTACGACTGCTTGACGAAGGTTCGAGAAGTTCGATGTCGGTGTCAAGTAGACCGTGAGGGCACGGTAGTAGATGTCCCCCATCTCCATGACGCCGATGCCTTGGACCGAGACGCCGTAGTGCGAACCGCCGCTCGCTAAGAGATAAGCCGCTTTGTTGACGATACCCGAGTTGATGTGGACGCCACCGTTGTCTTGCGTCCCTGTGTAGCGGACCGAGTAGTGGTCCGGGTCACCGTTGGCCGCTGGGTTCGACATCGAACGGAGACCGTCCCCAGCCACGCCAGGCGTATAGATGTCTTCCCCGACCAACCAGTCGAAGTTCGAGCCGACGCTGTACTCCGCGACCGTACCGAAGATATCCGATACCGCCTCGTTGATCGCACCCGATTCATTTTGATAGATCAAACCGGCCGTGTATTCTGTAACGGCGTGTGACAATTCGTGAGCGACAACGTCGAGTGCACCAGAGAGGTACGTGAACGTTTGGCCGTCCCCGTCACCGTACACCATCTTGCTGCCATCCCAGAACGCATTGTTGTAGCTACGGCTATAGTGGACCGTCGAGTTGAGGGCCGCACCGTTGTTATCGTAACTGTTGCGTCCATAAGTGTTCTTGAAGAAGTCATACGTCTTCGTTGCGTTGACATGTGCACTGACCGCGGCCCGGTCGTACGTCGTGTTCAAGACGTTGTCGACATCGGCCCAGAGCGATCCAGGAAGGCGCGTCCGGTTTCCGGCGTCATACGTATAGATGCCTTTACCGCGTGTCGAGTCCTGGAGATAGTAATATGAACCGCTCTTCGTCGTCTTGAACGTTTGGCTCTGGCCAAGGACGTCGATTCCCGTGCCCGTATACGTCGTACCCGTGACGCCGTTCGTCGGTTTGGCGTGTGCCAATTGGTTGTACTTGTTCAATACTTTCCCGCTTGCCGCATCGATGAAGTATGTCCAGCGTGACGGCTCATCCGCATCAAGGATCGTCCCGGTCACTTCATACGCATAGACCGCCTCTTCACCATTCGGATAGACGACGAGTTCCGCTGCCGGCTCAAGCTCGTATGCGCCTTTGTGGCCGACAAGCTCTTTATAACGAGCGACCGCTTTTTGCTCATTCAGCTTGATCGATTTATGTAATCCTTTAAGTTGTTTCGTATCATCGACGACCGTTTTCAATTGGCCATCGTTATCGACGACACCGACGACAATTCCACCGAAGACTGGCACTCCGTCGACCGTCTGTTGTAATTTGACAACTTGTCCGACTTTGTCACGCTTCGATTCGAGCGTTTTGAATTCGCCTTTCGCTTTCGCATACTCTTTGACGATTGTCGTCGGGGCTTCGTTCGATGGTTTCGTCAACGTGCCCGACTTGAGCTCCGCCGCTCCGACAAGTTGCGGCACGAGCAAGACGCCTGCGATGAGTGATGTAGATAAAACTTTTTTCATGTGTGTTTCCCTCCTTATGTGGTGTCTCCTACTTTACATAGTTTCCCACAATGAAGGTATCCAACTATCTAATTATTTTGACAATTCAAATTATTAAGGCATTCGCCCTATTCCCACTACTTATCTAGTCATTTCAACCATGACAAAAAAAGCGTCACCACGGAAGGTGACGCCAGTCATCAATAGACATCTTTTTGTGTAAAATGGTAGAACGCATACGCGAGAGCCGCTAGCGACCAGACGAATATGACGATGAGCGAGAATGGCAACGTCATCCCCTCGATTGGTGGGGCTTGCCCCTCGAGATAGGTATGAAGACCGAAATTGACGTTGACCAAATATTTCGAGCTGTCCCAATTCGACCCGAGCGACGTGAGGAGCGGTCCTGAAATCAGGACGGCCATCATGATCCCAATCCCTGTCGCCGTGTTTTTGACGATGACCGAGATCATGAGCGCAATCGTCCCGACGGCTGCGACGACGAACCAAGATAGTCCGACCGACATGAGCAAGTATTGCCACATCGGCAGCGTATGGACGAAGTCGGTCGAGAACGTCCCGGTCGCCGAGGCTTGGAACCCTGTCAAAATCGGGGCGGTCCATCCGTCCCAGCCGAGCACGATGCCGGAGATGGCATAACTGACGAGTGCGGTGATGAAGATGAGAATCGACGTATATAGGAGCGTCGTCATCCATTTGGCGAGCAAAATCTTGAAGCGTCGGACCGGACGGGACAACAGTGTCTTGATTGTCCCGTCATTGTGTTCACCGGAGACGATATCCGCCATCAAGACGATGATAAAGAGCGGCAGCACGAGCGTCGTCCCTTGCGAGAAGAAGACTCGCATGAACGTCGGAGCCCCAGGATAGTTCGGGTTGATGTCATTATCTAAGTAGTATTGATTCTGTTGGACCTGGAACTCCAAAATTTGACGGAACTCGTCCTGAACGTTCGCCGAGGCGAGCCGGTTTTGCGTATCGACGATCTCTTGCTGTAAATCGACGCGCCAATCGATCGTCCCTTGTTCTTCGCGCTGTTTCTCGATCTGACGATAGTTCGCATACGTGAACATCGAAACGAGCACAATCAAGATGATCGAGACGACGAGGAGTCGTCGCTTCTTATGGATTTTTAAGACTTCGTTCCGAATAAGACCAAGTATTGACGGATTAGACAATATGGTCACCCCCGGTCAATGAGATGAATAATTCTTCGAGTGTCTGGACGCGTCGTTCAAGCCCGAATACGTCGACTCCCCGGTCAAGCAAATAGCGGTTCAAGCGGGCCGTCTCTTCAAGATTCATCGACACGCGAATCGTGCGTTCGTCGACGACGTCGGCGTGCTCAATCGATTCGAAACCGCGCACAATCGGCAAGACTTCAAAACTGTCGGCCACATGAACATCGACCGTCGACGCCAACTCATGAATCAATTCGTCTACCGTCCCGACTTTCACGATTTTCCCGCGCGACATGATGGCGACGCGGTCCGCGAGCAGTTCAATCTCAGCCAAAATGTGGCTCGAGACGAGGACGCTCAGTCCAGTCTCTTCGACGAGACGGCGGATGAAGAGTCGAAGATCGCGAATCCCCATCGGGTCGAGCCCGTTCGTCGGTTCGTCGAGAATCAAGACACGGGGGTTGTTCAACATGGCCTGGGCGATGCCGAGACGTTGCCGCATCCCGAGCGAGTAGGTCTTCACTTTATCATCGATCCGCGCCGTCAAGTCGACGAGATCGATCACTTCTTGAATCCGGGCCTCATCTACCCCGGGCAACATCCGCGCGAAGGCGTTCAAGTTCTCACGCCCGCTCATGAACTTGTACAGTTCCGGATTCTCAACGATGGCGCCGATTTGATTCATCGCCTGAACGAATTGACGTTCGACGCTGAACCCACAAATCGAGACGGTCCCGTTCGTCGGCTTAATCAAACCGACAATCATCCGAATCGTCGTCGTTTTGCCGGCCCCGTTCGGTCCTAAGAAGCCGAACACTTCACCGGGAAACACATCGAACGAGATGTCATCGATGATTGTTTTCTTACCGATTACTTTTGTCAAATGGTCTATTTTCAATGTTGGTTGCATCATCTCACCTCTCCTACATTCTATCGGACTCGACCGCATCTGTCCTATTCGAACATTCACATAGGGCAGGTTCAAACTTATTTGATATGATAGTTCTATAGAAAGTGAGGGAATCACATGAAAAATGGGAAATGGTATTCGTTTTTAATCGGTTCGGTCTTCTTGACGGGCATCGCCTTATACGGTTTATGGATCGGCTATCAAGATATCGTCAACCCACCGGATCGCACACTCTCGATTAGTGAAGATTCGAGACCCGAACCGGTCGGTGACGTTTACGTCGCTTTAGGTGACTCCCTGACACGCGGCGTCGGGTCGACGTCAGGTGCTGGCTACGTTCAGCCGGTCGGTGAAACGCTCGACGAAGACGGCATTCGTACGCAGAACTTGGCCGTCTCCGGTGCCCGGACTGAGGATTTGTTGGCCCAACTCGAACAACCGGAAGTACGGCGAACGATTGAGAACGCCCGCTACATCACACTCACGATTGGCGGTAACGACCTGTTCAATCGCGGCGAGAACGTCGATAACTTTGAATCGGTCGATATCGAACAAGTTGTGACCGATGCCAAGACGAATTTGAATGACATCTTTGAACAAGTTCGCGGATTGAACGATACGGCACAAATCGTTTATATCGCGCTCTATAATCCATTCCAAGAGAACGAAAACGGTGAGGCGTTCAATCAACTGATTCTCGATTGGAACGCCTCGGCGGCCACGTTCGGAAACGCACAACGCATCGACGTAATCGACCCGTTCGCATACGTCTCTGACGTCTCGCGTGACCTCGCGACCGACCAGTTCCATCCGAGCGATCGGACGTACGAGAAGTTAGCCGAGGACGTCCTGTTCATCCTCGAATAAGTAAGATGGCCTGATCATCGCGATCAGGCCATTTTTTCATCGTTCATATTTGACGAGCCAGCGCTCCCCGTCGCGCGTCATGGACGTTCCGTACCAACCCGCCTTCAACAAGGCGCCCTGTTGCTCCGTCTCGCCCATCTCGAGCCATGTCGCTTCTCCGGCCGGTCGCCAGTCGCTGTGCAGTTCCTTCATAAAGATGTAGCGCAACTTCCCGCCATACTTCGGTTTAAGGGCACCGATGCGAAGCCCGAGGGCAAACTTGTCTTTCAAGCTCGGGATGTTGAATGGTGCCACGGTCGCACAGACGAGGTCGAATCGGCTACCATGTTCCAGCTCTCTCATCAGAAGCCTGCCGAGATGCTGTTGCAGGCCGTAGCCGCGGTAGTCCGGATGGACGTTCGTCACTTCTTGATAAATGATGCGTTTCAGTCCCTCTGATGGATAACCGATATCACAGCCGAGATGCTCGTCATCGAGCGGTGGGATGAGGAGCGCGCGGAACGCGATCAACGTTCCCTTGTGATATGCCCCGATGAGCGTCCGGTCCGTCAACAACTTGACGAACTCCTCTGTCGACAAGGATTGATACTGGCTCCCTTCCGTCAGTGTATCCATGACATCCTGTTGCACCGCCTCGATTTGTTCCAGGTCGGTCATCGCCAAATAGGTGACCTCGATGTCGAGGCCGTTACAATCACCGCGCCACATGATCGGTCCCTCCGACGACGTACGTCGCGGTCGTCAGACGTAATAAGACAGATTCATCGACGTCGACACCGAGTCCTGGTCGTTCAGACAATCGAATGAACGGAAGGTCGTACGTCAAATTGCCGATGTCTTCTGCAAAGCGGAGCGGCCCTGTCAATTCGACCGATTGGACGATTTTGCTCGAGAACGCGACGTGGAAACCTGCACTCGAGGCGACCGACGACTCGACCATCGACCCGATTTGGCACTCGATACCTGACATCTCGGCCATATGGACAAGTTTTTTCGCCGGGTAGATGCCGCCGCACTTCATCAGTTTAATGTTCACTTTGTGGGCGGCCTGCATCATCGTCAGACGACGCATTTCGGTTACACCCCGCACGCCTTCATCAATCATGAGCGGGACCGAGATTTTTCCTTTTACTTCTACCATGCCTTCAAAATCGTCGGCTTTGACCGGCTGTTCGACCCAATCGATATGGAATGGCTCGAGTAACTTCATCGCTTGGAGCGTCTTGGCAGCATTGACCCAACCTTGATTGACATCGACCCGAATCGGAACGTCCGGTCCGACGGCTCGACGAACCGCCTCGACACGTCGTACGTCCGAGGCGACATCGACGCCGACTTTCATCTTGACGGCTGTATAGCCTTGTTCGATTTGTTCGCGCGCCTCGTCCGCCATCGCTTCCGGATCTCCGATGCTTAACACGTGCGTGACCGGGAAGGCATCGTGATAACGGCCGCCAAGCAACTCATACACAGGCAAGCCAAGTTTTTTCCCAACAACGTCGTGGCAGGCAATATCAAGCGCCGCCTTCGCCGCCGGCACGTCCCGGATGGCTCGGTCCATCACGTCATGGATTCGTTCCATATGCATCGGGTTTTGCCCGATCAAAAGTGGTCCTAGCACATGTCGGATGACGCTAATCGTACTGTCGAGCGATTCGCCCGTGACGTGCTCATCAGCGACGGCCTCGCCGTAACCGACATGTCCGCACTCGGTCGTCAGTTTCACGATTACCGACGGCATGTCGTCATAGCGGTGATAACTGACGATGAACGGTACTTTCAGTGGTAGACGTATCGCAAACAGCTCGATTTTCTTTATTCTCATATCTATTCCCCTTTACTTTTTATATATCATTAGCTATATTGTCGTTAAATTGCAAGGAGGAGTTTTGATGTCCATCCATATCGCCATCGTCGGGTCGCACGAATTTGTGGCTACTATCCGTACCCTCGGTGCCCCAGAAGGTGTTCGGTTCGCGTATCACCCTTACGAGCATCCCCATGAAGCAGCCGTTATCGCCAAAACGCTCGGCTCGTTCGATGGTGTCTTTTTTTCCGGGTCGTTCCCGTTCACTTATGCGGCCCCCTACCTTCAAAACGTAGCGACCCATCACGTCGTCCAAGACGAGACTGTCCTATTAACGACACTTCTCTATGCGACGCTCACCCACTCAGTCCCTCTTGATCAACTGTCCATCGATTTGGTCGAGCCGGAGCGCTTGACGTCAATCCTCGAATCGTTCCCGAATCATGCCTCGACTCCTGCCGTTATGAAAGTCGAACCGAGTATCGCTTTCGAAGACGTGATTACTTTTCACACGGAGCACGGGGCCAAGCAGGCGAAACTGGCCGTGACGAGCATCGAACAAGTTCATCGTCAACTCGTCCGTGATGGATATCATAGTCTATTGATGATCGAGCCGCGGACCACGGTCGAGCGCCATCTCGATATGTTAATTCAACGAATTCGACGCCAGTTCGCGGACGACGCCCAGTTCGCCATCATTCGTTTCGAGACCGACGACAAGGCATTACTCGAACATTTGAAAGTGGTCCGCTACCTTGGCGGACACATCGAATCGACCGACGATGGTCGTATCACGCTACTTACGACACGAGGCGAGACGAACAACGCCCTCGATACAAGTACGCTCAGCCCAACAGGTGATTATCGAATCGGAATCGGCTATGGCACGCAATATCAACAAGCATACGAAAATGCTGAAATCGCACTATCGGCCGCAAGCAAGGAGCGCATTCGAATCGTCGACGATTCAAAACGCTTGTCCTTCCCGAACCGTGAGGACCGCATCCCCTATCGAGTGACCGAAGTAGCGGTCTTTGACGTCATCAAGCAAGCCGGGATCAGTCCGGTCAACATCGGTAAAATTATGCAGTTCTCAAAGCACCATCTTGAATTCACGGCAAAAGAGTTGACCGACCATCTCGCCGTCTCAAGACGGACGACGGAGCGACTCATCAAAAAATTACATGACGCGCAACTGATCGAAGTGATTGGTGAAGAGATGAGTTACAACCAAGGACGACCTCGTGCCGTCTATAAATTCAATTTCCCGACCTGAATAGGCCGGGAAATTTTTCATTGTGCTGCTTGTTTTTCGAGTGGCGGTTCCACACTCTGCACAGCAATCCGTGCAATCGTGAAGCCTGTGAACGCATAGATAATCGAGATGACCGGAACGATGAAGTTCAAGATCGCGTATGGCGCATATTCGAACGCCCCGACGCCGAGCGTCCCGAGAATGAACACACCGCATGTGTTCCATGGGATGAAGACCGACGTCAGTGTCCCGCCGTCCTCGAGTGCCCGGGATAAGCTTTTCGACTGAAGCCCCATTTTCTCATAAGCACCTGCAAACATACGAGATGGAACGACGATCGAGATGTATTGTTCGGAACACGTGGCGTTCGTTGCTACCCCGGCGAGAATCGTCGACGCAATCATCGAACCGGCCGTCTTCGCCAGTTTGACGATTTGATTCATGATCGATTGCAGCATCCCCGAGTATTCTAAAATCCCTCCGAACGTAATCCCGACGATCGTCATCGAGACGGTGTACATCATCGCGTCGAGACCGCCCCGACTGAACAAGTTGTCGACGAGTTCATTACCGGTGTCGATCACATACCCGCTCTGCAACGCCCCGACGCTGTCGGCGAGCGAACCGCCTTGGACGATGACTTGGGCGAGAAAACCGAGCGTAATCCCGACGACGAGTGCCGGAATGGCCGGTACTTTTCTCGCGCCGAGCGCGATGACGAGCCCTGGAATCGTCGTGTAGAGCATATGCCGAATATGTTCGAACAAGTTCGTGTGCGTCAAACCCGCCGCGAGGTTTGTCGTATCCGACAACGGGGACATCTTATCCCCGAAGTATGCCCCTGAGATGACAGCTCCGGCGACCATCGGTGCTGGTATCCCCATACTCAGTCCGATGCCCATCCCGGCGACGCCGATTGTTCCCATCGTCGACCATGAGCTGCCAATCGAGAGCGCGACGACCGAGCAGATGATACAAATCGTCACCAAGAAATAGGCCGGTGAAATAATCGTCAATCCGTAATAAATCATCGTCGCGACGACGCCTCCCCCGATCCAGGCACCGATCGTTAAACTGACCAAGATGATGATGACGACGGCCGGTAGTGCGAGCCGAATCCCTTTGTACATCATCTCCTCGATCTCTTTCCACTTGTACCCGTGTCGCCATGCGACGAGCGACGCGACCGCTGTCCCGACGATAAGTGGGATGTGCGGCCCTTGTTCCAATTTGACAATGGCTACGAGCATGACCCCGATCATGACAAGTAGCGGCAATACCGCCCAGCGAAGCTTCATATCTACCTTGTTCCCCTGTTGTTCCATGTGTCTTCCTCCACGAAAGCGAAAAATTCAGAATTGTCGTTATATTGTCGCTAATAAGTAGATGATAACGCTTACATTTAAAGTTGGCAATAAAAAAATGAACGAGCTCGTCCGGCCCGTCCATCTAGTCAATCGCTTCAATTATCGTTTGCGGCCCGGCGCAACGTATCGGCGAGTAAGGCGGCCGCTTCTGGTAAGACGTCCCGATCGAACGACATATGAGGATGATGGAGCCCCGGTGTCAAGTTCGCGCCGATTCCAATCATCGTCGCATCGAGTCCCGGCTGTTCGACCGTATAGAAATGAAAGTCGTCACTACCTGATGTAATGATCCGGTCGACGAGCGCGCTTTCCCCGAAGCGGTCGACAATCGCTTCGGCCGCATGTCGGCTCGAGCGTTCGCCGATCTCCGCACCCGGTGTGAAGTCTTGCCAGTCCCAGTGGATGGTGACATCATGAAGGACGGCGATTTGCTGCAACAGCGTCTCGACGCGGTCACGTAACGCCAGCAGCTCCTTGTTCTGTTGAGCCCGGACGTCGAGTGAGAACGTCGCGTTCCCGGGGATGATATTCAAATTATCGCTACCGGCCTGGACGCCCGTCAACTTGATCGAATGGGGCTCGAACGGCGACAAGTAGATGCTTTTGAGCATCTGTTGAATCGTAAAGATGACATCTAACGCGTTTTGACCTTGATGCGGTCGCGCGCCATGAGCATCGTCCCCGATAACGCTTCCTCTTAGAAAGAATGCGGCTCCGTGTTGAATCGCAGCCGCATATTGTCCGCGCTGCAATTCCTCGAGCGGTCGCAAGTGGATGCCATACAGCTGACTCACTCCTTCGAGTGCCCCTTTTTGAATCATCGCGAGCGAGCCGTTCCCTTGTTCTTCAGCCGGTTGGAAAATGAAGCGAATCCGCTTCGATAGCATCTCATGTCTCAACAGGTCGAGCGCGCCGAGCACCATGCTGATGTTGGCGTCGTGCCCGCATGAGTGATTGGCTTGAAACGTCCCGTCGACTTGTTGCCATAAGGCATCGATATCGGCCCGGACAGCGATGACGTCATCACCTTGCCCAATCTCTGCGATGACCCCGGTCACGTCCGCAAACGTCTCGTGACGGACTTGCCATGACGTCAAGATGCCGGCAATCGTCTTCGTCGTCTCAACCTCTTTCCAGCTCACTTCCGGATGAGCATGAAAATGCTCAAACCAGTTCAATACGTTCGTCGTCATGATCAATTCCCCCATATGTACTTATATTTTTTTGACCCCTTTGATTAAGAGCCACTGCAGTGGCAATCGGGCCCACGTGACCCATTTTGGGAGCGGTATCTTGCCTAGTTTCGACGGTTTGAGCGCCATGTTGATATTGGCTGGGAACACCGCGATTAAGAAAGCGGGTAATGTCCCTTTCACGAAGCGCGTCCCTTTGTTCATGAGCAACAACACACCATAGACGACCTCGATGACCCCGCTTGCCTGGACCATGAATCGTTTGAACGGCCATGATTTCGGAATAATCAACATGAACGCCCGTTCCTGAATGAAGTGCATGATGCCGGCCCCTAGAAATAAAATCCCGTATAGTTTACGAATCAACTGAACCCCTCCTTTTTTCTAAGCATAACAAAAAAGATGGGCTGCGTGCCCATCTTTACAGTGCGTCTCCATTTGCGTTTTGAATCTCGACATCGACCGTCTCGGTCTTACCGTCACGAACGTATTCGATTGTGACGGTCCCGTCCGTGTCTCGAATCAGTTCACTCCGCAGGTCGATGAACGATGAGACAGCCTGGTCGTTGATTTTCACGATGACATCGCGTGCCTCAAGTCCTGCCCGTGCGGCCGAACTGTTCGCTTGCACTTCAACGATGATCGTGCCCGACGTCACCGACTCCGGCAAATTGATTTGCTCGGTCAAGTACCCCGGTGGGAACTCAGACACGTCTCGGAGCGACACACCGAGCGACGGATGATTCACTTCGCCCGTCTGCTCGATTTGATTGATGAGCGGCAAAGCGATATCGACCGGGATGGAGAAGCCGACCCCTTCGACCGAGTCGGTCGCGATTTTCATCGAGTTGATCCCAATCAATTGTCCTGATTCGTTGATTAACGCGCCACCGGAGTTACCAGGGTTGATGGCCGCGTCCGTCTGAATGACTTCGGCGTTGAAGTCGGCTTGTCCGTTCTCATCCGTATCGACCGGGACGAGACGTGACGTCGACGAGACGATGCCGCGTGTGACCGAGTTCTCAAACTGCCCGAGCGGGTTCCCGATGGCGACGACGGTTTGCCCCGGTTTCAACTCGCTCGACTTTCCAATCGAGATGACGGACGAGACTTTGTCCGCATCGACTTCGAGCACGGCCAAGTCATACGTGGCGTCGCTACCCATCAATTTGGCGTCCGCTGTCGATCCGTCATTGAATGTCACGGTCAAACGGTCAGCACCGTTGACGACGTGATGGTTCGTGACGATGTAAGCCGAGTCGCCGTCTTTTTTATAGATGACACCCGAGCCGACCCCGGCTTCGACAGCTTCACTTGAAAAACCGTTTGACGCGAAATTGTTCACCGTCACGACAGCAGGCTGTGCGGTCGCGACCGCATCGGTGACCGAGCTGTCCGTTGTCGTAGACGTCGTCTGGACCGGCGACCCTTCCGACGTCACGTTCGTATCAGACACATTTGTCGGCACTTGATCGATGAACGGAAAAGCGATGGCGCCAGTCAAGACGGCACCAATCACGCCGCCGACAAACCCAGGGAACATCCGGCCGACGAACGATGGTCGGGCCGGTTGCTCTGCGCGCGACGGTTCTTGTCGTTGTTCTGACGAGCCGAGCTCGGTATCGAGCCAATCCTCGCGGTGATTCTGTTCATTTGATTCTGTTG
Organism: Exiguobacterium mexicanum; assembly: GCF_005960665.1. Lineage (GTDB taxonomy): Bacteria > Bacillota > Bacilli > Exiguobacteriales > Exiguobacteriaceae > Exiguobacterium > Exiguobacterium mexicanum_A. Next base: position 1,428,859 of record NZ_CP040676.1, read on the forward strand.
GACGATCATTGCGTTCCATGTGTAATCATCTCCTATATGATGTTTCCTCTTTGTTCTACCCTTAGTATAAGAGGCATAGTCATCGTTTTGCGGAAATGAAGCATCGATTACAAGATTCTTCACAATTTGCGTCAATTGGGTCAGACGATGACGTTACGGAGCGTCCCGAGTCCTGTGATGCTCACTTCGACCGTGTCTCCTGATTGGAGATAGACGGGCGGCTTCATGCCGTGGCCGACGCCGGCCGGTGTGCCGGTCGCGATGATGTCTCCTGCTTCAAGTGTCATGCCCTTTGACAAAGTCCTAATTAACTCTTCGATCGGGCGAATCATATCCGCCGTCGACCCATCTTGACGTGTCTCGCCATTGACGACCGTTTGAATCGTGAGTGGGAACGAAAGCTCATCCGGTGTGACGATATATGGCCCCATCGGACAGAACGTATCGAACGATTTGCCGCGGAAAAACTGGACGTGTTGTTTTTGCACGTCCCGGGCCGTGATATCGTTTAAAATCGTGTAACCGAAGATATGGGCATCGACGTCGTCGATGTCTCGTCCTGATTTCCCGATGATGACGGCGAGTTCGCCCTCATAGTCGAGCTGGTCGGTCAATTCGGGGTGACGTTCGACGACAGCCTCAGGCCCGACGACCGAGGTTGGTGCTTTCGTGAAGATGACGAGCTTACCGGCCCCCGCCGTATCCATCTCTTTCACGTGCTCCTCGTAATTTTTCCCGATACAGATGACGTTTTTGAGTGGTCGGTATGGCGCGACGAGCGTGACGTCGGTCAATGCGGTCCGAGGTGCGACGTCCAAATCGACATCCGGTTCAAACTCTCGCGCGATGACCTCTAACAATGAAGTCGTATGTAATTGGTCACTGACGTCATAGACGAACACTCCTGCCACGACACCGACCCTTTGTTCTCCTTCCACTTGAAAACTACACCATTTCATCAAAATTCCCCCTTTTTTGCTAGTATACAAAAAATCGGGACACGACGGTCCCGATTACGCTTTGTTCAAGAAAATAATCCGCTGGTTGCTCGATCCTCGAAACCGGAGCGACCGGTCCATTAGCGGCTGTTCGAAACGCCCATCGACGAGCACATCGGCACGGTCGAGCACGCTTGTGACGAATTCGTTGTGCATGGCTTGCAACTGTTCGAACGTATAGCCCGTATACACCCATACGTTTTTCTGGAGCGCCTTGCACCCGTCGACGAGCCTGGCCAATGCTTCCGGTTGCAGGAACGGCTCCCCGCCCGAGATGGTGACACCATCCCATCCGGATTGTTCGACACGGGTGAGCAAGTCCTCGATTGCCACTTCTTCTCCGCCGCGTGGATTCCACGATTCCGGATTGTGACATCCAGGGCATCGATGAGGGCAGCCTGCCATAAAGATAACCGACCGAACACCTGGACCGTCGACGACCGATTCGTCAATTACGGATAGGACGCGCATGATGCTTCACCCTCGCTCGTTCTTCTTCTCGCTTCGCCGAATTCCATCGGTCCATCGTGCCGACCAAATAGCCGGTGATGCGACGAATCCGTTCAATTTGCTCGCGCTCACCACACGTCGGGCACGCTTCGTCGATGATGCCTTCGAGACCGCAGTTGCCGCAACGGTCGACCGGATGGTTGATCGACCCGTAACCGACGTCCTCGGCGCGCATGAGCCGGACGATCGCTTCGACCGCCTCCGCATTATGGGCGAGCGATCCGTCGACTTCGACATACGTGATATGTCCCGCGTCACAGAGCGCATGGTATGGCGCTTCCAAGCGGACTTTGTCCCGAATCGACACCGACTGATATACCGGCACATGAAACGAGTTCGTGTAAAAGGCACGGTCGGTCACACCTTCGATTATCCCGAACGTCTGCTGATCCTTTAAGACGAACTTTCCGGACAACCCTTCGGCCGGGGTGGCCAACAGCGAGAAGTTCAAGTCGTGCCGCTCCGCCGCCTGTCTCATCCGATCACGTAAATGCGTGACGATGGCGAGCCCGAGCCGTTCCGCCTCTCTCGACTCGGCATGCGTGCCACCTGTGAGTACACGAAGCGCTTCAGCGAGACCGATAAATCCGACCGAGAGCGTCCCTTGCTTCAACACCTCGCGTAAATCATCCTCTGGACCGAGCGTCTCTCCGCCCCGCCAGACGTGTTGGGCGTAAAGAAACCGAAATTCATCGGCGTGTCGCTTCGCTTGATAGTCGAACCGTTCGAGCAGTTGATCGATGGCGATGTCGACATAGGCGTCGAGCGTCTCATAAAACGAATGGATGTTCGAAGCGACAAGCGCCATCTTGACCAAGTTCAACGTCGAAAAGGATAAGTTGCCGCGTCCAATCGACGTCTCAGCTCCATGCCGATTCCCCATCACCCGTGTCCGACAACCCATGTAGGCGACTTCCGAGGCGTGCGTCCCGTCGTAGTATTGCAAGTTGAACGGGGCATCGACGAACGAGAAGTTCGGGAATAGCCGTTTGCCCGTCACGCGACAAGCGAGTCGGAACAAGTCGACGTTCGGATCATCCTCATGGAAGTTGACCCCTTCTTTCACTTTAAAGATTTGAATCGGAAAAATCGGTGTCTCCCCGTTGCCGAGCCCCCGCTCGGTCGCATGTAACAACTCTCGAATGAATACCCTGCCCCAACGACTCGTGTCGGTCCCGTAGTTGATGGAGACGAACGGTACTTGTCCACCACCCCGTGAATGCATCGAATTGGCGTTATGGATGAACGCCTCACATGCTTGATATGTCGCTGAAACCGTCTCAGCTTCGGCGACTTCTAGGAGTTGCTCGGACGTCCATTCAACCGGCAGCTTTTTGAGCCGCTCGATTTGACGTTCGTACGTCTTTTCAACGTATGGCGCGAGGTCGACATCAAACATCGGGAACGCTTGACCCCCGTGTTGCATATTCTGGTTCGCTTGAAGAATAATCGATGCGAGAGCCATCGCTGAGCGGATATCTTGGGGTGGCCGAATCGTCCCGTGTCCGGTGTGAAATCCGTTCGTCAGCAAGTGGCCGAGCGGGATTTGACAACACGTCGTCGAGCCTGTCACGTAGTAATCGGCGTCATGGATATACAAAAAGTTGTCCGCGACGGCTTGTCGTGAACGTTCTGATAATAGATAAGCCGTCGACAATTGTTTTGATACTTCTGAGGATAATCGTGCTAGTTTTCCGAGTGGTGATTTCCCGTCGACGTTGGCGTTCTCTTGGATGAGATCTTGGTCTGGGAGAACACAGACATCTTCATAAAGCTGGAACATATTCACTTCATATCACCTCACCATATATTGATTTTTATCAAGACAATCGTTTGATAAAAACCCATATATAGATTATGTCACGTTTAATCAATAAGATGTGAAGTCTAAATTGTGAGCGTTGATTGTGATATAAACGCAAAAACAGTCGAGCCCTCATCTGGACTCGACCGTTTCTTCATGCGGACCAGCTCATACTTTTTCGGCCGGTTTCACGATTTTCAACTAAATTTCTTCTTTTTCTTCTGACTCTTGGGCTTCCCGCAAGCCTTTCGCATTTAACCATGTATAAATCGCACCCATGAACAAAGCACCACCGATAATGTTACCGAACGTTGCCGGAATCAAGTTGTGGATCGCACCGGCAAAGCTGATTGACTCAGGATGTGGGACAACGAGCGTGAGCGCAAACAAGACGAAGTTGGCTATGACGTGATCAAACCCTGACGCAAAGAAAACAGCGACGAGGAAAATCATTGAAAAGATTTGAGCGAACTCGTTTTTCATTTGCTTCGGCAAGAAGATGGCAAGACAAACCATCCAGTTACAGAAGATGGCGCGGAAGAAAATCTCAACCGTCGTGTGATGCATCTTACTCTCGACGACAGCAAACAACCAATTGTCCATCCCGAGTTCTTGGATGACGCCGGTCGGTGCGAGCAACAAAGCGAACAAAACGCCGCCGAGCGCATTCCCGACGAAACAAAGCAACCAGACGAGCATCGTGTCGCTGAGCGTCGTGTACCCTCGCATCGTCGAAGTCGTGAAGTACATCGTATTCCCAGTGAACAGTTCGGCTCCGCCATAGATGATCATGACGAGGGCGATCCCGAATGAGAATCCGCCGATGAGCGTTGTGAACGGAGAATCAATCAAATACATTCCGTTTACGACTTTTAAAGTAAAAATTGAAGCGAATCCGATAAAAATCCCCGCGAGCATTGCTCGTAAAAAGTACTCCATTGGCCGATAATGAATCATTTGGGAAGACGCCTGCGCTTTCTTCCGCAACGATTCGAGTGCATGGATTTCCATTGATGCCATGTCACAAACCCTTCTTTCTGTTTGAATAAACCCATTTAAATAAGAACAAACATGTGAAATCATTAACAATATAAGCCCGAAACGAATAAATTGCAATCGCCCATTCCACATGTTGACACATTTTTCGCATCGTAATCGTTTACATTTGTCGGAATTGTGACTAGAAAAAACGACCCTTGGCAAAGGGCCGTTCGAAATGATTATTCTTTGTTTTCAGAAGCCTCTTCCGACTCTTCCGTTGAAGTTTCTGACGCCTCTTCAGTCGCTTCAACTTCGCCTTCTGTCGCTGTATCAGCTTCAAGGTCTTCGACCGCCACCGGTTCATTCACCGATGCGATTTGAAGATTACCCTCAGATACGATTTCGTAATCTTTGTTCTCTGGAATATCAGCGACAGTGAGCGAGTCACCGATGCCGAGTTCAGAAACATCAAGCTCGATACGCTCCGGAATGTTGGCTGGTGTTGCCGAGACCGTTACTTTATAGAGCGTCTGTGCCAAGTAGCCGCCTTCTTTGACGCCTTTCGCGTCGCCGACAAGTGTGACGTCCGCTTCGACTTCTGTCGCTACGTCCATCTTCACTGCCATAAATTCGACGTGCTTGTATTCGTTCGTGAATGGGTCGACTTCTGTCCCGTGAACGAGTGTGTTCACTTTCTTACCATCGATATTGAGTTCGATCAAAGCGTTGTCGCCGTGTTCACGAAGAATCTTACGAAGTGCCATCTCTTCGAATGCGACCGGTGTGCTTTCAACTTTGTAGCCGTAAACGACACCTAACACTTTTCCTTCTTTACGCAAGTTAGCGCGGACCGAACGTGGTCGTAATTCTCGTTTCGTTACTTTAAGCGTGTCTGCCATAGTCTTTTCCCCCTACTGGTTTATCGATCATGTCTACATCTTGAGGGTGAGGCAGTGAAAAAGCCACCTCTCAACCTCGATGCGTTGAGTGACATGTGTATATTGTTCCCATAGGTACATCTCAATAAACGTTACAGCCGGTTAAAATAAGATTACAACTGTGTCACATGACGCGTTTAAATAGCTTCTCGAGCTCGTACGTGCTCCACTTCACTAAAATCGGACGACCGTGCGGACACGTGTACGGAGACATCGTCTGATTCAAATCGTGAAGCAATTGCCGCATCATCTCGTGGTTCAACGGATGGTTCGCTTTAATCGACCGTTTGCACGCCATCAAAATCGACGCATCTTCCCGATATTTAGCGATGTCAATGGAGCGATCCCGAATCGCCATCTCTATCAAATCACGGACCGTTCCTTCTAAATCATGTTGCGGGTACCACGTCGGAATCTCTCTAACGAGGAACGTATTGCCGCCGAACGGCTCCAATTCGAGACCTGCTTCTTTTAAAAGCGGAGTGACTTCTTCAATCGCGAGCGCCTCTTCTTGCGTGAACTCGAGCGTGAGCGGAAGCAGCAACAACTGGTATTCCTTGTCAGGATTCCCGAGCTGCTCGTAAAACAACTCATATTTGATTCGTTCCTGGGCCGCATGTTGGTCGATGACGTACATCCCGTCCTCGGCACCACAGACGATATAACTCGCATGCAATTGACCGATGACGTCGAGCGGCGGCAACCGCTCTCCTTTCGTCTCGATTGTTTCCGATTCGACAATCGAGTCAATCGGTTCGGGCGCTTCGTTGACGAGCGGCGTCGGCGACCATCGACTCGGGGACGTGACGGGCTCACGTGGAAGCGGATAGTTCCACGTCGGCGCCTCATCCGTAACGGGAGTTCGCTCGACCGTGAAATCAAGTCGCTCTTGTTCGGTCCGCTGGGCCGGGCGCTCCTTCGGTTTGACCGACGGGATCAACCGTTGTTCCCGAAGCGTCAGTTGGACCGTCTCGCGAATCAATTGACAGAGCTCTTTCTCTTTTGAAAGCCGAACTTCTCGTTTCGTCGGGTGAACGTTGACATCGATCAGCATCGGGTCCATGTTCACTTCGAGGACAGCGATCGGATAACGACCAATTGGTAGCAGCGTGTGGTAGCCTTCGAGCACACTTTGGGTCAACGCAAAGTTCTTGATGCTCCGACCGTTCAAGATGAGCGTCACGTACTGCTTGTTCGAACGCGTCACTTCCGGACGGACGAGATGGGCGCTCAAACTATAGTCGTTCGTCTTACTCGACGCCGTGACAATTTGGGCCGCGACTTGTCGGCCATAGATGGCGAGCATGACTTGTTTGATGTCTCCGTTCCCGCTCGTCCTGAGCAGCTCCTTGTCTTCATGGAACGCCGTGAGGCGCACTTCCGGGTGGGACAAGGCGATCCGGTTCAACGTGTCGGTGATGCTCGCCAGTTCCGTCGCGGACGTTTTCAAATACTTCAATCGGGCTGGTGTATTATAGAACAATTGACTGACGGCTATCTCCGTCCCAACGTTCGCCGCGGCCGGTGTTTGCGCCGTGACAACGCCGCCTTGAAGCGTCATCTCGAACCCGTCTTCCTCGGCCCGGCGTGACTTCAGCGTCACATGGCTGACCGAAGCAATCGAGGCGAGCGCCTCCCCACGGAAGCCGAGCGTGCGAATCCGGAACAAGTCGTGCTCGTCCCGAATCTTACTCGTCGCATGACGTAAAAAGGCGCGCGGGGCGTCCTCTTCATAAAACCCGTGCCCGTTATCGCGGACTTTAATGAGACGGATGCCCGCTTCCTCCAAATCGACTTCGATCTTGGTGGCGCCGGCGTCAATCGCGTTCTCGACGAGCTCTTTCACGACCGAGGCCGGTCGCTCGACGACTTCGCCAGCCGCGATTCGGTTGGCCAGTTGTTCCGGTAACTCCTGTATGATTCCCATCGACTCACCCCTTCTTCGCGGATTGTTGGAGCGCATAGACCGCTTGCATCGCCTCGATCGGGTTCATCGCCAACAAATCGAGTTCGAGCAATTGTCGTTTAATCTCGTCTTCCGCCTCAAAGAGCGATAGTTGGGCCACGGGTTCTGCCGTTCCCGGATGTTCAACAGCTGCCCGTTCCGGTTTCGAGTCCGTCTCAAGTTGAGACAAGATGGTCCGCGCCCGTTCAATCAAATCACGGGGCAATTCAGCGAGCTCAGCGACATGAATCCCGTACGACTTATCGGCCCGCCCCGGATGTACTTCATGTAGAAACACGACACGCCCGTCTCGCTCGATGGCGCGGACGTGCACGTTCTCAAGAGCAGGGATCGTGTCTTCGAGCACGGTCAGCTCGTGATAGTGGGTCGAGAACAACGTCTTCGCTCCAATTGTCGAAGCGATGTATTCAACGATAGCCTGGGCGAGCGCCATGCCATCATACGTCGACGTCCCCCGACCGATCTCATCGAGCAAGATGAGGCTGTGTTCGGTCGCCTCTGTCACCGCTTGGCGTGTCTCCGTCATCTCGACCATGAACGTCGACTGACCGCTCACCAAGTCATCGGCCGCACCGATGCGGGTAAAGATTCGATCAAACAATGGAATCTCAGCCGCTTCAGCCGGCACGAACGACCCGATTTGATGCAAGATGGCGATCAAGGCGAATTGACGCATATACGTCGATTTACCGGACATGTTCGGTCCGGTGATTAAGAGCATGCGCCGCGTGTCGTCGAGCGTCAAATCGTTGGCGACGTATTCACCGCGTGGTAGCACCGTCTCGATGACCGGATGGCGCCCACGATCGATTTGGACGTTGTTTGACGTCGTCGGGCGGACGTAGTCCCGTTTTTCGGCGACGATGGCGAGCGCGAGCAAGACGTCTAGCTCACTGAGCGAGCGCGCCAGTTGTTGGAGCGGTTTCGTCTCTTGCTTGACTTGGTCACGCAAGGCGACGAATAAATCATACTCGAGCGTGCAACTCTTCTCTTCAGCCCCGAGAATGAGCGCTTCTTTCTCTTTTAACTCGGGTGTGACGTAACGCTCGGCGTTCGTCAGCGTCTGTTTCCGTTCGTAACGTCCCTCTTCGAGCAGGCGGGCGTTCGCTTTCGTCACTTCCAAGTAATAACCGAAGACACGATTATAGCCGATTTTCAGCGACTTGATGCCGGTCGCGAGCCGCTCTTGTTGCTCGAGATTGGCAATCCATGTCTTTCCGTTCGCTTTCGCCTCGAGCAGTTCGTCGAGTTCGGCCGAATAGCCGGCACGAATCATCCCACCCTCTTTAATCGAGATCGGTGGCGCCTCGACAAGCGCTGCCTGGAGCATGCTGGCCAAGTCGTCGAATGTGTCGAGCGTATCATCGATTTGACGAAGCCGTGAGGCCGTGACGCCTTCGAGCAAGGCCCGCACCGCCGGGATGCGCTCGAGTGTGTTCCGGAGTTGGACGAGGTCACGGGCGTTGGCCGTCCCGTAACCGACTTTGGCGACGAGCCGTTCGATATCGTAGACGTGACGTAGCTGTTCACGCAACTGGTCACGAAGCATGAAGTCATCGACCAAGTTCTCGACCGCATCTTGTCGGTCCCGAATCGCCTGCTCGGTATAGAGCGGCTGTTCGAGCCAACGTTTCAGCAACCGTCCCCCCATCGCCGTCGTCGTCTCATCAAGCAAGGCGAGAAGCGATCCTTTCCGTTCACCGGACCGGGCCGACCGGAACAATTCCAAGTTCCGGGCCGTGTTGGCATCGAGTTGCATATGGGCCTCGACTTCATAGGCGACGGCCGGTTGGAGATGATCGAGGGCGCGTTTTTGCGTGCGCGTCAAATAACCGAACAGCAATTCAAACGCGCTCACTTGCGCCTCGTCTTTCGCTCCGCTCGACAACGGGCTCGCTAGCCGCTCTGTCTGCACCGACAACGGAATGCCGAGTGATGAGAGATGGTCTGCCAACTCGGCGTCATCAACGATGATTTCACTCGGGACCAACCCTTCGACTTCACGTAGGACGGCCTCACGCGACGGTAAGGTCGTCAACCAAGATTCACCTGTCGTCACATCGCCGCGGGCAATCCCGAAACGGCCTGCTACGTTCACGACCGATAGTAAATACCGGTTCTCTTTCTCACCGAGTGCAGCCATGTATGTACCTGGCGTGATGACTTGGATGACTTCACGTTTGACGAGCCCTTTCGTCGCTTTCGGATCTTCCATCTGTTCACAGATGGCCACGTTGAATCCTTTTTCGATCAGTTGTTCAATGTAGATAGCGGACGAGTGATGTGGTACGCCACACATTGGAATCGGGTGCTCAGCGTTCTTCCCGTTTTTCGCGGTCAATGTCAACTCAAGTTCTTTGGCGACGATTTGGGCATCTTCAAAGAACAGCTCGTAAAAGTCACCGAGCCGGTAGAAGAGAAAGGCGTCTGGATAATCGGCCTTGATTGAAAAGTATTGTTTCATCATCGGGGTTTGATGTATCGTTTCCATTCGTGTTCACCTCTAGAAATTAGAACAGCTGACCAAAGGCCAGCTGTCTGTTTGTTAGTATCCGCAGCCGCCGCGTGATTTCTCCGCTGCCATACCGCTTCCTGTTTTACCGGCGAGAACGTCACCGTCCGTCGACTCGATAATGCGATCTGTCACCGAGTTGGCGAGTGTGACCGTCACGTATTGAAGCAAATCGTTCACTTCGACTTGCGTCTCCTGAAACGCCTGGACAACCGGGATCGAATCGAGTTCGTCCATCGCCTTGTCGATTTTCAGCTCAACTTTGGCGAGCGCTTCCGTCTTCCCGTAGTGCTTGCAGTTGACGGCTTCTTTTTGTAAGTATTTGATACGTTTAATCAACGTTTGAACGCGTTCACTTTCGTTCACTTTCGTTTCCGCTTCTTTGAAGCGGGCCACTTCCGGCGTGCTCGCCAATAAGTCGGCTAATTCTCTCGCTTTTTGAATCACAGTTTGATCAGTCACCATCGTAAACCCCTTTGCTCTCTATGATTGAACGCACGTCTTGACGCACGCAAGTATTCCTCATCATTCTACCACGAACTTATGGCAAACGGTACCGCATCGATTCACTTCGAGACGGTCGCCGTCCGAACCATATCGACGTGAGGAATCCCGTCCTCTAAGTACTCCTCGCTCGTTCGTGTGAACCCGAAGCTCGCATAGAACGGCTCCACGTATGTCTGTGCTTGCAAGTACAAATCGCAATCCCCAAAGTCAGCCACGGCTTCTTGCATCAAACGCCGCGAATGGCCTTGTCCCCGATGCGTCGATTTCGTGACGACACGGCCGATGGCGACCGGCGACTCCTCCTCGAGGACACGTAACGCCGCGATCGGGCGACCATCAGCCTCAATCCAGTAATGGACCGCCGCCACGTCTTTCCCATCGACTTCTTGATATGGGCAATCTTGTTCCACGACGAAGATTTCGGTCCGGAGCGCCAATAACTCATAGAGTTCTCTCGTCGTCAATTCGTCAAACCGTTTTTTATGCATCTCCACTTGTCTCCCCTCATAACTTCGAACCGAGCGCTCGGGCGACATGAAGCCCGCTCGTCATCGCCCCGATTGTGCCTGCCCCCGGAAATACTGTATCCCCGCAGACATACAGGTTCGGCAAGGTTGTCCGGTAGCTCGCCGCATGGAACAAAGCTTGTTGCGGTGTTTGGGCATAACCACCGACCGCGCCGTGCGGACGTTTCGTATATTTCACCCACGCCCCTGGTCCCCCGGGCAACATGACAGACGATTCGCCGTTCCAGTCCGGGAACGCTCGACTCACAACCGAGACGAGGCGCTCGGTCCAATCTGTCTCTAGTTTCTCATACGTCGCCTTGTCTTTCCAAGCCTGCCACTCTGTCAAATCGATATGGGTCGAGACGGTGACGGTCCGTTCCGGTCGCTCGGTCCGGAGCGAATCATCTGCGGCTGACATCGAGATGAAGGCGTGTCCTGACGGTAAGTCATCGCTATACACTTGTTGGAAGAGCGGACGTCCCGTGCACACCGCTTCCGGTAACGTAATGTACAGACTGAACGTCCCCCATTGCGTACGTTCCAGTTGACGGCCATACTGTCTTTGGAATTGCCTCGCTGCTTGTCCCGTGACCAACTGCGCGGTCGCCTCGAGCGGAATGGCCGATACGACGACATCGACGAGGTCGAGCCGGCCCCGACGATCGGTCAAAAGCCAACCGTCCGCCATGCGCTCGACTTTGACGATTTGCCGGCCGAGGAGCGTGGTCCCGCCGTTTTGGCGAATCGAGCGTTCCAAGGCGTGGCCGAGCGTATACAAGCCCCCGTCGACGTAATAAGCCCCTTCATGGTAAATCGATAAGGCGACGGCCGCGAGCAAGTGGCTCGCCTCGCGAGCTCCAGTCTGCAAGCTATCGAGCAAAATCCCGTCGATGACCCGTTCAAACATCGTCCCTTTCAATCGATGATGCGATAGCGTGGCCCCGAGCGGTCGATACAGCTTTCGGAACGCCAAGAGCTGTGCCGGTCGAAACGCACGTATCGCAAGCGTCGCATCACGAATCGTCCGAAATGGCAAAGCTGGTAACGATTCAAATAAAGGCCGGATCGTCTCAAAGTCACTCCACACTTCTTCAAAGAAAGCATGAATTCGCGGGGCGAGGTCAGGAAACGTCGATTCGAGTTCTGCTAAAAACTGATCCCGGTCTTGATGATAATGGACGGTCTTTCCATCGAGATGAATATGCATCACCTCGCTTAACGGACGAACGTCAATCGTTTCCCCTAAATAAGATAAGACCCGCTCATGTAGCCCGCCCGGCTCAAACCCCATCCCGAGCGTCGCTCCGGCCGGGAACCGATAGTCGCCGCGTTCGAACTTACCGGCGCAACCGCCCCATTCTCGTGACGACTCGTACACGGTCACGTCATGCCCGATTCGGCTCACGAGCGCCCCCGTCGTCAGTCCGCCGATCCCACCGCCAATAATCCCGATTCGCATATTAATCCCCTCCTGTCTTCATCATACATGGCTTCCCGAAGTCGGAGACATTTCGACGTGTTCCATCGACATATTTCGCACGTCAGGCAGGGTTCTGCGAGAAGATGGCGAAAAAAAATCGTATAAAGGACAGGTGAAACCATATGCGAAGTCGGGTCATCATTTATCTGCTCATCCCTATCTTGATTTTTATCGGTATCCTGATTACACCTCCATCAGAAGAATCACAAAAAGTGGCCACCATGACGGCCGTCAACATTCAAGAGATGATTCCGTATGAACGCGAGTACACGGCACAAAAAGTATTACTCGAGGAAATGAACGATGGCCGCGAGGCGATTATCGAGGAGTGGCGGCTCGAGCGCGGGGCCAGGACGACATATAGTTACGTTCTGCGGCTCCAAGGGTTCGAGACGGTGATTCAAGTCGATGCCGGGGCGGCCAACACGCGTTCGGACGGTTATTATGCCATGCAGGCGCACAGTCCCGTGTTCGAAGCGGACGAACCGCTGTCGACCGGTTATCCGATTGTGCTCTTCGCCAGCGAGCAACGGCTCGTTTTAAACCAGATGGAAGTTCGTGTTCTTTATGAAGAAGACGGTAAGATTGAAAAATGGCGCATCCTTGAATCTGAAAAATCTTAAAATAATATGAACAACGTCGAAGACATCAAGCGTGAAGCGAGAGCCTTGCTCGACAGCGGGCCCGAGGCTTGGGCGGACGAGACGATCGAGATGAAACGATACTTTCTGACCGATGTGCTTGATGACTTGATCGGATGCACAAGTCGTGCAGAGGGCTTGTTCATGGCGAGCACCCTCGCCACGTTGGTCTGTGAGTTCATCCTACGCACGAATCGACAATGGATGGGCTCCTCCAAATGGACATACCGCGCTCTCGACCGCTACGATACGCATGCAGCCCGAGAGCTCGTCGCTGCCCTCGAACGCTATTATCAAACGAACGAACCCGACGCGCTCATCCGTTACGTCGATGAGACGCTCTCCCCGTTCGGCGGCCGGTTGTTCGCCGGATTCAGCCGCGGGAAATCAAACGAAACGTGAGGGTACTCCATGTTCTTTCTTCAAATGTCCGGTTTCCCTGGGTCCCGCAAATCGACGCTGTCTCGGGAAATCGCTCGTCGACTGGATGCGATCATCGTCGATCACGATGTCACGAAGACGGCACTGCTTGAATCGACTTCACAACACCGTTTATGCATACGCTTACAATTGATACGGATCGCCCCCTCGAGACGTATTTACCCGACGCCATCGCCTATCTCCAGGCGATGGATTGACCACCTGATGCATCCTGTGACTTTTTCTTGGATGTATTTTTTTTATCGTTTTTTTGTATTTTTATGCTTTACAATTAATAATCATACATATACACTTAGTCTCATATCTTGAAGGAGGAATTCATACATGAAAAAGTGGGTCATTACAGGGGGATTAGTGGCAAGTGCATTACTAGCAGGATGTAGCCAAGAGACGACGGGCGAAGAGAAAAAAACACTCGTCATGGGGACGAGCGCCGATTACTTCCCGTATGAGTTTGTCGATACGGCGAACGGGGATGAGATTGTCGGATTTGATATCGAGATCGCCGAAACCGTCACGGAACGCCTCGGCTACGAACTCAAAATTGAAGACATGGACTTCGGCAGCCTGCTCGGGGCACTCAACGCCGGACGTGTCGACTTCGTTATGGCCGGTATGACGCCGACCGAAGAGCGGAAAGAAAATGCCGCCTTCTCGGATATCTACTTGTCGGCGACGAACTTAGTCATGACGAAAGATGAGTCACTCGAGTCGATTGAGGCGCTCGCCGGCAAGAAAATCGGCGTCCAAACCGCTTCGATTCAAGAGAACATCGCCAAAGACCAAGCTCCGGAGGCAGAGCTCGTCTCATTGAACAAGATTCCAGAGATCGTCCAAGAGTTGAATACGGGTCGGATCGACGCGATGGTCATCGAGGACACGGTCGCCCAAAAATACTTGGACCAAGATGCCGGACTGTACACGTTCGCCTTGAAAGAAGATGGCGAGAAAGGTTCAGCAGCCGCCTTTAAATTGGAGGACGACCTTCGCGATCAGTTCAACGAGGAGTTGAACAAGATGATTGACTCAGGTGAAATCGACAAACTCGCCAAAAAATGGTTCTCGATGGAGCCGACGGAATGAGACCAGTCTCGCTGCCGATTTATCCAGTCACCTATCCAGACGGGTACCGTTTGAATCAAAACGAGAGTCAGTTCCCGGTGCCGTCCCGCCTCTATGACCAGCTCGCGACGATTTCGTTCCAAGACTTGCATGAGTATCCGGTCCAACCGATTGACGAGTTGTTCACCCGTTATGCGGCCTACGCCGGTGTCGAGCCGAATCAATTGCTCGTCGGTTGCGGCAGTGACGAGATGATTCACGTCGTCACCCAGGCGCTGTTGGCACCGGAAGACGTCGTCTTGTCACCGAGCCCGGATTTCGCACTCTATCCGATCTTCACGACAATCGCGCACGGCCGGCACGTGCAAGCCGATGACCTGTCGTATGACGCACTCGTCCAGGCGATCACGCAACACACACCGAAGCTGTTGCTGTTGTCGAACCCGAACAATCCGACCGGAAAATTGTGGAGCGTCGCTGAATTGGCCGAACTCGCGGGACTCGTGCCGTACTTGATCGTCGACGAAGCCTATATCGACTTCACACCGACGTCGAGCATGGTGGCCCATCTTGATGCATTCACGAACGTGATTGTACTGCGGACGTTATCGAAGGCGTTTGGCCTGGCCAACGTCCGCCTCGGTTTCATAGTCACGACGACCGAACTCGCCGCTTATTTCCGTCAGTTCGTCCCGCCATTCAACATTAGCGGTGTCAGCGCGAAAATCGCCAACATCTTTTTACAAAATGCGACGTATCTCGATGAGGCCATCGCATGGCACGCCGACATGCGCGGACAGTGGACCGACTTGTTCGCCACCATCGGACACGTCCATCCCGCCGAGGCGAACTTCATTTACGTCACGCTCGATGAGCCGGAGGCCGTTTGGGCCCACCTCGTCGCGCATGGCGTTCACACATCGAAACAACCGAACGGGATTCGCATCACGCTCGGCAATGAATCTGCTCTCGAAGCAGCACGTCAGGCACTGGTCACCTACGCGTCACAACCGACAGCATAAGCAAACGACCCGACATCACGTCGGGTCGTTTCGTCATGGTATGAACTTGAGCACTTTCGCCGGATTCCCCCCGACGACGGCACGGGCTGGCACGTCTTTCGTCACAACGGCGCCAGAGGCGATGACGGCATCGTCCCCGACTGTCACCCCTGGGTTTAGAATGGCACCGCCGCCGATCCATACCCGATGTCCGACCGCGACCGGTTTCCCGTATTCAAGACCCGAGATCCGTTCGGTCGGGTCGAGCGGATGCGTCGCTGTATACACGTGCACACCAGGACCGAGCATGCAATCGTCACCGAATGTGATCGGACAGATGTCGAGGAATACGCAATCAAAGTTAGCGAAGAACCGTTCTCCGAGATGAATGTTATAACCGTAGTCGCATTTGAACGTAGGCTCCAAATAAAACGAACTTCCGGTCGAGCCGAACAGCTCCGCTAACACTGCTTTTCGGTCGTCGAGTTCATCGATCCCGGATCGATTAAATCGTTCCGTCAAACGCCGGGCCTGACGCCGGTCGGCGACGAGTTCCTCGTCCCCGGCCAAGTAAAGCTCGCCCCGAATCATCTTTTCTTTTTCAGTCATCTGCATCTCCCCCTATTCTGTCATCATTATAGAGGAATTTCTAGCGAAATGGGGAATAGGAACATGACGAACTAGAGGAGGAATAGACAGATGAAACGAATTCTTGATTGCAGAGCCAGTGATTTCTTGACGTTCAACCGCTCGGATTTGATTGGATCGATTCGCAAAGCCGAAGGCCGGACCGTACTCGCCGAAGTCATCCCGACCGTACAACCACTCTATCCGGAAGTGACGAACGCCGAACTCGCGCGGGCGTTCGGTGCCGACATGATTCTTTTGAACATGCTCGACGTGTTCCACCCGTACATAAAAGGTCTCGAAAGCCACGCCTTGTTCGGAAACATGCCGGGCGAGACGATGTCTGACAATCCAATCATGGAATTGAAGCGGCTCGTCGGTCTCCCGCTCGGGGTCAACCTCGAACCGGTCGACTTCTCTGAGAAATCGGAGGATATGTATGATGTGAAACAAGGACGGCTCGCGACACGGGAAGCGTTCGCCAGAGCGTCAGAGCTCGGCATCGACTTCATCTGCCTGACCGGAAACCCGAACACCGGGGTGACGAACGAGGCGATCGAGCAAGCCATCATCAACGCGCGCCAAGAGTTCGCGGGCGTCATCATCGCCGGGAAGATGCATCAAGCCGGCGTCGGCCGTGTACTTGATCAAGAGGCGTACGTCCGTTTTGCTGAAGCCGGGGCCGATATCATCTTGATTCCAGCGCCCGGCACCGTTCCTGGCGTCCGTGAAGATGAATTCTATGAAGTCACGCGCGAGATTCAGGCGTTGGATAAACTCGTCGTCGCCGCCATCGGCACATCACAGGAAGGGTCCGATGAAGCGACGATTCGTGACATCGCCTTGTCCTCGAAGCGCGGTGGGACGGACATCTTCCATATCGGCGATGCTGGGCTGTCCGGAATCGCCACACCGGAGAATATCCAGGCGTTATCGATTGCGATTCGGGGACGGCGCCATACGTACATCCGTATGGCCGCCTCGGTCAACCGCTAATCAAAAGGAACGAAGCCGATTGTGGCTTCGTTCCTTTTTGTGTTACCAGTCGGTGACGTCTCGGCGTGGTTTCGCCGGAGTCGTCGTCCCGTGCCGTTTGGCGAGGAGCGCCTCAACGTCTTGTAATGACACGCCTTTGGCGGCGAGCAAGACGAGCAGGTGGTACAAGAGATCGGCCGACTCTTCGACCAAATCTTCATCGTTCAGCGCCGCGATGACGACCTCGAACGACTCTTCCCCAAACTTCTTGGCAATCTTGTCGACACCTTGGTCGAATAAATAAGATGTATACGACCCTTCTTTCGGTGACGCCTGTCGTTCTTGAATCAACTTCTCTAATTCGTGAATCATCCTTCCACCTCCGTGAAAAAGCAGCTTCGATTTCCCGTATGGCACGTCGGCCCATTGGCACGGACACGGACCAACAACGCGTCTTGATCGCAATCGACGTGGATGCTCTCGAGTTCGAGCGTATTTCCGCTCGACTCCCCTTTCATCCAGAGTCTCCCTTTCGAACGTGACCAGAACGTGACCGTGTTCGTCTCGAGCGTCTTCTGAATCGCCTCCTCGTTCATGTAGCCTAACATGAGGACGGCGTCGTCCTCTGTCGACACGATGATGGCTGGAATCAATCCGTTTTCGTCGTAACGAACCGCATCGGCAAGTTGTGCTCGCTGCATACGTGTTTCACCTCTTCCACTGTCGTTTTCCGGTCATGCAAAATCGAGGCGAGTAGCGCCGCATCGACCTTCTCGAGCGCGTCGACGACGTGATTCGCGTTCCCGGCACCGCCAGAGGCGATAATCGGGATATCGACGGCGTCCCGGAGCAAATCAAGGATTCGCAAATCGTAGCCGCTCTGCTTTCCGTCCTGATTCATCGACGTGACGAGCAGTTCACCCGCCCCAAGTGCGGCCACTTGCTTTGCCCAATCGACGGCCCGCAACTCGGTCCGGTTCTTCCCGCCATACGTATAGACAAAGTACTCGTCGTCTTCGAACTTGACGTCGATGGCGATGACGATACATTGTGACCCGAACCGTTCGGCCGCTCGTTTGATCAAATCGGGTGATTCGACGGCGAGCGTGTTGAGCGACACTTTATCGGCCCCAGCTTTTAAGAGCGAGGAAATATCCTCAAGCGACCGAATACCGCCGCCGACCGTGAGCGGGATGAACACTTTCCGGGCGACGGCACTGACGACGTCAAGCATCGTCTGCCGGCGTTCCGTACTCGCAGTGATATCGAGAAACACGAGCTCATCCGCACCGGAGGCGTCATAATACTTGGCAATCTCGACCGGGTCGCCGATGTCACGTAACGCGACAAACTCGATCCCTTTGACGACACGACCGTCTTTGACATCAAGACACGGAATGATGCGACGTTTAAGCATGGCGCGCCTCCCACTCGATCAAGTCATCAAGACTGACTTGTCCGGAGAGTAGTGCCTTCCCGACGACCGCCTCGTCGATGCCGGCCGCTTGAAGCGCCTCGACGTCAGCCTCGGTCGTCACGCCACCCGAGGCGATGATCGTGACTGAAACAGCATCACGGAGCGCCTTCATCCGCTCGAGGTTCGGTCCGTTCAATTTCCCGTCCGAACCGATATCCGTATAGAGAATCGTCTTGACCCCACGGTCGACGAGTTCTTTCGCGGCATCGATATCTTTTAAGTCGGTCGCTTGTTGCCATCCGTTGACGGCGACGATGCCATCATAGGCGTCGAGGGCGACGGCGACACGATCACCGTACTTCGCGAGCGCCCGGTCCAAGAAATCCGGGTCTGTGAACGCCTTTGTCCCAAGCAAGACACGGTCGACGCCGGTCGCCATGACCGCATCGAGCGCTTCCTCGGAACGGATGCCTCCGCCGGTCTGGACGAAGAAGCCGCACGATTTGGCGAATCGGACGACATCAAGATGTCTCGGTTCGCCGGCTTTCGCCCCTTCGAGATCAATCAAGTGAAGCATCGGAACGCGCCCTTGCCATTCCTTCAATTTTTCGTATGGGTCGCCATACTGTTCTTCTGTATTGAAATCGCCTTCCGTCAAGCGGACGATTTTTCCGTCAATCAAATCAATGGCCGGTAGTAATCTCACGTTCGACCGCCTCCTTCCATTCTGTCAATAAACGTAATCCGAACGCGCCGCTCTTCTCGGGATGAAACTGCATCCCCGTGACGAGTCCTTTTTGCACGATGGCTGGCACGGTTTCACCCATATAATCGGCAGACGCGACGACGTGGACTGGATCAGTCACGACGTGATACGAGTGGACGAAATAGACGTCCTCGTCGCGCAAAATCGAGTTCCATCCGACGTGTGGCAGACGTTTCGCCCGCATCCGCTCGACGCGCCCTTCAATCAAACCGAGTCCCTCCGTCGGCACGCCTTCCGTGCTCGACTCGAATAAGAGTTGCATGCCGAGACAGATGCCAAGGAACGGTTTTTCCTGTGCCGACCGTTTCAACAGCGGAATCAGACCCGTCTCGTTCAGCGATTGCATCGCCTGCGGGAACGCCCCGACACCAGGTAGCAAGATGGCGTCCGCCGCCTCGATTTCGACGGGATTGTTCGTGATGGTGACGTAACAGCCGATAGCTTGGAGTGCCCGTTCGACGTTGAACACGTTACCCATTCCATAATCGATGACCGCGATTTTCATCCTTCGATCAGTCCTTTCGTCGACGGGAGCCGATTCGACCCGTCTTGCCCAATCGCCTCGGCGAGGGCGCGACCGAACGCCTTGAACAACCCTTCAATCATGTGGTGCGAGTTCGACCCGTAGAGGACCTCTAGGTGCAGTGTCAACCGGGCGTTCATCGCCACGGCCCGGAAAAACTCTTCGGCGAGCTCGGTATCAAAGTCTCCGAGTTTCGGATTTTTGATATCGGCGCGGTAGACGAGGAACGGACGGCCCGATACGTCAACGACGGCACGCGCGAGCGTCTCGTCCATCGGCAAATAACTCGTGCCATAGCGGCGAATGCCGACTTTGTCGCCGAGCGCTTGATTGATTATCTGCCCAAGGGTGATCCCGACGTCTTCGACCGTATGGTGGGCGTCGACCCACGTATCCCCTTCGACATGGACCGTCAAATCGATTTGGCTGTGGAACGCGAACAGTGTCAGCATATGGTCAAAGAAGCCGACACCTGTCTTGATGTCACTTTGTCCTGTCCCATTCAAATCAAGCTTGAGCTCGATGTTCGTCTCTTTTGTCTCTCGTTTCGTCTCAGCTGTTCTCAAGTGAAGTCACCTCTTCTATCGTTTGTTGAAGCAAGCGGTACGCCTCGTCCGTGCCGGCACTGACACGAATCCCGTCTGCGAACGCGCGAACATGGACATCCTTTTCTAAGAAACGGGCGGCCCAAGCTTCGCTGTCCGGTGTTTTGACGTATAGGAAATTGGCACGGCTCGGTAAGACGTTTCCAATCGGTGCGAGCAACGTTTCAAGCTTTTGTCGCTGCGTTTGATGGAAGTTGATCGACTCCTCGATATATTCGGAGTCGTTCAACACGACCGTCGCCACGGCCGCACTCAGCCCGCTCACGTTGAATGGCGAACGGAACCGGTCAATCTTCTCGATTAAGCGCTCGTCGGCAATCATGAAACCGATGCGCAGATTCGCGAGTCCGAACGCTTTCGATAACGTACGGAGAATGATGACGTTCGCGTGGTCCGCGAGTCGGTCTTTGAATGAATCTTCCATCGTGAAATCGATATATGCCTCGTCCACGACGAGATATGGAACACGGCTGGCGACCGTTTCGAGTTCATCGAGTGACCACATCTTTCCCGTCGGATTGTTCGGGTTCGACACGAGCACAAGTTTCGGCCGTTCCGCCTCGATCGTCTCGAGCAATGATTGAATCGACAATCCGTCCGCATCCGGCTGCACAAAATTCCCGCGAGCGATATGCGTATAAATGCCGTACATCGAAAAATCGGGAATCGGGGCGGCGACGACGTCATCGGCGTCAAGGATTGCCTGACATAAAATGGCTAGCAGTTCGTCACTGCCGCTCCCGACCATGAGTTGTTGCGGATCCACACCAGCATATGTCGCATAACTTTGTTTCAGCGCTGCCAACTCATCGACCGGATAATGGCTCAAATCGAGCGGAAGCTCTCGGATTGCCGTCTTTAACCGCTCTGGGAACTCATATTGGCTCTCGTTTTGATTCAACGCATGTCCTTTGACCGCCTGCGGGACGTAGCGGGGAATCGTCTCATAGTTCTGTCTCATACGTCCTCCAATCGAACCGCCATCGCTCGGGCGTGGCCGTCAAGTTGTTCTTGTTGTGCGATGCGAATCGCAGCGCGTGTGACACGTTCATCGAGCTCCGTCATCTGAAGGAACGTCTGTCTCCGGTAAAAATCATCGACCGAGAGGCCGCTCGAGAAGCGGGCCGTCCCGCTCGTCGGCAAGACGTGGTTTGGTCCAGCGATGTAATCGCCAAACGCTTCCGCGGCTTCATGACCGAGGAAGAACGAACCACCGTGACGGATGGCTTGCATATAGGTTTCCGGGTCGGAGACGGCAAGTTGCACGTGCTCGGCTGCCATCTCGTTGGCGACTTCGATTGCACGTTCGCTCGACATGATGCGTACCCCGCCTCGTTTCAATGCCTCGACCGCAATGTCACGGCGTGGTAGCTCGGCCAGCTGGCGTGCCAATTCCTGTTCGATCCGTTCGGCCAACTCGACTGACGTGACGAGAGCGAGTGCCGTCGCTTCGACGTCATGTTCGGCTTGGGCGAGCAAGTCGGCGGCGACCCATTTCGGATTGGCCGTCTCATCGGCGATGATGAGTACTTCAGACGGCCCAGCGACCGAGTCGATGCCGACGATGTGAGAGACGAGCGACTTCGCGGTCGCGACATAGGCGTTACCAGGTCCGACAATCTTGTCGACCGGTTTGATCGTCTCGGTGCCAAACGCAAGCGCGGCCACGGCTTGTGCCCCGCCGACCAGATGACACTCATCTGCCCCTGCGATTTTTGCCGCAATCAATAGCGACAAGTCGATGCCATCTGGTTTTGGCGGCGTCACCATGACGATCCGTTTCACACCGGCCACTTTCGCCGGGATGATGTTCATCAAGACGCTCGAGGGATAGACGGCCGTCCCACCCGGTACGTACACGCCGACCGAGTCGAGCGGCATGAAGCGACGTCCGAGTCTGAACATGCCATCTTCATACGCGTCGTCTTGACGACGCTGACGCTCGTGGAACGTGCGAATGCGTTCGGCGGCGAGCATCAACGCCTCGGTCAACTCCCCGTAAGCTTCAGGTGGCGTGAAGGCTGTCAAGTCGACCGTTTCGATTACATCGACACCGTCAAATTTCTTTGTAAACTCTAGGAGCGCTTCATCTCCGTTCAACTCCACGGCCTCGAGAATTGGCTTAACTGCTTCCGCCCAGCTTTCACGCCGGCTCCGATTCGTTTCCGTGCTCATTTCGCTTCCTCCTTGCTTAAACGACGAATCCAGGCCTTCAATTCATCAGGATCGTTGGCGAGCGCCGTCTCACTCGTGATGAACTTGGCGTTCACCGTGAAAATCGTTTCGTATTCCTCGAGGTCGTTCGCACGAAGCGTCGCCCCCGTCTCGACGATATCGACGATGCAATCGGCGAGTCCCGTGAGCGGTGCGAGTTCGACCGAACCGTTCAACGCAATCACTTCAACGTTCTGTCGCTTCGAAGCGAAGTGAGAGATGGCGATATTCGGATACTTGCTCGCGACTTTCAATTTTTTCGTCCCATTTTTCCATTCTTTCGGTCCACAGACCGCCATCCGGCAACGGCCGAACGGCAAATCGACGACTTCGAGAACGCCAGGCGTCTTCTCTCGCAAGATGTCGCCTCCGACGACGCCGACATCAGCCGCGCCGTGCATGACATATTTATAGACGTCATCCCCTTTGACGAAGATGAACTCATGCCCGTCGACTTCGACAGTCAGTTCCCGGCCGCGTTTTTCGGGCCAGACGGTTAATCCGACTTGTTCGAAATAGTCTCGGGCCGCTTTTTCAATGCGTCCTTTCGCGATGGCCACTTTCATAAAATCACCTCACCTAACTGTTCTAAATCAAGCGACAATCCGAACGCCCGTCGCGATTGGCCGAAATGTCCGTATAGCGAATCATAGCGACCGCCCGAGAGGACGCGCCGTCCGTCGATGCTTCCTGTCACCGTCAGTCCTGAATAATAATCAAAATCGCCGGTCTGTCCAAAGTCGTACGATACGTTCAAACCGATGGCGCGTAAATGTTCGACCGCCCGCTCGACTTCATTGATCGCAGCCGTCAATCCTGGCTCGGCGACTTCTCGTAGTTCAGCGAGTGCCGAATCACCGATTAAGAACGGTAGCTTCGCGATTAACGGGTATTGATACATATCCGCGAGGTCACGGAGTGATTCCAAGTTACGGAGCGCCAAATATTGACGGAGCGTCCGCTCAGGGATGCCGGCCTCATCCGCCACGGCGGCGACCAAGGCAGCCGAACCGACTTGAATCCGAAGCCCGTCTTGCGGCAACACCCGCTCAGTCATACTGAGGAATGACGCGATCAACTCCATATCGGGAGCGTCCCCGTCAATCCATTCAAGCCCGAGCTGTTGACGCTCATGCGGCTGACCCGAATGTTTCGGGGTACGCCGATAGACGGCACCGGCATAGGCGACCCGCATCGGTTCATGACCATCGGCGAGCTTCCGAGCGATTTGCAACGTATAGTCCGGACGCATGACGAGCAACTCGCCGTCATTCCCGAACAGACGATAATAGGCCGACTCATCGAACAAGGCCAAGTCTTGATAGTGCGAATAATATTCCACGAGCGGCGGCTCAATGACACTGTAGCCATTTGACTCGGCTCGCTCTAAAAATGACAACATCCACTGCTTCGGACGCAGAACGTCTTCCCCTTGCAATTCGTGCCATCCTTCCGGGATGGATCCTTTTGTATTGAACCAGATCATCAATATCACCCTTTATCTTATTATCACTTTACCAAACTAAAGTAGTGTGTTAAATTTATCAAACCAAGCCGTTGCTGTCAACCGGCGAACTCGAAAGGAATGTCGACTGATGATTGACTTTACCCGTGATGGTCACCTTCACACTCCATTTTGTCCGCATGGTTCATCCGATTCGCTCGAAGCGTATGTAAAGCGCGCCTTGAACCAAGGAATCAAGACGCTCACGTTCACAGAGCATGCGCCGCTCCCGACCCGGTTTCAGGACCCGACGCCAGAACAAGATTCAGCGATGGCGCTCGATTTGCTCCCGCGTTATATAGAAGCTTTGCAGACGTTGAAGCGGTCGTATCCCGAACTTGATCTCCGCATCGGTTTGGAGATCGACTATTTGCCCGGATATGAGTCCGAGACGCTGGCGTTGCTCGAGCCATATGCCGACGTACTAGACGAAGCAATCTTGTCCCAACACTTTCTCCTCGTCGACGACGAGCTCCTGCCTATCGACTTCTCGGCCGACACGTTTGATGTGCTCGTCGAACGTGTCGGCTCGTTCGAGGCCGTGATGAAACAATACTACACGGCGCTCGCTACCAGCCTCGCATTCCCTTGGGAGCGCTTGAAAGTGGACCGCATCGGACATATCGACTTACCGATTAAATATCAACACAATTACACGTGGGACCGCTCGAACGTGCAGGACGAACAGACGCGCTTGCTACAAACGATCGCTACACGCGGTTTCGGTCTCGATTTGAATACGGCCGGTCTCCGCAAGCCCGATTGCGGCCAACCTTACGCCATTGACGTCGCGTCCGAGGCGGCCGCACTCGGCATCCCGTTCGTGCTCGGTTCAGACGCCCATATCGCCTTTGATGTCGGCGCCGGGTTCGAAATTATACAAAAAAAAGCCACGTTCCTATGAACGTGGCTTTTTCACAGCGATCTAGCTATCTAGATCCCCATTTCTGGTTGTCGATAACGATATGGCGTTCCATTTCTTCATCTATTGACAATAATACCATACTGAACTCGCATTGCAACCCGAAAATGAAAAAAGGATGACGTGGGTGTCATCCTTACAAAGTTAGACCGCCATCTCGGCGTATAGGTCTTTCAACTCTTCCGTCGCCGCCTCGTCCATTTGTAACGCAACGAGTTCAACAAACCGGAGCGCCGGATCCGCATCCCCTGACAAGGCGACGATCTCAGCTGCGGCACCATCGAGCGCTAACAAGATGCCCGAGACACCGAGCGTCGGATAGTAGCGAAGCAACGCCCGAACGTGCTTCAACTCCGAAACCTCATTTCCGTTGATCTTTAATGACTTAACGGCGAGCTCTTTATGCGTCCCGATGGCAAATTTATCTTCCCACACTTCTTCGAGTGTGATCAACGCTTCCACATCATAGGCACCATCTGTGAAACGAACTTGTTTTTCCATGTAACATTTCCCCTCTCGTTAATCTACTTTCATTATAAGAAAGAAACCCACGAAAAGATTGTGAAATATTGAACATTATGTGTAAACTTTGTCTCACCTGTGCTTAGCCATAAAAAAAGGTCCCTCCGAGGAGAGACGAATAATGGAAGAGTAAAACACCATTGGCAGTACATTAATAATATAACATCGAATGTAAACGTTTACAATGTGTTTTTGAAACTTTTTTCGAGTGGCATATGTACCACGTCAATCCCGCTTTCACGCATCAAATCGAGGCCGTCACCGTGCTCATAGCCGACCGCATAGACGACACGGGCTACGCGTGATGCGATCAAAGCGAGCGAACAGGCATGACATGGTGAGTGGGTCACATAGGCTGTCGCCCCGAAGGCGTTCGTCGAATCCGCGGCGAGCTTACCGATCGCGTTGATTTCGGCGTGGATTTCATGTTGCTTCGACCAATTATGGTGGTCGTATGGGTCCGAACATCTAATAAATGTCACACCCTCATGGATGAATGAAACCGGTGCCTCGAGCAAATCGACCGCATCTTCTGACACGTACTCGGCCCGTTTATAAAAACCGTCTTCCCGTTTTAAAAAGATCTCATTGCAGTTCGTATGCCCGGGTGGCGTCCCATTGAGCCCAATCGAGATCGGCTTCTCATCTTTGACGATGACGCAAGCGACACTTTTCGAGGCGCATTTCGAATGGCGTACCGCCATCATATCAGCGAACCGCAACCACGTCTCATCCCATAGCCGTTGTTTTTCCATTTTCTTATCCTCCTTAAAGAAAAGGAAAGTCTGAGAGCTCAGACTTTCCTCGTTCAATATCCAGTCTCTTTTGGCAACTCTTTGTTTTTTGAAGCAATCTCGATAACTTTTTCTTTCAACTCGTGCTCCATGCGATCGAGTTCACGTTCGGCCTCACGGCGCTTCTGACGTCCTTCTTGTTGAATGCGGAGCGTCTCGTCGAGCGTCGAGAGCAAGTTCTCGTGCGCCACTTTGAGCGATTCGACCGAAACGATGCCTTTCTCGTTCTCTGTGGCGATCTCGATCGATGAGTCTTTCAACATCTTCGAGTTCTGCTCGAGCAACGTGTTCGTCGTCTTCGTGACGTCTTGCTGCATGCGGAGCGCCGTCTTTTGTCGTGTCAAGCTGAGCGCGAGCACGACTTGGTTTTTCCAGAGTGGAATCGTATTGACGACCGCCGACTCGATTTTCTCGGCTAGAATCTGGTTGTTCTGTTGGATGACCCGGATTTGCGGTGCCATCTGCAGACTGATTGTCCGGCTCAGTTTCAAATCGTGCAATTTTTTCTCGAATCGGTCCGCGAGTTGAATCATGTCGTTCAACTGTTGAAGTTTGACCTGGTCTTTCGACATCTCCACTTCTTGACGGAGCGGGGCGATCTCATAGCTGCGCACGTGGTCAAGTTTCGTCTCACCGGCAGCGATATAAACGTTAAGCTCTTCAAAATAACGCTTGTTCTTATCGTACATCTGATCGAGCATCGTGATGTCCTTCATCAAACCGAACTTGGCCCGGTCTAGATTATGGATGACTTCTTCTAAATAGACGCTCATCTTTTCAAACTGGAGTTTGTAGTTCTCGGCTTTCTTCTTGGCCCGTCCGATGAGCGGCAAGTTGTCCATAAAACTCTTCTTCTCTGGCTGCAACATGTCCGGGTCCATCTTGCGTACGTTCTGCATCAAGTCAGACAATAGCTTTCCGGCGTCACCGCCATCCTTCATCCGGACCTCGGTCAAGATTTGGTCCGAGAATTGCGACAGTTCGCGTTGCACGTTTGATCCGAACAACATGACGGAATCTGTCTTTTTAATATCGATCGACTCGGCGATGCGCGTGATCCGTTCCCGGTGTTCCTGCGGGACATCTGGATTCACTTGAATCGCCGGCACCTCATGTTTCTCTGTCATAGATGACCAGTCCACGGACGGGTCCGAAATCGCATCGGTTTCCGTCTTCGTTTTCGTCTGTGAAGTGAGCTCTTCTTCTGGCCATGACTGCCAGTTCGTTTCATTCGATGAAGTCATGTTTTTTTCTCCCTTCTGGTTGATCGGCCAATACCTTTTCCATCATGATCAACTCTCGTTCAAAGTCGACCGCATCGTCTTCTAAGAGACGGCTGCGTTGCTGTTTGAACTTGTCGACGATGAGTCGCATATTGGTGATCAGCTGTTCACGTGTCTCTTCTTGAATGACGACGCGTTTTCCTTCTAGTTCTTTGAATTTCAATACGACCGACACGAGTGAATCCAAATAGAACGTGAACAAGTCACGCACATGTTTCACGTCTTGTGGATTTTCGAACAACTCAGCGAACAGTTCGTGAGCTTCTTTCGAAACGGCCTTCATCTCACGCCGCACCTCGATGTCCTTGATTTCCGGCAAGACGCGGTCAATCTGTTGTAGCTTTTCATAGCCTTGCTCAATCGTCCGCTGTAAAAATTGAAGCTCTAAGTCGTCGGTCGCCTCGAATTGACGCACCGGTGCCGCTTCTTCAAGCGGTTTCAAGATGCGCGAACCAACGAACGGCTCGTCTTCATCGAGCAGCAGTTTCTTCTTGGCCCGTTTGGCAACAGGAGCCGGCGCCCGCTTCCGGCGTTTATTGGTCGACCACACTTCGTTTAATACGAGCGCCCCGACGATGATAAACAGCCAAGAAAAATCAAAAACGTTTATGGCAAAATATAGGATCGCCCCGGTCAGGGCCCATTTCATCCATGTTTTCATCCGTTTCACCTCGTCTCAAGATACTTCTATTGTACCTTACGTGACCCTTCAAAAAAAGTTTCGTCATCTTTATAAGCTTAGCACAATGACGCCGCACGCTCTCTCGGTCGCAAGAACGAAAAGTCAGGGTCGCTCGAATGTAAAAAAACCTCCTGATTCAATGAATCAGGAGGAGTTCGTCACGTTACACCGTGACCCACGTTGTCACCATGACGACGGCGACCGTCACCGGAATGATGTAGCGAATAAGGAAGCGCCACACTGGATACAGCTTCACACCGACATCCGACGTTTGAATCTCTTCTTTAAGAATGCGTTGATCAACGACATACCCGACGAAAATCGATGTCAAGAGCGCACCGACCGGCATCAAGACATAGCTGACGATATAGTCCATCGAATCGAAGAACGTACGACCGTTCAAGAACTGCATCTCGCTCATCACTCCGAACGAGAGGGCCGAAGGGATACCGACCGCAAAAACGATCGCTGCTGACAAGAGTGTGACGTTCCGTTTCGACATCGTCTGTTTCTTTTCGTTCAGTCGGTCGGTCACACCGGCGACGACGACTTCAAGCATCGCAATCGATGACGTGATCGAGGCGAACGTGAACAGCAAGAAGAACAATACCATGAAGAAACCACCGAGCGGGACTTGATTGAAGACGGCCGGCAAGACGACGAAGAGAAGCGCCGGGCCTTCAGCCGGGTCGAGACCTGATGCGAACACGGCCGGGAAAATCGCGAGACCCGCCAACAGCGAGACGGCGATGTTCAATAGAACAATCATGTTCGCCGAGCGATTGAGCGTGCCTTTCGTTTTAATGTAGGACGCATACGTCAACATGGCCGCAACCCCGAGTGATAGCGAGAAGAACGCTTGACCGAGGGCGAACAAGACCGATTCCCCCGTCAAGGCAGAGAAGTCAGGCTGCAAGAAGAAGCGAACCCCTTCCATCGCCCCGTCGAGCGTCAATGAGCGGATGACGAGGACGATGAAACTGAAGAACAGGAGCGGCATCAAGATCTTGCTCATCCGCTCGATTCCAGCTTCGACGCCTTTTAGCACGATTAAGAGCGTGATCAATAAGAATAAGAATTGACCGAACACGGCGATGCCTGGTGACGAGACGACATCTCCGAAGACGGCACCAAATTCGTCAGGCGATCGGCCGTTCAATGTCCCGCTCAAGCCGAGACCGACATAGATTAAGACCCAACCACCGATGACACTGTAGAATGAGAGCAATAAGAAACATGCGATGACACCAAGGTAACCGACGATCGTCCAACGGCCGTGTCCTAATTTTTTGAATGCGAGCAGTGCCGTTTTTTGTGTCGAGCGTCCGACGATGAACTCACCGATCAATAACGGGAGACCGAGTAAGAGCGTAAACGCTAAAAACATGAGCAAAAAGGCGCCGCCTCCACTTGTGCCGGTGACATACGGAAATTTCCAGATCGCACCGAGACCAATCGCTGACCCTGCGGCCGCTAAGATGAATCCAATTTTTGAGGCGAACGAGTTTTGCGCCATTACCATCCCTACTTCCTGTTTTCATATCTATTTTCATAATAATAGTGAAATACTAACACTGTTCAGAAATGAGAACAACAAAAAACAGAGAAAAGTCTGAATTCTTTTCTCTGTCTGGTTTTTAGTGGGATGGCACTAGGAATGTCAGTTCCCTTGGCAAGACGTCGATGTGTAATCGGTCCGCCTCAAAATGTTCCCCATCGACGTCGATAATCTGTGATTCGCTCAAATGGACGGTCAGTTGAGACATCTGTAGATGGACCCACTCCGGCGACGAATGTTCGAGTCCGAGTTGTTGCGTAAGCAGTTGCCGAATCATTGGAAAGCCGATGGCCGAGCTGTGCACGACTTCGACGAGTCCGTCGGTGAACGATTGGGTCGGTAACTTTGTCGGTACCGTACCAAGATATGCCCCGTTTCCGACGTACAAAAAACTGATCGGCCCATCATGGACGACTTCTCCGTCCTGCTCGATGCGGACGTCGAACGGGTCGAGTTCACGAAACTGCCGGATTGTCGCTAAAAAATACCCGATGGATCCGAGTGATTCTTTTTGGAGCGGATCGATTTGTCGCGATGCGTCGGCGATCAGGCCGACCCCAATAAAATTGAGGCCATATCGATCATTGACCCGCATGACGTCGACGGGCTGGACATGACTCATCTTAAATAACCGGGCCGCCTCAATCGGTTCGACTGGTAAATCGAGCGCACGGGCAAAGTCGTTGCACGTACCACCGGGGACGAGGCCGACCGTCGGCCGCTCGTCCTTCGGAAGTGACATGAGGCCGTTCACGACCTCATGCAGGGTCCCGTCCCCACCGATGACGATTAAATGCTCGAACGACCCACTCGCCTCGGCAAAGCGGGCAGCATCTCCTTGTCCGAGCGTCTTTCGAATCAGAATCTCGTCATACAAGGATTCGACCGTCCCGACAACCTCACCGAGCATCGTTTCACTTGCACCGGATGTTGGATTCGAGATAATCATTGCTCTCATAGGAGACCTTCCTGCTCCAAGAAGTCTTGTGCGACGTCATAAGCACGCTCATTCCCATACGCGACGCGGCGGTTGAGTTCAGACATTTCTTCATCTGTAATTTTACCAGCCAATTGATTGAGCGCGTCCTCGATTTCAGGGTGCTCGTCTAATGTCTCTTGCTTGAGCAACGGTGCCCCTTGATATGGCGGGAAGAACTGTTGATCATCTTCAAGGACGAGCAAATCATTCTCGGCGATATCCGGGTCCGTCGCGTATGCATCGACAAGGTTGACGTCACCACGAGCGATGGCGCGGTAACGGAGTTTCTGTTCCATCGAGACGACCGACGGAAAGTCGAGACCGTAGGCTTGCTGAAGTCCAGGGTATCCGTCTTCCCGGTCCGTAAACTCGAGCGTGAAGCCGGCTTTAATGTCCGTTTGCACGTTTCGTAAATCAGAAATCGATGTGATGCCTTCCTCTTCGGCGTAGTCGCGTGGGATGGCGATGGCATATGTGTTGTTGAACTGCATCGGCTCAAGCAAGGCATAGCCGTCGTCTGCCAGCGCATCACGAGCCTGTTCATACACTTCGCGAGCGTCATTTGAGTTCGGTGTCTCTTTCACGAGACTGGCGAGTACCGTCCCTGTGAATTCTGGGTAAATATCGACATCACCAGATTGGAGCGCACCCCAGACGAATGTCGTCTCGCCAAAGTTTGGTCGGACAGAAACAGTCAAATCAGTCTCTTCCTCGATCAATAATTTATACATGTTCATTAAAATTTCAGGCTCTGGTCCAAGTTTTCCGGCGACGACGAGATCGGTCTGTTGCGTGCGACCGAGCGCGAGCGGTGCCGCGACGATTAACGCCAAGACGGTAGAGACAGCAATCAATTTTGTCTTATTCCGCGTAGCTGTCGCGCCTTCCATTTGTCGGAGCAGGAAATCGAACAAAAGAGCAAGGATGGCGGCCGGGATGGCGCCGAGTAAAATCAAGTAGTTGTCATTCCGGTTGATTCCTAGAAGAATCAACGTCCCGAGCCCACCTGCTCCAACGAGGGCAGCGAGCGTCGCCGTCCCGACGATGAGAACCATCGCCGTCCGAATCCCGGCCATAATGACTGGCAAGGCGAGCGGGAGCTCGACTTTCATCAAGCTCTGGTTCGGCTTCATGCCGCAAGCTCGTGCCGCTTCGATGAGCGATTTGTCGACCTCGTTCAGTCCGGTGAACGTGTTTCGTAAAATTGGGAGTAAGGCGTACAACACGAGGGCAATCGTCGCCGGCAAGGCGCCAATCCCAACAAGTGGAATCATCAGTCCGAGGAGCGCCAAAGAAGGAATCGTTTGAATGATGGCAGTGACACCGATGGCGGTCTCGGCCACTTTTTTACGGCGCGTCAACCAAATACCGAGCGGGACGGCAATCAAGACCGCGATCAATAAGGAGACGACGGAGAGCTGCAAGTGCTCGATGAGCGCCTCGACGAGTTCCCCTCGTCGGTTTTGGAATGTCTCAAGCATCAACCTCACCTCTTCCGCGTTGTGTAAAGTCGAGGACGAACGGGTCCGTGCTCGCTCTGATTTCGTCTGGTGTCCCGACGACGACCAATTCGCCGTCACGCATCAACGCGATACGGTCTCCGAGTTTCATCGCTTCCTGCATGTCGTGGGTCACAAACAAAATCGTTTTCCCAAGTTCATCGTTCAAGCGTTTAATATCGTCTTGGAGTTGGCCCCGGCTGATTGGGTCGAGTGCCGAGAACGGCTCATCCATCAAGATGACGTCAGGATCGGCGGCGAGCGCACGGAGCACCCCAACGCGTTGCTGTTGTCCACCGGATAGCTCGGTCGGCTTTTTAGCCCGCAAGACGGGATCTAATCCGGCGATTTCCATGAGTTCGGTCACGCGGTCTTTCGTCTTTTGCTTTGGCCACTTCAATAGTTCAGGAACGACAGAAATATTTTCTTCGACCGTTAAATGAGGGAATAAGGCAATTTGTTGAAGTACATAACCGATATTGCGGCGTAACTCATAAATATCGAATTGGTAAATCTCTTTCCCATCAATCAAAATTTTCCCGTCGGTATGATCGATCAGTCGATTCACCATTTTCATGGTTGTCGTCTTGCCACACCCTGATGGGCCGATCAAGACAAAAATCTCGCCTCTTCGTACTGTTAAATCCAAATCTTTGACGGCTAACGTCCCGTCTTCGTAACGCTTAGATACATTTTGGAATTCTATCAACTCTACCCCTCCTCGGCTCGTAACTTTTCATAAAGGTCAAATATTAGTTTGCCCGTTTCCAACGATTGTTAAACAATGAAACGTGCTGGGACGCGGTCGAAAGACTGCCAACCCACGAGGCGAGACAAAAAAGGTTCCCCCGCAGGAGAACCTTTAGATTATGGCAATGTGATTGTGATATGACGACGACCCCAATTGATGGCCTCGCTCTTCGTGTCGACGAGTAAATCGACGATGTTCCCTTTAATGCGTCCTCCTGTATCAAGGGCGATCGCTTGGCCGATGCCGTCGATTTGAACGACCGTACCGAGCGGGATGACAGATGGGTCGACTGCGATGATACGCATGCCGTTATAATAAATCGAGTCTGTCACGTCATGGCCTGTCGCCGTCAAGACGCGCCCCCCGTAAGAACCGTTGTCAGCTGCATCGTTCGTGTAGGCCGTTGACTCGGCTTGAATGACACGTCCTTGTGTCGAGACAGGTGTCACGGTCGCACTCGATGCCGCTTGTTGCTTCTTCTCGGTTTTTGCTGCGGCTTGGCGTTTCGCTTCTTCTTGTCGTGCCTTTTCGGCAGCGACGCGCTTTTCTTCTTCCAAACGTTCTGCTTTCGCTTTCGCTTCACGCTCGGCCTCTTCACGTTTGGCTTTCTCTTCTGCCAAGCGCTTTTCTTCGGCTAAACGTTTTTCTTCAGCGAGCCGTTTCTCTTCGGCAAGACGTTTCTTACGTTCGATTTCTTGTTGGCGCTCCAACTCAATGGCCTGACGTTCTAATTCAAGTGGGTTTTGGACAATTTTCTGTTCAGTCCCGATTCCAATTTGGGCGGCATCGGCATTCGCAGCAAACACGAATGTTCCAACAGCGGCAAATAAAATCGCGATTATATATTTTAAGGAATGCATTAATAGGTCAGCACCTTTCTCGTCATCTAACGAACAGGAGTAAATTTACCATGTCGTTTCAATCACGAGAAGGGATTTTGACGAAGTGAAATATTTCTGACACATCAAGAAAGAACTGGTTACAATCTGTAACATTTACAATAAACCTAGTGTTACCAACCGTTTTCGTAAAAAATTACAGATTCGTTACAACATAACGTGTAACAAATCTGTAATCTGATTGTCATTCTGTTTCAGCTTCAATCGAGCGTAAATCATGGGGGCGAACCATGCCCCAAGGTGCCACGTCGACATCCACTTCGAACGTTTTCGCACCTTCGATCGCCGACGTTTCTTCTTCGGCGATCCGATACGAACTCATGTCATCGATATACACTTGCCGGTCATAGTAATTGGCACGAGTGCCACCGAAGAACGGCCGTGAACTGACCCGATCAATGGTCGCATAACCGTCGTCCCCCGTTTTGAACGACACGTATACCGTCCCTGATTCGACATCTTGTCTGCCGTCGAACGAATCGTATTCCAAATAGACAAAGTCTCCAAAGAACGGATCGTACGGCTCATAGGAGGTCGCTTTGAACGTATACGTCTCTCCGAACCAGGAGACCGCATAGACGAGCAGAATAAAACCGACAGCGATCACTACTTGCAAAACCGGCACTAGCCAAGGCGTCAATCGTTTCATGTCTGAGCATCCCCTCTCGTACGGCTACGGCTGCGCCACCACAAAGCGAGCGACAGTGCGAAGACGATCAATGCTCCGATGAGGAAGAACAGCGAAATGTCGAGTCGATCCCAAACGTAAATGAAGTAAATCGTCATTTGGACGAGCAAGAAATAAATGAAAGCAAGCACGATCGGTTTGCGATTGTGGTCTTGATAGACGAGATAGGCGAGTGCGACCACTTCAAGTAGCACCGCTAGCAAGATGCCGGAGTCTTCGAATAACGAGAACGGGATGACAGCGAGTAAACTGACCCACATCAAGTCCTGGCGTCGGTGAAGTAAATAGACGGCGACGAGGACGACCGAAAGGATTGTCGCCTCGATGACCGACGGCGTTCGTTGCGACAACCAGCCTTCCGTCGCATTAATCAAATAGCCGATTGATAGGACGGCTGCGACGAACAGGTACAGATAGTTCCATTGGGCCCGCTCCCGATAAACGAGAAACAAGACGTGTAGCGCAGCGAGTGTCCATAGCGGCCAAAAGCGGCCTTCATAGTCGGCGTACTGACCAATCGTGATCAATAGGCCGTAGAAGCCGAACCAGGCGAAAATGCGATCGAGCTCGTTGTCCCCATAATGGAACCAGACCCACGTCACGATCAATCCGAACGCAATCAACGTGATGCCGATGCCTTGAAAACTATTCGTGATTGCCAAAAAAGCAGCGAGTGCGGCCAAGAACGTGAAAATCGGATGTTTGAAAATCAATTTGTGCATGACGGCGACGGCAAGGAATAACCAGAATAAGAACGGAATTTGCGAGGAAAGATTATACGTCGAGAAAATGACGATCATCGTGGCGACGAAAAAGGCGACGCCTAACAGTCGGAATAGCGTGACATAGCGTGACGCTTTCACTTGCAGGCGTTCGGCGGTCACATACATCCCGACCATAAACACGAGGAAAATGGCGACTTTCACAAGATCAGGAATCGCTTGCCAATTGGCCGCGACAAAACTGAATAGACTAAGTGCGAGCAAAATCGATCCGATAATCACAAGAATAGGCGGTTTGTGCTCACGTTTGTCACCGACCGCCAACTTCTTATGTTCATACTCGACCAAGCGCTGACCGGTCACTTCATCCAGTAAACCGGCCTCTTCCCATTCACGAACTTTTTTGTCAATGGACACCTGAATCATCCCTTTCGATTAAAAAGGTCAGCTGGCGCGTTCGATCAATTCCAAATCTTTTTTCAGTAAAACTTGCTTCTCGAATTCGAGACCAAGCTGTTGAAATTCTTCCATGATGGAAACGTCCCCGATGACCGTATTGGTCAATACGGCAGTCACTTCTGCGACCCAACCTTCACGAGTTGACTTGACGATATCACCCACAACGAATTCTACAGACACAACCATTCACTTCCAATCTTAAATTTGTTTCTATCATTATAACGAAATTATATCGGTTTGAATACGTTTTCTTTAAGCCGTTTAATAAATTGTGTCAAAATTTTCCCAGTCAATCCCCAAATAATGTAGTCTTCATGTTCATAAAAAGGTTCTCTCATTTTAATTACCCGTTTTTCGTACGCTTTAGCATTCGCCATCCGGTCAAACGGAATATTTTGATCAGGATTCATCGTCCATTCCATTTCGCCGTGGAACGGGTCGAGCAACAGCAACGTCTCGACCGGGATTGAGAACAGATGGTCGACTTCATCGGTGTGACGGACGTCAGGGATTGTCGGAATCACCCCCACGAACGGATAGATCAGTTGCCGATGTGGCGTCGCGAGAGGTTGCAGGCGACCGATCACTTCAATCTCTTCCATCGCGAGCAATAGCTCCTCACTCGTCTCACGAATAGCCGCCTCGACCGGGGTCTCGCCAGGATCGAGACGGCCGCCCGGGAATGAGATTTCTCCAGGCTGGCGCCGCATCGTATGGGCGCGCACTTCAAAGATGACATGCCACGCTCCATCGACCTCGACCAAAGGAATCAACACGGCAGCCGTCTGTTCATAATTCTCTTCCATCGAAAAACTGTCACGCAATTGTTGTTCCGTGATCCACGATTGTTTCATGTTCTCCACCTCATTCTCTATGTTTCTACAGTTCCACCGTTGTCTCCTCGTTTAAACGCATCAAATGTCGGAAATATCATTATTAATGATAGGAGATGGTAGATGTGGTGGACAAACAAGTTGATGTATTGATCGTCGGAGCGGGCCCGACCGGACTCACGCTCGGATTGACGTTAGCCAGATATGGGATCTCATTTGAAATTATTGATCGTAAGACGACCCCGTCGAACAATTCCCGGGCCATCGGGATTCAACCGCGAACGATCGAAGTGTTCTCTCGTCTCGATGTCGCCAAGGAAGTACTCGGCCGGGCACGGACCATCGAGAAAGGCAATCTATACTTCTCGGGTCAATGGACGGCCAAACTTGAATTTTCTCGCCTCGTCACGCCGTACCCGTTCGTGACGCTGCTACGCCAAAACGAGACCGAGGCGATTTTAGAGGATGCGTTAAACGGACACGGTCATTCCGTCCAGCGCGGTGAATCGCTCGTCTCGTTGACACATTACCCGTCTCGAGTGCTCGCCCACCTTGAGTCAGATGCATCAAACCGGACGATCGAAGCCAAATACGTCGTCGCTGCCGATGGGGCGAACAGTTCGATTCGTCGGATGCTCGCCCTTCCGTTTAGCGGAAAATCATTCAAAGAGTCATGGGTGCTCGCCGATATGAAAGCCAAATGGAACATCTCGCGCGAAGAAGTGCATATTTTCTTTTCCGACCGGGGCGTCTTAGAAGTTTTCCCGCTCACGGATGACACGATTCGCATCACAGGGAACCTCGCGAGCGACGAGTCGTTCAATGAGTCGGAACTGCGCAATTTGATTGAACAGCGAAGCCATATGGATGTCGAGATCGACGAAGTTGAGTGGTTCTCGCTCTTCCGGGTCCACAACCGTATGGTCGACTCGTTCATCCACAATCGAGTCATTTTAATGGGAGACGCCGCCCATATCAACTCACCCGTAGGCGGACAAGGGATGAATACCGGCATCGCCGACTCGTTCAACCTCGGGTGGAAGTTGTGGCTTCATTTGAAGGCTGGTGCCCCGTTCCGCGTCGTCGCCTCGTATCGCGACGAACGTGAACACGTGGCTCGTAACGTACTTCAGACGACGAACGTGGCGACTGAGGTGTTACAGACGACGTTGCCTGTCTTCT
Source organism: Exiguobacterium mexicanum (assembly GCF_005960665.1). Taxonomy (GTDB): domain Bacteria; phylum Bacillota; class Bacilli; order Exiguobacteriales; family Exiguobacteriaceae; genus Exiguobacterium; species Exiguobacterium mexicanum_A. Next base: position 1,466,613 of record NZ_CP040676.1, read on the forward strand.
TGCCGTTCCAAGCGCTCGGCGCCGACGTCTTTACGCGCGTCAACTTGGTCAACCAAAAAATAACGGAACGAATCGCCCAACTGCACTTGTCTTATCCCGGGCATTCCCGAATTCCGTTTTTGCGTGTCGCCAAGGGCAAGATCTTCCCGGAGATCGAGATCATCCGGACCGATGACGGGTTGCGCACCAAAATCTCGGAGATTGCGGACGGCCGGTTCCAAGTGCTCATCCTCGACGATGATAAACGTGATGCGACCGAACTCTATGATTATTTGAACGATCATCAATCGTTCTTCCAAATCATCACGCTCTCGAAGACGAGTCGTCCCTTCTTCGACCAAGGCAACGAGCTCGCGAAATCATTGTTCATGAAGCGCGGCGTGCTCGTCATCCGACCGGACGGCTATTTGCTTCATAAACAGCGGCACCTGCGCCCTGATTCGTTGCAAGAGACGATGTCCACTTGGCTCCCGACACCATGACAAAAGCTCCACTCGATATGAGTGGAGCTTTGTTTACGCTTGGTTATAATAAAGCGTCCCTGGCTTCGAGAGCGTCAAATCGTAGAACGCCTCAAACGCTTCAATGTCCTCTAACTTGCGGAAATCGACTTTGTCCGTCTCTTCATTCGGAATCGCGACGACGATTCCGTCTTCGGTTTGTTTGATCATCCCGGTCTGCCCGTTATGGATGCGGATGTAGAGCACGTGCTTGTCTTCTAGCAGCGTCACGGCTTCGCGACGCGATTGAATCGTTGTTTTCATCGTCATCCCTCACTTTCTTTTGAGTATACCGGTCTATCGTTGTTGCTTTCAAGCGGTTGCACCCTTAAAATTATGTAAAGAAGGGGTTGAACGCTTTGGATTTGGAAACGCTATTGATTATCGTCTTAGGCATCACATTCGTCGTGCTCGTCTCGATCCGCGCCGTCCGTAATTTACAGTGGGTCCGTTTCGGCGAGGCGTTTGGCAAGCAAGGCGAGGCGCTGCTCGACGACTATACGTATTTGACGGAACAAGGCATCACGTGTCGCGTCGAACACGGCTTGCCGACCGGGCGCCTGTTCCGCCCGCTCGCAAAAAACTTGGACGACCGGGTCGCTTTGTTCGTCCATCGTAAAGATGCAGAACAAGCCCGACAATTATTGAAATGAAAATGGCGCTGAAGCTTCAGCGCCATTTTCATTTATGTACTTGACGCTCCGAGCAATAGTAGGCGATGTGTTTAATTGTCGCCTCCGACAACAGCTCGAGCTTCGTTTTCGCGATGACGTCATCGATCACATCGAACGTATCGGCACAGTTGGCTTTGATGCGTTCGACCTTGAGACGGGATGTCTCAGGGAAAATCAAGAACGACGTGACAGGGACTGCCTGTCCGCATTGCTTCTTCAGGACGCTCCTGACGTGCTTCGTCATCCGCTCAAGCTCTTCCATCGGATGCGGATAGATGTTTTTCCAACCGAGCGACGTCTCGAGACGACAGTCACGGTTCGTCATATGGACGGCCGACGTCGTCCGATTGATGCGGACTAAAAAGACGCCTTTCGGGCCGACCAATACATAATCGAGCACATCCTCACCAAGCTCGACTTGTTCAATCATCATCCAATCAAACCGGCATGTGTGACGGATAATCTCGACGATCTCGTCCGTGTACGACTTCGGCGGTGCGATGACTTCTTCTTTCGTGCGGAACAAGCCTTTCGTCTGTCGTTTCTCAGGTTCTTTTTTGACGGCCGTCAATACTTGTAACATCTTTTCCACCTCCTCACTTTATTCGCTCGGGCCGACCTGTTTTCCGAAGACGGCCTTTTCTAAATTCGAGATGCGACGCAACATGTCATAGTTCGACGCGACAGGCTGGGCCGGTTTGACCGGTTCTGCTTGTTCGTTCGAACCGCGGCGGAGCGACTCGTTCTCTTGGCGCAACCGTTCGATTTCTTTCGTCATCTTCTCATAATCGCGGATGACGACGTCCAGAAACTGGTCGACTTCTTCTTGTGAGTACCCACGAAGGGCGGTCTTGAATTCTTGTTTATAAATGGCTTCGGCTGTTAATTCAGTTTGCATCATTTTCACTCCCAATGTTGTTCCCATTGTTTTTCTTCTTCAATCACGCGTAATTCTTCCTGTGTGATCAAGAATAACTCCATCTGGTGTTTTCGTTTAGCCCCTTCGACGAGAAAGCGTGGGCTTCCTCCCGTCTCTTCGTCATACAGTGTGATTAATCCTGCTGCTTTGTCTAAAAAGAAGGCAGTTTTTGCCCGCAACTGGCTCGGGTCCTCGTAAGGACGCTGGGTCAGCGCTTCAAAAAAGTCGGCCTCGAGCTGCAAACGAATGAACAATTCTTGCTCGTACGGCTTATACTTCTCTTCCATCTGTAAAAAAGGTGGAAATACGGCGATTTTGATTGGATAAGTTTCTCTTAACTCTAACAATACTTCTCCAGCCCATAATTCACAACCGTTCGTGCCACTAAAAATGAACCATTCGGCTCCGAGCTCGATGGCTTCGACAATTTTTCGCTCATACGCTTCCTTGATGATGCCGATACCGGGATGGTCGGATTTGAAGATGCCGAGTTCATGCGGCCGGTATCCTGTGATGGCGACAACTTTCATGACTGCTTCCTTTCTAGCCGGTTCATCCGGTGCCGAAGCGCCCGCATCTCGGTCAAAGCGGTCTGTCGAAGCACCGTCTCTTTCCGTTCCGCCAAAGCGATGGCCTGTTCGGTATAGATGATGGCCCGATTGATGTCTTTTTCGCGATGTTCGGCGTATTTCGCCAATTCGACGAGCGCCTCGACCGTACCGACTTGTTCGAACAGCGGCAACGCCTGCTCCATCTGACCGGTCCGTTTTAACAGGAGCGCTTGACGCATCAAGGCCCGCTTCGTCGGCTGTTCGAGCCTCTCGTACTCTTGAAGCGCCGCCTCGGCGTTGCCGAGGTCGTTCAACCAGTGCGCCCGTTCTTCACCAAACGGCGTCTCGTCGGCTTCGACGAGATGACAGAGCCGTTTGTAGAGCGAGACGAGGCTTAGACAGTCGGCATGATGGTGTTCGATGACCGGCTGTAAAATATCTGGTTCCCGGTCCTTCACATATTGGAAATAGTGCATCGGTGCCAAGAAGCCGGGCAAGTCGTCCGTCCGGGCGTGGCCGAAATGGGCCTCGACCGCCTTGAGCGATACCGATTCGAGCGTCGGTTTCAGCAATCGCCGTGAGGCATGCAACAAATCGACATGGCCGACGGCCGGTAACGCTTTGACTTTCGAGCGGACGAACGTGTGCCGTGTCTTGATTTGGGGCCAGTCGAACGATTTTCCGTTATACGTCACGAAACGGACCTCGTCGCCGATGTCGTTCAAGAAGTGATAATAAAATGCCGTCTCGAACGCGGGATGAGGCAACACGTATTGGATCATCTCGAGATGGTCTCCTTGGAAACGCGCGAATCCGATCAAAAAGATCGAGGTCCCCGATCCACGGAGCCCAGTCGTCTCGGTATCTATGAACAACACCTGCTCGGACGGGACATCGACTTGGAAAAAGGGATGGGTCGATGTCGCGAGTGAGGCTTTCGCCTCTCCGAACGTAAAGTCGTGGTACGTCTCGTCGAGCGGATAAATCTGCTTCAAGCGGACACACCACTCTTGTTCGAACGTCAGGATTTCTCCACCCCGGGCCCGCCATTTTGCTTGTTCGACGTCGTCCGGCGTCACGGCCGTTTGTTTCGGTTCATTCGTTTTGATGAGTCGTGATAGTTTTGCTTTCATATCGATCCTTTCAATGCATGCAACTGCTGGACGACCTGCTGTTTGAAATCACCGTACCCAATCATGCCGACGCACCGCGGACAGCCGCTCTCACACGGACAGTCCTCGACCGTACGGATGGCTGCATCCAAGACCTCATCGGCGTCGCGATAAAGCGCCTCGCTCAGCCCGATTCCGCCTGGGTAGCGGTCGTATAAATAGACGGTCGGTTTGTTCGTATGGGTCGCTTTCATTTGAATCGTCGTGAACAAGTCGAGCGTGTCACACATTAAATAGAGCGGGGCGAGCCGCCGCAAGAGATCACTGACCGCTTCGAGCTGATCTTCCATGTCGGCCTCCGAGTAGGCGAACCGTTCGTCGAGCGTGAACCACGTCGCCGTCGTGTGCAGTTCTCGTTCCGGCAAATGAATCGGTCCGGAACCGATATTCTCGTGCGTCCCGAACTTGATTTTCTTAAATAGTGTCGCCATCGCGATGACCGATACTTCACCGAACGTCTTCACGCCGGTCGTCTTGTTCTCTTCCAACACTTTCAGTTCGACCGCCAAATTGGCGTCCGTATAGTAGTCGACGTCGACACGTCGGACGTAAGCTTTCTTCTCTTCAAAGTCGAGTCGTTCGACTTGATATTGCTCGGCCCCATGTAAATAGATGGCCTCGTCATGCAGTAACGTCATCGCGCTGAACGTATCCATCTCTCCGATGACCTGGTTTTTCGCGGTCTGGTCGACGATGACGACATTCTCTTGGTCACTCGTCCGCAGCGAGATGTCATGAGCCGGGAATGCGTCCGTCATCCAATAATATTTATTGGCCCGTTCATGCAAGATGTGGGCGTCCGTCAAGAAATCGAGAATTTCTTCCGTCTCGACCGTGCCGAATCGTTCCCCTTTTGAGAAAGGCAGTTCGAAGGCGGCACATTTCATATGGTCAACGAGAATGATTAAATTGTTCGGGTCGAGACGAGCCGCTTCCGGAGACCGGTCTAAAATCAAATCGGGCTGTTCGACGACGAGTTGATCGAGCGAAGAAGACGAGGCGACAAAAATGACGAGCGCCTCGGAATGACGGCGTCCGGCCCGGCCCGCTTGTTGCCACATCGAGGCGACCGTGCCCGGATAGCCGTTCAAGACACACGCCTGCAACTGGCCGATATCGACGCCGAGTTCAAGCGCATTCGTCGAGACGACAGCTTTAATCTCACCGTTACGGAGCCGACGCTCGATTTCACGACGCTCCGACGGTAAGTAGCCGCCCCGATAGCCAACGATCGATTTTGGTCCGAGCTCGCGCCGCGTCAGTTCTTGTAAATACGTCAACAACACCTCGACCCGTACCCGTGAGCGGGCGAAGACGATCGTCTGAATGTCCGCTTCGACGAGCTTTGAGGCGATCCGCTTCGTCTCGAGCGTGGCGCTCCGACGAATCCCGAGCGCCTCATTGACGACGGGCGGATTGTAGAAAATCAAATGTTTCTTCCCTTGGGGCGCCCCGTTGTTGTCGACAAGGACGACGTCCTCTTCGGTCAACAGTTCAGCCAGCTCGACCGGGTTGGCAATCGTCGCTGACGTCATGATCCATTTCGGATGGCTCCCATAATAGGCACAGATCCGTTTCAAACGACGAAACACGTTGGCGACGTGGCTGCCGAATACCCCTCGGTACGTGTGCAACTCGTCGACGACGATATATTCCAAGTTCTCGAACAAGCGAATCCATTTCGTATGATGCGGCAAGATTCCAGAGTGAAGCATATCGGGATTCGTGATGACGATATTGCCGGCGTCCCGTACTTTCGTACGAGCCGCTGGCGCCGTGTCCCCATCGTAAGTGAAACAGCGGAGGTCACCTTCGAGCGCCTCGACCATCTCCATCAAATCACTGTTTTGGTCTTGGGCGAGCGCTTTCGTCGGGTACAAGTAGAGCGCCCGGGCATTCGGTTGTTCAATCATTTTCGATAAAACCGGCAGATTGTAACAGAGCGTCTTCCCGGAAGCGGTCGGGGTGACGATGACCGTCGAGTTGCCTCGAGACGTCTGCTCGATTGCTTCGGCCTGATGGGTGTACAGTTGTTCGATTCCACGGCCATGGAGCACCCGGACGAGATCTGGCGGAACGCTCGATGGAATCGGCGCATACCGGGCCGGCTTCGCCTCGACCGTGTGCCAATGCGTCACGTTGCCCGAGAAACCCGGGTCGGTCTTGAGCGTCTGAATCATTTCTTCCACGGAACATTTTTTCCGCATAGAGTTCACCTTCTTTACGATTTCGAAGGTGCAAGACGTTCCACGACAGCCTTGACTTGGCTAATCCGTTCGTCATGTACGAGCCGGTGGACGGCCGGCAAACGGAGCACGTCCATCGCTTTGAACGAATCGGCGACATGCTCATTCTCTTCTTCGAGACGCGTGATCGCATCGTCAAACAACCGTTGCGTCGACCGTCCGAACAAGACGATGGTATGTAGCTTCGTGCACTTCGAGTGGACCGCTTGTAAATGCTTCGTGTAACGCTGCACCGCTTTATGATAATCTTCATGCGTCGCGAGCGCTTGGCGCTTGCCCCGCAGAAGTTCAGGGTAATATGACTCGTCGCCGAGAAACATCGTCTCAACGCCGATTCGTTTCAAATAGGGATGGCCACTGGCCTCGGCCACGGCTTGATCATCAATCAAGCGTCCGAACGGAATCGATTCCTCGAGGAGCAATCGGCCCATCTTCAAGCCATTGACGCCATGTAACGGGATGCCAAAATCATCCTCTTGCAGTCGGTCGATCACAAACAATACTTTCATCTTACGTTTCAATGAGAGTTGTACCATGTGTCACCATCCTATTCGCTTTCTTTTCATTATAGCAAACGAAACAGAAAAACAGGGCGCTGATGTCGCCCTGTTTCCTGTGAGTCAGATTAGTCACGACCACCGTTGCCATTCCCGTTGCCGTTGTTACGGTCGTCCGAGTCTGACGTCGATTGACGGCTGATGTCCCCCTCCGAATCCGACTCCCCGTCTGTCTCATCGGTTGTCGGTTCTTCTTCAGTCGGTTCTACCGTGTTCTCGTCTTCGGTGTTGTTGTCGTTTCCGTTATTCTCATTGTTTTCGTTATTGCCATTGTTCTCGTTGCTCTCACCATCGGTTTGCTCGCCTTCTTCTTCAGGAGGCGTCTCTTCCGTGGCTGGCTCTTCTTCCTCTTCGGCAGCAGGCTCCTCGCTCCGTTCGACCGTGTAGGAAGTTTGGAGCGGGCTCGACTGTTGATCGCCGACGAGCGCGTTCGTCGCGTTGGCGACAATCGTGAACGTCGTCTCCCCTTCACCGAGGCCAGAAATGGCGATGCTTGTGTCTTCGGTCGTCCCGACGACACGCTCGCTACCGTCCGGACGTGTCTCCGTCACGGTGAACGAAAGTCCTTGGTAACCAGCTGCTTCGACTGCTTGCTTGTCGTATGACCACGAGAGCGTACCTGTCTCGCCTGGCACATCGTAGTCAATCGATGCGCCGGTCGGCGCGGCGAGTTTGTCCGGCTGCAAGTCTTTTGGTTTCGTTCCTTTGACGTACAACTCGTTTCCGAGCGAGAGCACCGATTCCGGTTGCTGGAAGCGATCCGGTTGACCCGTCGCTTTCGTTACTTCTTGCATCATATACTCGAAGTAATATTGGGCGTAGTTCGGTTTAAACAACGATACGGGTATGTCATTTGATGCACGGGCCGTCCATACCGAAATTGAGTAATCGGTCGTATAGCCGGTAAACCATTTATCATTCTCATCGCCCTTTTCATCGTTCGTCGTCCCGGTCTTCCCGGCGACGTCGTACGGGAACGCGCCTGGTTCATACGTCCCGTTCGAACCGCTGACGACGTCACGAAGCATATCCGTCAACATGTAAGCCGTATAGTCTTCCATCGCCTGCTTCGCTTTGATTGGTGAGTTAATCGTCGAGCCGTCGTTGAACTCGATTTTTTGGATCAAGTGCGGCTTCGTGTACATCCCGTTCGTCCCGAGCGCCGCATAAGCGGCCGCCATTTGCGTCGTGCTCGCTTCCGCTACACCTAGACTGTTTGCCGGCAGAATCTCGTCACCCGCCCGCGCCGGTTCGATGCCGACGTTCTCGACGAACGACTCAATCGCCTCCGAACCGAACTCTTCCTGTACTTCATAGAAGGCACGGACGGCTGGTGTGTTACCAGAAACCGTCAAATAGTAACGCATCGTGTTGGCACCGCGGAACCCTGGATAGTAGTTCCCTGGTTTAAAAGTTTCGCTTTCGTCAAACTCTTTATCAATCAAGACTTTCCCAGTCGACCACTGTGCGTTCTCGATTCCTGGACCGTAATCGAAGAACGGTTTCGCCGTCGACCCGATTTGGCGTTTCTCGCGCGAATAGTCGCGATATTTCTTATCGCCTTGTTTCGCTTGTTGACTGTCGATGACGGCGACGATTTCACCCGTCTTCGTATTCAATACGGTCGCGCCCATGCGAAGATCTTCTGGGAACTCACTTGTTGGAAGGTTGACGTTATCGTTCTTAATGTCGTTATTGAACTTCGTATGCAAATCTTTATTGATTGACGTATACACTTTCAAGCCCGTCCCGTAAATGTCGGCCTGCTCGAGACCGTAGTCTTCCTCGAGCTCGGCTTGGACGCGAGCGTAAATGGAGCGCGTGTACGTCTCTTCTTCTGTTTCTTCACCTGGCGAGATGACGTCCGCGATCTCAACGTCGAGCGCCTGGTTGTATTCTTCTTCCGTGATATGACCGTCACGCTTCATCGCTGAGAGCACTTGCTCTTGACGATAACGCGTCAGTTCCTGGTCCCCGTTGATCGGGTCATAGGCACTCGGACGTTGCGGGAGACCCGCCAAAATGGCCGCCTCTTGGTAATTCACTTCTGAGACCGGCTTATTGAAGTAGCGTTTCGATGCCGTTTGGACACCATATCCGCCTGTACCGTAATAGTTCTTATTCAAGTACATCTCGAGAATCTGCTCTTTCGTGTACTCGCGCTCAAGTTTGATGGCGAGCCACTGTTCTTGCAGCTTCCGCTTCAATTTCTTGTCGGTCGACAAGAACGATTGTTTGACGAGCTGTTGCGTGATCGTCGAACCACCTTCGGCCCCGAAGCCGTCCGTCAAGTTCGCGACCACGGCGCCGCCGATACGGCGCAAGTCAATCCCGTTATGTTCATAGAAGCGACGGTCCTCGATCGAGATGACCGCTTGTTGCATCACTTCTGAAATTTCATCGATGGAGACGTACTCCCGAATTTGTCCGCTTCCTTCGAGCGGTTCGCCTTCAGGTGATAATAGTTGGATTGGATACGTATCGACCAACTTCTCTTCATCGAGCGGCGGTGCCGTCGCGATCGCATACGCAGTGTATGCGGCACCGGCGATGACGCCGATAATGAATAAAATCCCTAAAATCGTTAAAATGCGTCGAAACTTCGACTTCTTCGTTTTTTGTTTCGGCTTCTTGGCCGCTGGTTTACGTTTATTACTCGTCGTATCTTGTCGACGTGCCATCCGACTTCGTTCCATTCACGCTTCACTCCTTCTATTTCAATCGAGCCACGCCTCAATCGCCGTCAAATAATCGACGGCAGGCATCGCCCGGGTTGGAACTTCGATTGCTTCTTGCTCGATATAGGAGAGCGGAATCGACTTCCGTCCCGATTCGCGCTGTTCCCACCAAACTAATAATTGCTCCGTTGATAACACATATTGCGTATTATAGCGGCTAAACCGAATGATGACAAAACAAACCCCTCCATGCCGCTCGCACTCACGCATGTGGTTGATTTGGTGGTCGTGGAAGTTTCCGAGTGGAAATGACGTCTTATTGTTCGTCTCTTTCGCCTCGAAATCGATGTACTTCCCGCGATACACCCCGTTATAATCGGTCGTCGACGCTTGCTTGAAATACGCCTCGGTCACTTTCGCCGCGCTCCGTTTCGGGTAATCGACTTTCACGATTTGCAGCGGTGTCGGCTTCTTATGGATGACCGCTCGTCCATGGAGTCGGTAAAACTCATTCGTGTCGTTCAGCAGCGTCTCAAGGTTCATGCCTCGATTCGCATACGTCTGCGGATTAGAGCGGACCGGCGTTGCCGCAGGTTTCGGCTTTTTCCCGTTCGGATAATGGAACAATGTCGTCACCCCTAGTCTCTAGTTTAACAGGTTGGTCCAGCCGTTCCTTCCGTCTGAAGTCTGATTGTCGAGTTCTGTCGCTCGACTCCTGTGTAGATTTTCCGCAATCCATATCGTACCAAACTCCCGTATGTTAAACTAGTAGGTAGTTCATTGTGTAGTCAAATTGACACGACCTTGTTACGGAAGAGCTATTTATTTTTCTGAAATAAGTCTTCTACTTATTAGCCATAATCAAGACAGATTAAACGCAGATTGACGTAAGTTTGAAAAAGTGCGCAATAAGCAATGTAAACCAAGGTTGGAAAACAATTAGCAGGCTCGCTGAGATAAACAGTTGAGCCATGGTTGGAGGAGTAAGATGGAAACACAAAAGAAGTATGTCATGTTCGTCGATGAGACGGGCACGCCAAAAGGAAATACCCAGTTCAACCTCACCGGCGTATTGATGGAATACAAATATGCGATCGATGCCGACGAGGCCGGGATGCCGTGCGAGTTGAAGCGCCGGTTACATGCCTTCAAACGCGACGTGTTCAAGACGGAGAATATCCCGCTCCATTTAAAAGAGATTTTAAAGGCCGAGCATCCGTATGGAAAAGAGGATGGCATCACGATCGATATGCTTCGTGACTTTTGGAACAAGTTGCCGGACTTCCTACGCGATATCAACTGTACGATCATCAGCGTCGAGGTCGATAAACAAAAACTTCACGACTTCTATTCAACGCCGAAAGACCCGTACGTCGTCGCCTTCGCCCACTTGATGAAATCGTTTTATGCATTCTTAGAAGAGACGGAAGCGGTCAGCGCCCGTGTCGTCTTGGAATCGCGAGACGACTATCAAAACTTGCTCATCCAAAAAGCGTTCTTCGATATCTTCAATTCAGGGACGGTCCATCTCGACGTCGAGAAGAGCCGACAAAAGATTAAAGGTTTCATCTTCTCGGAAAAACAGAACACAATCTATCAGTCTGGGCTTGAAATCGCTGACCTCGTCTGTCTACCGCTCTCGCGCGTACGTCGCGGCGTCATCGAAGTGAAACCACGGTTCGTCCATTATGGGGATGAGAACCGGATCTTCAAAGCCATCAAGGACAAGATTTACATTCGTAAAGAAAGTCCTGACCAAGATTTCCGTAACTGGGGATTCAAAAAAGTACCGATCACGAAAAAACGCCGCGAATGGAGCGACCATCCGTGGAACCATTAAAAAAACCGCCTTGCCGAAATCTTCGGCAAGGCAGTTTTTTGATTAACGCAAACCTGGAAGTGTCTCCCGCAAACGACCGAGCGCATTGAGTCCGGCCAGGAACGGTAGGACGGCCACAAGCCCGATCGCCCAATCGATGGACAATATGTCGGTCAACACCCCGGCAAAGATGGCCCCGAACGCATAGCCGCTGTCGCGCCAAAACCGATAGACGCCCATTGCTGAGGCGCGCCAATATGGCTCGGCGATGTCACTGATCGAGGCTTGGAGCGTCGGATAGACCATTGCCGTCCCGATGCCGAGCATGACCGCGGCGAGCACCCATTGCCAATAGTCGGACATGACGAGAATCGCCAAAAGCGAACCGGCCTGGACCCACATCCCGGCGACGATCAATCCTTTGCGTCCGATGCGATCGCTCCATACCCCGGTGAACAGTTGTAAGAAGCCCCACGCCGCCGGATAGACCGCCACGATTAATCCGACTTCAGCTAGACTGAGCCCTTGTGCGGCAAAATAAATCGGGAACAAGCCCCATGCCATGCCGTCTTTCAGATTGGTCGACAGACCGGCCACCGTCAGACTCGAGAGCGAGCGATCTTTCCAAGTCGTCGTCATAAATACGTCTCTCGCAGAACGTGTTTTCTCAGACCCGCTCGTCGGTTGGAGCTGTACCTGATTCGTCGTATCGCGGACGAACAATGATAACCCGAGACCGATGAATGCGACGAGGACACCGATATAAAACGGTTCCGGCCGACTGCCGTACGTGACGGCAATCATCCCAGAGACGGCGGCCATCACGGCGACACCGACATAACCGGCGAATTCATTCAGTCCGACCGCGAGCCCCCGCTCCGTCGGTTTAGCCAAATCAATCTTCATATTGACCGTCATCGACCACGTCAGTCCTTGGTTGATCCCAAGCAAGACGTTCGCCACGATGATCATCCACCAGGCCGGGGCCAACATGACGAGCACGGGGACGAATACCCCGATCCCCCAGCCGAAGACGAGCACTTTCTTGCGCCCGAATCGATCGGCGATGGCTCCTGCGAAGTAATTGACGACAGCCTTCGAGAACCCAAAGCTGATGATGAACGATAGTGCCGCACTCGTCGAGACGAGCCCGAAGTCCTCTTCTCCGATGATGGGCAAGATCGTCCGTTCGAGGCCGACCATCGACCCGACGAAAAAGTTCGTCACGACGAGCAAGATAAAGTTCATTTGATTTTCTTTTATTCCAATCCGGGTTTCCCCCATATACATCCTCCTTGCCGATTGCTAACTGGATTGAGTATACCAAAAAATACCCCCCCACGTATAAAAAGCGTCTTCCTGATCATTGTAATCAGGAAGACGCTTGTTCATTGTCCGGTCGCTTGCTTGGACTTCATTCGTTTCTTGCCTTCGCGGCACATGTGCAACAACGGGCACGTCTCGCAGGCAGGACGTTGCGCTTTACAATGGTAACGTCCGAAAAAGATGAACTGATGATGGAGCTGAGACCATTCTTCGCGTGGGAACTTCTTCATGAGCGTGTCCTCGACTTGACGGACGTTGTCTTTCCAACGACAAATCCCGAGCCGTTTCGAGACGCGCTCGACGTGTGTGTCGACGGCGAACGCCGGTTCATGAAACGCGACGGACAAGACGACGTTCGCCGTCTTCCGTCCAACGCCAGGCAATGCCTCGAGCGATTCGCGGTCCGACGGAACGATTCCGTTATGACGTTCCACGATTTGCATCGACAGCGCCTTCACGTTTTTCGCCTTGTTCCGATAGAGACCGATGCGCTTGATTAACGCCTCGATGTCGGCGACGTCTGCCGCGGCCATCGATTCGACGGTCGGATAGGCCTCGAACAGACCAGGCGTCACTTTGTTGACGAGTGCATCCGTCGCCTGCGCCGATAACGCCACGGCCACGACCAGCTCGAACGGGTTGCGGTGCGTCAACTCACAGTGGGCGTCCGGGAACATACGGCGCATCTCGTCCGACACTTCGTTCAATTGGGCTCTCGTCAACATCACTTTTTCCTCCGTTGATAATCGACGAGGTCCTCGAGCGACTCGACGTTATGGTCTTGCCACACCCGGAGGATCTTGTCCATATATTTGAAGTTCCGTACGTTGCGTAGTTTTGCTTCCCGAAGCGCGGCCATGATCAGCTCTTCGCTGAAGCCGTCCTCGGTCAACCAGCCGACAATCTGCTCGATCTCAAATGGAGTGATTGTCCCGAACTCGCGCTCAAACGTATGAATGATGTTCTCATTCAACGAATGGGCCGATTTTTCAGGTGCCGCCCCTTCCTCGAGCGCCAAGAACAATGGAAGCAGACTGTATCGTTCGACCTCGGCCGACGCGTCGATGGCGATCAACTCTTTTTGGAGCAGGCCGAGCAACACGGCGCGGGCCTCGCTCTCGGCCACGTTCATCCGGTCCCCGAGCTCACTCGGAAGCGGCATCTCGATGCCTTCCCCAATCATTTCAAGCAGATGGATGACGAGATTGAACTCGACCGGCGTCAAGTTGAGGCGACGTGCCTCGGTGAACAGTTTCCTCGGAACGACGACTGGATTTTGTTCGAACAGCTTGATTATATTATGTGCATCCATGTCGCACATCCTTTCTAGACAAATCAATCGGGGAAGACAAAGTCATCCCCGATCGGCGATTATGGGTGAATGCGGTTCAAGAGACGTGGGAACGGGATCGCTTCGCGGATATGCTCGATCCCGCTAATCCAAGCAACCGTCCGCTCAAGGCCGAGGCCGAAGCCAGAATGCGGGACCGACCCGTATTTACGGAGTTCGAGATACCAGTCGTACGCGTCCGTCTCATCAAGACCTTCTTTGATGATTTCTTCTTTCAAGCGGTCGTAGTCGTCTTCACGCTGCGAGCCGCCGATGATTTCGCCGTAACCTTCCGGCGCGATCAAATCGGCACAAAGGACGTGTTCCGGGTTCTCCGGGTCGACTTTCATATAGAACGGTTTGATGTCTTTCGGCCAATGGGTGATGAACACCGGGAGGTCATGCGCGTTGGCGATGGCCGTCTCGTGCGGTGCACCGAAATCGTCACCATACTCGATGTCGTCGAAGCCTTCCTCTTTCAAGAACTTGATCGCATCCGTATAACGGACGCGCGGGAACGGTGCTTGAACTTTTTCAAGTTTTGACAAGTCACGTCCGAGCAGTTCCAATTCGTTGCGGCAGTTCTCAAGTGCCGACTTGGCGATGTATGAGACGTAACGCTCTTGGAGCTCGAGGCTCATATCGTGGTCGAAGAACGCCATCTCTGGCTCGATCATCCAGAATTCGATCAAGTGACGGCGCGTCTTCGATTTTTCGGCCCGGAACGTCGGTCCGAACGAGAATACTTTCCCGAGTGCCATCGCTGCGGCTTCCATATAGAGTTGGCCGGTTTGCGACAAGTAGGCCGGCTGTCCGAAATAATCTGTCTCGAACAATTCCGTTGTGCCTTCCGGTGCGCTCGACGTGATGATCGGTGGGTCGATCTTCACGAACCCTTCTTGGTTGTAGAACTCGTACGTCGCCCGGATCAACTCGTTACGGACTTTCATGATCGCGTGCTGACGACGCGAGCGGAGCCAAAGGTGACGGTTGTCCATCAAGAACTCTGTCCCGTGCTCTTTCGGTGTGATTGGATAGTCGACCGACTCCGCGATCACTTCCATGTCCGTCACCTCGAGTTCGAACCCAAGCGGCGTGCGACCACCGTCCGATTTGACGGTACCGGTCACCCAGACCGATGTTTCTTGTGTCACGCCTTTGGCGAGGGCAAACAAATCTTCTGCCACATCGGCTTTGACGACGACCGCTTGGGCAAAGCCGCTCCCGTCACGAAGTTGAAGGAACGCGATCTTTCCGCTCGAACGTTTGTTGGCGATCCAAGCTCCGACCCGGACCGTCTGGCCTTCATAGTCTTTAAATTGGCTGATTGAAATAGTTGTCATGTTCATATCCATCCTTTCGCTTATCGAGCGTTACGTGTAATGAAGTCTTCCACTCGATCGAGCGCTTCTAGTACTCGTTTTAATTCTGTTGCATATGACAAGCGGACGTAGTCGTCCTGACCAAAACCTGAACCCGGGACGAGCGCGACGTACGCTTCACCGAGGACGGCCTCGCACCACGCATCGACCGAGTCGTAACCGCTCATCGTCGCCGCTTCTTTGGCGTTGGCATATAAGTAAAATGCGCCTTGTGGCTTCAAGCATGTGATTCCTGGAATCGCAATGAGTCGTTCATAGACGATCTCGAGTCGTTCAGCAAACGAGACACGCATCATCTCGACATCATCCTGTGGCCCATTGTAGGCTTCGACCGCCGCAGCTTGCGCGATCGACGTCGGGTTCGATGTCGAGTGCGACGCGAGGTTCGTCATCGCCTCGATGATCGTCTTGTCACCGACCGCATAGCCGATGCGCCATCCCGTCATCGCATGCGACTTCGAGACACCGTTGATGATAATCGTCCGTTCCCGCATGTCAGGAAGCGTCGCGATGGAGACGAACTCCGCATCGCCGTAGACGAGTTTCTCATAAATCTCGTCACTGACGACGAGCAAATCGTGCCGTTTGACGACGTCCGCAAGCGCCGAAAGTTCAGATTCTGTATAAATCATGCCGGTCGGGTTCGATGGGCTGTTCAAGATGACCGCCTTCGTCCGATCCGTGATGGCCGCCTCGAGCAGCTCCGGCGTCAATTTGAACATCGTCGTCTCGTTCGTGTCGACGTAGACCGGAACTCCGTCAGCCAGCTTCACTTGCTCCGGATAACTGACCCAATATGGTACCGGAATGATGACCTCGTCCCCTTCATCTAAAATCGCTAGGAACAGCGCATAGAGGGCGTGTTTCGCACCGGAAGCGACCATGACCTCTGGACGTGTGAACGTTAAGTTGCTGTCGCGTTTCGTCTTTTCGATGATCGCGTCTTTGAGTGCGACCGTCCCGCCAGATGGGGTATACTTCGTGTCGCCATCGCGTGCCGCCTGACAGGCTGCCTCGATGATGCGTTCAGGCGTATTGAAGTCCGGCTCACCGGCCCCTAGCCCGATCACGTCTTGACCCGACGCTTTTAACGCTTTCGCTTTCGCCGTGATGGCGAGTGTCGTTGAAGGTGTCAACTGCTTTACACGTTGTGCCAATAGATGTTCCATTGAGATCCCCCTCTAGTTTCGTCAAAGCGAGTCCGTCAATTGGACCCGTCGAATGAATTCGCCCGCTTGGAGCGTATAGTACGAGTACGTGTAAGACGTGCCCGCTTTTGTCACGACTTCGATCAATGCCCGTTCATCGAAGCCATATTTACAGCTGACGAGCGTACCGCCGGTCTCTGCGACCGAGTCGGCACAGATTTGTTCTGAATCGACCGTTGCGATGTCCCGTGTCTCGATTGGCAACTTGTCGTCGACCGGCACGAACTGGACCCGATCTGTCTCCTCGAAGACGACATACGGTTCTGTCCCGTTAAACAGTTCGGCCCGTTCAATCGAGACGGACGGTTGCTCGTCGACGAGTCGCTCGCGCGCTTCCTCGATCATTTTCTCTTTCGTCCGCTCGGTGTGGCCGACCGTGAACCAATAAATGCCACTAAATACGATGATGACACCGATGAGTGCCGTCATGAACGCAATCACTACTTTTGTCTTCCGTGTCATTCCGTCCGATAGATGGTGAACACCATCTCTTCTTTCTTCGGATCATTCACTTTTTTCTCTAAAGCAAGACCGAACATTAAATCTTGGCTCTTCAACGTACGATTCAACAAGTCGACGATTTTGTAGACGTCTGCCGTCGGCTCGATTCGAACCGTCGCCAACGTCTCAATATTCGAATTCATGATTACTCCTCCTTCAAAAAACACTATACCCATTATTATAAAGCGATAATTTCACGATGCCTAGCGTTATCTCTGATTTCCTAGCCCGGTCTTCTCTTTCTCGTCTAAAAACAGCTCAAGTTCAGCGAGTGCGGTCTCGAGCGGTCCGTCAATTCGATCGACGGACGGTAGACTATTGATGAACTGCTTGCCGTAACGCGTCGTCTCGACGCGACGGTCGAAGACGAAGATAGCGCCGTAGTCCTCTTTCGAACGGATCAGGCGACCGACCCCTTGCTTGAAGCGGATGACCGCTTGCGGAAGCGATAGTTCAAAGAAAGACGATTTACCGGTCGCCTCGATCTTCTCGGACCGAGCCTGCATGACCGGCTGGTCGGGCGGCGCGAACGGAAGCCGGACGATGATGAGGCAGGTGAGTGCCTCGCCCGGAATATCGACCCCTTCCCAAAAACTTGCCGTTCCGAACAAAATCGACTGGTCGATCCGTTTGAACTGTTTCGTCAAGCGGCTTCGCGATCCGCCGCTGACCCCTTGGGCGAGGAGCGTGTACGCCTCATCCAATTGGTCTTTGACAGCCTCGTGCGTCAAACGCAACAGTTCGTTCGACGTGAACAAGATGAGCATCCGTCCTTTCGTCACGTTGGCGATTTGGGCGATCGAGTCCGCGATCTGCTCGACGAACCGCGGCAACGGAACTTCGTTGATGAGCGGGATGTCGGACGGAACGAACAGTTTCGCTTGCTTCTTGAAATCAAACGGTGACGCCAGGACGACGCGGCGAACGTTTTCCCCATCGAGTCCGAGACGCCGCTCGATGAAGCCGAATCGTCCTGAGACGGTCATCGTCGCCGACGTCAGGATGGTCGGCCGTTTGGCGAACAGCCGCTCATGCAGGAGCGGTCCGATCTCGACCGGCTGGGTGTACACCGAGGTCAACTTGCGATTAGCCAGATTGAGCTCAACCCAACTGACGGCATCGTCGTCCCGCGTGAGCATCGTCTCGTAGAGGACGCTCTCTATATCGCGCACGTCGCCGATGAACGCTTTCAAATCACCGAGCACGGCCCGTTGTTTGAACGTCATATGCTCTTTATGCTCATCGAGGAGACGGTGCAGTTGTCGCAATGTCGTCCGTAACGTGCGCAGACGGTCTTCGAGCCGTTTCGCCACTTCACGGATTGGTCGGAACGGTTCCCCTTCCCGCTCGAAGCGGACGGTTTGACGTTGCTCCCGTTTTTTCCCGAGTGACTGGAGCGCCGTGAGCAAATCGTTCAGCTCATCGTCGACGCGGGCGAGTGCTTGATCGGTCGCTTTGCTGAACGCCTCGGCTTCTTCCGAGACGGACGTCAAATCGGCGAGCCCGAGCACGCGCGAATGAAACTTGCCGTCGGCACCGTAGCCGAACCATTTGAACAAGCGGTCAAATTGAATCGCGTCAAACGTGACTCCGAAGTGATGCGATGCGACTTCCTCGACTTGATGCGCCTCGTCCAAGACGAGTGGCGTATCGGTCGGGAGAATCCCAGCCTGGTGTTGCAAATCAGAGAACAACAAAGCATGGTTCGTCACGATGATATCGGCCTCTTTCGAGCGCAAGACGGCCCGGGTGAAGAAGTCACGGCTATACCAAGGGTCGAAGCGACCGAAGTCAGAGGCGGCATCGGCCTGAATCAGCCGTTTGAACGAGGCCGGCCCTTGTGACGCCGCACCGGGCAATGACAACTCTTCCAAGTCCCCCGTCTCGGTCTCGGTCAACCAGACGAGGACCATTGCCTTGCACATCGCCGGGAGCAGCCCGTCATTCGTTTCTTCGAGAATCATCTCGAACTTTCGGAGGTCGATGTAGTTGCGTCTCCCTTTCAAAAGTGTGAACTCGATTTCAGGGAAAATCGCTTTTAAGATTGGTAAATCTCGATTCAACAACTGTTCTTGCAACTGAATCGTATGTGTGCTGACGACGACCGGGCGCTTCGTCTCGAGGGCGTGGTGTGCGCTCGGAATCAAATACGCCAATGTCTTTCCGGTCCCCGTACCCGCCTCGATCAACAGCGTCGCCTCGTCGTCGAGCGCCTTATAGACGTGTCGCATCATCTCGAACTGGCTTTGACGCGGTTCAAATTGACCGAATAGTGCCGGAAGCGTCTCTTCGATCGTCCGGTGAAGAAACGGCTCGAACGGGTCGCGTTCGACAGCGGGTTCGAACGTATCGACGAGACGTCGGAGTGCGATTTTCCGATGAATATCGAACGTCGTCTCATCGTCGGCTCGGATCCCGACCTCAAGAATCAACTCGTCGAGGAGCGGTTCGACGTTGCTCGTCCACGACTCGGACAGGCGTCGTAACTGTTGTAACGTCACGAGCGGCAAGGCGCGCAACCGTTCAATCAAACGAATGAACAGTTCCGCCGTCGCCTCGGCATCGCTGAGCGCCCGGTGCGCGTCAGTATGCACGAGATCAAACGTCTCGGCGAGCGACTCGAGCGCATGGCTCTCAAGCGTCGGGTATAAGATCCGGGCCAGCTCGACCGTATCGATCGCTCGCCCTTGGAACGGCAAGTACCCGGCTTGCTCGAGGCTTTCATTTAAAAAATTCAAATCGAAAGACACGTTGTGGGCGACGAATATTCGCCCATCGAGCATCTTCCATATATCTGGGATCACTTCCTCAAACGTCGGGGCTTCCGCCACGTCTTGGTTCGTGATCGTCGTCAACTGCGTGATAAAAGGCGGGATTGGGCGACTCGGGCGAATCAAGGTACTGTAGCGCTCAATCACTTCACTCCCTTGAACGACCACCGCCGCAAATTCAATCAGTTCGTCGCCGGACTTGACGGAATGACCAGTCGTCTCCAAATCCACTATCACATAGGTGTCCATAACATCCATCCCATCTTCGGCACGCTCGTGCTTTCTGTCTGTCTCATCTTACCATAGAACGATACACGAAAAAACGGGGATGCCTCTATCGGACATCCCCGCTCGTGTCATAGAATCGTATGGGCGATCTCTTCATAAAGAAGTTGATCGATCTCGTTCCGTTCGTTCAAGACGGCGACTTTCGGACGATGCTGTTTCGCTTCCTCGGCCGTCATTTGGCCGTACGCCATGATGATGACGACATCTCCGACTTGGAAGTGACGGGCCGCTGCACCGTTCAGACAGACGACACCCGAACCTCGTTCTCCTTTGATGACATACGTCTCGATACGGGCTCCGTTATGGTTGTTCGTGATGTGCACATGTTCGTTTTCCATGATGCCGACCGCGTCCATCAAATCTTCATCGATTGTGATCGAGCCGACGTAATGCAAGTTCGCCTCGGTGACGGTCGCTTTGTGTAGTTTCGCGTGCATAAATGTTCGAATCATTGGATTCATCCTCTCTTCCAAATCACATTATCAATCAAGCGGGCCCGTTCGAACTGCACCGCTACGGCAATCAATAGTTCGGTCGACGCGGAGGTCACCTCGGTCAACGTCGGGTAGTCTTTGATCTCGACATAGTCGATCGTACTGTTTGGGATGTTCTTCAGACGTTCCTCGAGATGTGCTTTCACATCTTGAATCGTTTTGCCTTGTACAAGCGCATCCTTTGCTTCAGCCAATGCCCGATTGATGTCACTCGCATCCGCCTTCTCCGTCTCCGACAAATAGACGTTCCGGGACGACTTGGCGAGACCTGATTCTTCACGGATGATTGGACAGCGTCGAATCTCGACCGGGACGAAATAGTCACGGACGTATCCTTCGATCAAGGCGACTTGTTGCGCGTCCTTCAAACCAAAATAAGCACGCGTCGGACGGACCAAGTTGAACAGCTTGGACACGACGGTCAAAACGCCATCGAAATGACCGGGCCGGCTCGCTCCGCAGAGGACATCTGCGCCGGTACGTACCGTGACGCGAGCCATGTCGAGGGGATACATCGTCTCCGTGTTCGGGTAGAACAAGACGTCGACACCCGCCTCGCGGGCGAGCGCCTCGTCTCGCTCGAAATCACGCGGATAGCGGTCGAGGTCCTCGTTCGGACCGAACTGGGTCGGGTTGACGAAGATGCTCATGACGACGAGGTCGTTCTCTGACTTGGCCGCCTCGACGAGACTGAGGTGCCCTTCATGCAAATAACCCATCGTCGGGACGAAACCGATCGTCCCGGCGTCGTTCAACAGTTTCTGTAAGTCATGTGGTGTCGTGACGATGTTCATGCCTTGCCCCCGTAGAGCGTGTCGAGCAACGACTCATCCATCGTGAACGTGTGCCGTTCGAGCGGGAACGAGCCGTCTTTCGTCGCCTCGACATAATTGCGGATTGCCGTCGTCGCGACTTCGTTCACATCGGCATACGCCTCGACGAACTTCGGCAGGCGGTCGACGCCATATTTCAAGATATCGTGATAGACAAGTACTTGGCCATCCACATCGGCACCGGCACCGATGCCGATGACCGGGATTGTAAGTGCCTCGGCAATCTTTTTGGCCAATTGGTGCGGCACACACTCGAGAACGAGCATCTTCGCGCCAACCCGCTCCGCCTCGAGGCTATCGGCAATCAACTGTTCGGCATCTTCGAGCGATTTGCCTTGTACTTTATAACCTTCGAGCACACCGACCGATTGTGGGGTGAGGCCAAGATGGGCCACACACGGCATACCGACTTTCGTCAGACGTTCGATCGTTTCGAGCACCTCGCCGGCCCCTTCAAGTTTGATGGCATCGGCCTGACCGTCTTGGAATAACGTCGCGGCCGCTTGAAGCGTGCGGTCGAAGTCGCCATGGTATGTCGCGAACGGCATGTCGACGACGACGAACGTGTTCCGCGCCCCGCGGCGCACGGCCTTGGCATGGTGGACCATGTCCGAAGTCGTCACCGGGATTGTCGAATCGTAGCCGAGCACGACCATTCCGAGCGAGTCCCCGACTAAAATGATGTCGACCCCTGCTGCCTCGGCCAGTTTTGCCGACGGATAATCGTAGGCCGTCAACATGACCAATTTCTCTTCTTGCTTCATCTTCTTCAATAACGAAGTCATCGTGTGCATATGGTTCTCCTCCTAAATGTGGAGACAGGTTACAAAAAACGCCTTCCTACACGAATGGTAAGAAGGCGCACGAAAACAATCTCAAGTAGTTGAGTGTCCTTCTGTCCCTGTCAAAATGATCAAGGCAGACAAAAAAATGTAGTGACGGTCTGCAGTACTGGTACACTTCGCGAGCGATAGCGTCCGGCACATTCATTATAGACCACGAACCCGTTTCCATCAATCATTCCAAACTGCGATCTCGGCAGAGTAAATCGGTTCGACCGTTCCTTCATGTTCCAACAGGAGTGCCCCATCCTCTGAAATGCCGCGCATCGTCCCGCTTCTTGACTTCCCAGACGCCGTCAACGTGATCGATTCGTTCAGATAAGCGGCATGCTCGAGCCAATGCTTGCGCACAGGGCCGAACCCAGACTCAAGGAACAAGTCATATTCGCTTTCAAGCTCGGCGAGTAAGTTGGCAAGCAGCTCGCTTCTGCGATGCGTCTGATTCGTCTCGAGTTTGATCGATGTGGCCCGATGCGCGAGCTCTTCCGGGATGACCTCGCTGTTGACGTTCATCCCGAAGCCGAGGATGACGGCTTGAATCCGGTCACCCTCCGTCTGCATCTCGGTCAGGATGCCGCCGATTTTTTTCCCGTTGAGCAACAAGTCGTTCGGCCATTTGATGGTGGCCGGGATGCCTTGCGCGTGCAGGGCGCGCGCGAACGCGCTCGCCGCCATGAGCGTCAGCTTCGAGGCGTCTCGAATCGGCAACGCCGGCCGCAAAATCACGCTCGCCGCGATATTGACGTGGCTCGGATTATACCAGTTCCGGCCGAGTTGGCCTCGGCCCGCTGTCTGTTCTTCGCTGATGACGAGCGTTCCTTCGAGGACGCCCTTTTGCGCCAATTCATGGGCGATGCGTTGGGTCGTGTCGATTTGCTCAAACGCATGGACGACTTGTCCGAACCGCCCTTTTCGGAACGATACGAACGCCGGTTCATCGAGCCGGTCGGTCTGACCGAACAATTGATACCCTTTTCGAGGAATCGTTTCAATCGCATACCCGTCTTGTTTTAACGTCTCGATATGCTTCCAAATGGCGG
This sequence comes from Exiguobacterium mexicanum, assembly GCF_005960665.1. GTDB lineage: Bacteria > Bacillota > Bacilli > Exiguobacteriales > Exiguobacteriaceae > Exiguobacterium > Exiguobacterium mexicanum_A. Next base: position 1,489,744 of record NZ_CP040676.1, read on the forward strand.
TACGTGAAATATTTAATTGGCGGGCCAACTCTTGACCGCTCCAGACGGCCCCGTCCTGCAACAGATTTAAGACTTTTCCGCGTGTCGAAGCCATTGTTCGGCCTCCTTTCGTAACGATTCCGGCTCATTGGCGAGCTCGCCAATGAGCACGAGCCGCTCAACGTGGGCGAGCAGCTGTTTGATGAGCGGTCCCCGGGCACCGAGATGTAGCGCATCGCGACCATCGAATCGGAGTTCCCGGCGCGACTGGATCGGCAACTGCCGCTTCAACTGTTCGGCCGTCTCGCTTCGTCCGGACATCCGCAAGTATGTCGCTAGCGTCTCCGGCGTCGTCTCATAGATGGTGAACGTGTCGAGCCCGCTGTCGAACAGACGCGCGAGCACGCCCGCCTCCCGCTTCAGTGCGTTCGAGCGTTTCCACGGTGTCAGCCAATCGGTGGCGTCAGCATAATAGACGAACAACGCCCAGCCCCCGACCGGGTCGACCGGGGTCCGCTTGTCGGCGATGACATGGCGGATGAGCGTCTCCGTGACGTTCGGCAAGTATTGATGGATGCCGAGGTCAAGTATCGCCGCGAGCGCCTTTCGGTATGCCGGGCCCATCATCAACTTCTCGAACTCGATGGCGACCCGTTCCATCGCGATGTCTTGCAGTTTGTGGCCGAGTTCGCGTGAGGCCCGTTGCACGTCTTCGTCGAGCCGGAAATCGAGTTGGGCCATGAAGCGGAACGCCCGCATGATGCGGAGCGCGTCCTCGTTGAAGCGTTCATAGGGGCTGCCGACGGTCCGAATGACACGTGCCTCGAGGTCCATCCGTCCGCCGAACAAGTCGACGACGTTGCCGTCGTGAAACGCCATCGCGTTCATGGTGAAGTCACGCCGTTTCATATCTTCTTCAAGCGAGACGCCGAGCGAAACATGGTCGGGTCGTCTCGAGTCCGAGTACGTCCCTTCCGAGCGGAACGTCGTCACTTCGAACGGATGATGGTCGAGGATGACCGTCACCGTGCCGTGGTCAATCCCGGTCGGTACCGATTTCGGGAACAAGCGCATGACTTCGTCCGGGAAGAGCGACGTGGCGATATCGATATCATCCGGAAGCGTACCGAGCATATAGTCACGGACGGCACCCCCGACGATGTACGCTTCGCCGCCGTGGGCGTTGATCGTCTCGATGATTCGTTTGGCGTATTCCCATTCCGTCATCGTCCCACCACCTGTTCATAAAGCGATTCATACGCCGTGACGATATCGGCCGAGGCGAACTGTTTGGCCCGCTCGAGCCCGTTCGCACGGAAGCGTGCATGGAGCTCGTGGTCGAGCAAGATCGCTTCGAGCGCTTTCGTCGCCGCGAGCGCGTCGCCACGTTTGACGACGAACCCTTCCACGCCGTCGGTGATGACTTCCGGCAATCCGCCCGCATCGCTGACGACCGACGGTACACCCGTCGCCATCGCCTCGAGGGCGACGAGGCCGAACGCCTCTTTATCCGACAATAGGATATGGACGTCGCACATCGATAGAAGTGCCGCCACTTGCTCTTGCTTCCCGGCGAAGATGACTTGCTCTTCAAGCCCCATCTCGCTCACGAGACGGCGCATCGCTCCCATGAGCGGACCGTCACCGACGAGGAGCAGTTTTTTGTGCGGCACGTTCATCTGCTGGAACGATTCGAGCACGAGGTCGATTCGCTTCACTTGACGGAAGTTTGAGATATGGATGACGACCCGGTCCTGTTCCGATAAACCGTATCGTTCGCGAAGCGATGTATCGGCCTGTGGTTGATAGACGGCCTCATCGATAAAGTTATGGATAACGTCAATCGACAAATCGGACCCGATCCGCTCGAGCGTCTCTTGTTTCAAGCTGTCCGAGACGGCCGTGATCGCGTTCGATTGACGCAACCCATAAAGGATGGCCGGCTTGAGTTCCTCGTCTTCCCCAAGCACGGTGATATCGGTCCCGTGGAGCGTCGACACGATCGGCGTCTTCGTCCCGGCCATCTCGCGGCCGAGGGCGGCACAGACAGCGTGCGGCACCGCGTAGTGGGCATGAATGACATCAAGGCCGAACGCCTGGATGACGCTCGCGATTTTCGAGGCGAGCGTGATGTCGTACGGCGGATAGCGGAACACCGAGTACTGGTTGATCTCGACTTGGTGAAACGTGATATTCGGATGATAGGCGTTCAGTCGGAACGGGATGCTCGACGTGATGAAATGAACGTCATGCCCCCGGTCGGCGAGCTTCATGCCGAGCTCGGTGGCGAGTATGCCCGAACCTCCGACCGACGGATAACAAAGGACCCCGATGCGTAGTTTCATGCGAGCTCACCCGCCTTCGTGACAACGTACGGACGGGTCGTCATGAGCCCTTCGGCGTACTCCGTGCCAATCAAACTGCCGAAATGACGTTCCCGTGCCAACACCCGATCGAGATAGGCGTCCGTGAGCGGCGTCGCCACACCGTCGACCGGTGTGAACTGACTGGCATAAGCCCGTAAAGCGTTTAGTTTATGTTCGATCGTCGCCGTGATGTCGATGCAGACGTCAGGCGTCGTATGGGCGTTGATCATATATTGATAGACGCTCGCCGGTCGATACGCGGCGACGTCCGGCATAAATTTACGGATTCCCGCGTTAAAGAGCGCCTCCTCGACGAGTCGGGCGCAAGCCCCGTGGTCAGGATGGCGGTCGACGCCGTATGGATAGAAGACATGTGTCGGACGTTCGGTCCGAATCAAACGGACGAGCGCCTCGACTTGTTCATTGTCCCCTGTCAAACCCCGGTCTGGAAAACCGAGGTTCACACGCCGGATGCCGAGCACACGGTCGGCCATCTCGGCTTCTTTCCCCCGGGTGACGACGTCCCCGTTCGATGACAGTTCGGCTCTCGTCAAATCGACGTATAGGACCTCGACCCCGTCCTCGGTCCATTGGGCGGTCATACCGGCGATGCCAATCTCAATGTCGTCCGGATGGGCCCCAATTGCTACTATTTTCATAAAATCACCTCTTCTGTGAAAAGTATATCGGACTCCGTCTCGATTGTCATATGTTCAGGGTAGGCAATCGAGAGGTTTTTCGAGTACGCTACTAGATGGGAGGTGAACCAGATGACGGTACAATTACCGATTCGGTTTCGCAATATATTCTTCATTTTGATTGGTTCCTTTATTTTCGCGTTCGGCGTCTACCACTTCAACGTCCAGAACAACTTGGCGGAAGGCGGCTTCACAGGCATCACCTTGATTCTGCGGGGCTTGTTCGATTGGTCGCCATCGATCACGAACTTGGCGCTCAACATCCCGCTCTTCTTCGTCAGCTATAAGCTGCTCGGGCGGACGACGTTCATCTACACGCTCATCGGGACGTTCAGCTTCTCGCTCTGGTACGCCCTCATTGCCAAGTACTCAAACCTCGTCATCGATTTGACGGACGACATGGTGCTCGCGAGTTTGTTCGCCGGCCTGTTCATCGGTGTCGGTCTTGGGATCATCTTCAATAACGGCGGTACGACCGGAGGCGTCGACATCATTGCCCGGCTCGTGCAACGTTACGTCGGCTGGTCAATCGGCAAGACGTTCCTCGTGTTCGACTTTTTCGTCATCGTCCTCAGTTTGACGTATCTCGATATTCGCGAGGCGATGTATACGCTCCTCGCCGTCTATATCGGGGCCCGCGTCATCGACTCGATGCAGGAAGGGACGTATGCCGGGAAAGCCGCTATGATTATCAGCGACCATCGCACGGCCATCGCCGACGGCATCCACGCCACGATGAACCGCGGGACGACCCGTCTTCTCGCCAAAGGCGGCTATTCGAACAAGGAACTTGAAGTCCTCTACGTCGTCGTCGGGCGGAACGAAGTGAACCGGTTGAAAACGATCGTCAAACAGATCGACCCGCACGCCTTCGTCACGTTCCACCACGTCTATGAGGTCGGTGGTGAAGGCTTCACGTTCGATGAGAACCGGATTCCTTTGAAATAAGTCACGACGCACAACGCCCCGTTCGAATGAACGGGGCGTTGTTTCATTATCGTTCGATGCGGACAATCTCAAACGTGAGCGTGCCGCCCGGTGAAGCGATGGAGACGGTTTGACCGACGGTAGCTCCCATCAAACCACTGCCGAGCGGTGATGTCGCGGAGATCGACCCGTTTGCCAGATCAGCCTCGAGCTCGCCGACGATTTGGTACGTCTCGGTGTCACCATCCGGCAGTTCTCGCAACGTCACCGTGTCGCCGAATCCAACCTCTCCGGCAGTCGCTTCCTCTTCCACGACGACGGCATCGGCGAGCGTCCGCTCTAGTTCGCTGATTTTCGTCTCGATCCGCTCTTGTTCACGCACTGCGTCAAAATACGTCACATCTTCTCGAAAGTCACAAAATTTCCGGGCCGCCTTGACACGTTCGAGCGCTTCACGCCGACCCTCGATGCGAAGCGTCTCGAGTTGTTCGATCAGACGCAGACGACCCGCCTTCGTCAACTGTGGTTTTGACATCTCGGTCCCCTTTCCAAACATGATAAAAAAAGTCCCGTCGCGAGACGGGACCGTTGATTCTACTCATCACGTGGCATGAAGACGATGAGTGCCAAGCGGATCAATTCGGCGACGGCGACGAGCGTTGCCGCCACGTACGTCCATGCTGCCGCGTTGAGCACTTTGCGCGCACCCGACTCTTCGGTTGCCGTGACGATTCCGTGGCTCGTCAGTTCAGCCATGGCCCGTTTCGAGGCATCGAATTCGACTGGGAGTGTGACGAGTTGGAACACGACCGCCCCGAGCATCATGATGACACCGAGTTGGGCGAGGCCCATCGCGCCGAGCAAGAAACCACCTAAGAGAAGCGGAAACGACAAGTTCGACGTGATGTTCACGACCGGCACGAGCCGGTGGCGGACACGCATCATCTTATAGTCGGTCGCATCTTGAATGACGTGGCCGATCTCGTGGGCCGCAATCGCAGCCGATGAGATCGTCGAGCCTTGATACACTTCACGTGAGAGACGGACGACTTTATTGACCGGATCGTAATGGTCACTCATCAGTCCGTCGACCATCTCGATGCGGACGTTGTTGACGCCGTTTTGTTTCATGATGAAGTCAGCGACTTGGGCGCCGGTGACGCCGCTTTGAATCGGTTGTTGAAGAAATTTTTTGTACGTACTTTTCACTCGCATCTGGGCCCATAATGGGATGAGCATAATCAGTGCAAGATAGAAAATATAGCCACCTAATGACATGTTCTCTATCACCTCTGCGTGTATTTGATACCCTGATTTTACATTCTTATGAACTTATTATCAAGTGAAGTGCGCAGGATGAGGTGGTATCCCATAAAAAAACATATTCCCGTCAACCAGAACGAACCGTAACCAATCCAGGCGATATGCTCGGCGAGCGACGGATAGCGCGGCCATTGGCCGAGCACATAATCGACGACGTCATTGTGGACGACCCAGACGAGCGTCAAAACGAACGAACGAACCGTCCATGTCATGAACGGTGCATACAACAGCGCCTGGAACGCCATCGCTCCGTGCGACACCATCAGCATGACCGCCATTAGCACGGTGAACGTCTCCGCGTCCGGTCCGAGTTCCCGCAAGAACAAGAGGTTCATGATGACGGCCCACACCCCATACTTGATGAGCGTCACGAAGGCGAGCGTCTCCATGAGCGGCGACTTCTTTCCGGCGAGCCATAGGCCGAGCACAATCGTGAAGAAGAGCGAGGCCGTCGGGCTGTCCGGTACGAACGGCCAATAGATGAGCGGCGTATCGCGAAGCTGGGGCTCATACCAGACGTACCCGTAGATTGTGCCGAGCAGATTGATGAGAAAGAGTAGTCCTAACACGAGCCGGTGTGTCAGGATCGGGCGCAACATATGTATCATTCGAGAATTCCATCCTTTTTTTCTTCATTGTAGCGCAACGAAACGAAAGTAAAAAGAAGTGTGCCCGTTTGACGGGTCACACTTCTTGAACCAATCGTTTATTGGTTGTTTTCTCCGCCTTCACCGTATGAAGCGATGAATTCAGACATGGCTTGGAGGTCCTCATCCGAACCGTCCCATTGGCCGGCCGGCATCGTACCGACACCGTTGACCGCGATATCCGCGATCTCTTCAGCCGTGTATGCTGTGCCGACGAGTGCAGGAGCTGCTGCCCCGCCTTCGAGGTTCTGACCGTGACAGTTCACACATGACTGCGCCGAGTAAATCTCGTAACCTGGTGCGGCCGTATCGATTTCAGGGCCCTCGCCCGGTACTTCCAAGATTCCTTGTTCATGCACTTGATCCCAATGTGTCGTTTGAACTGATTCCCACGTCAAGTAGAAAATCGACAAGACGCCGAGAAGCATGAAGCTGATGGCGACCGGACGTTTCGCCGGACGGCGTTCGAGTCCTTGGTCGAGCCATGGTGCGATCAAGAGCGCCGTGAAAGCGACCCCTGGCAAGATGACCGTCCCAAGAAGGATCCAGTCCCCTGCTGCGAATTGGTATTTGAGCAATTGATACAAGAACAAGAAATACCAGTCCGGTAACGGAATGTAAGACGTGTTCGTTGGATCGGCGATGTTTTGGAGCGGTGGTGCCTCGACGATTGTCAAGGCGATGAACCCGATCAAGAAGACCGAACCGACCATCCACTCTTTCAACAAGAAGTTCGGCCAGAACGCTTCCGTGCGTCCTGGATACTCTGAATAGTCTTTAGCAATATTTTGTTTCCGATTCGAGATTCCTACTCGAGAGTCGGTTACAAATTTCATCCCTTTACCGCGATGCATATCGTTTCTCCCCCTTTATATCTTCGAATCGGCTTATAGCGGTCCTGAAATCCCTTGTTTACGAATCATCAAGAAGTGGGCTCCGAGGAGTCCGAACAAGGCCGCCGGTAAGAAGAAGACGTGAATGGCGAAGAAGTTCGTGAGCGTCCGTGCGCCGACGATCTCACCACCGGCGAGAAGCGTCTTGGCAATGCCACCAATGACCGGGACACTCTCGGCAATTTGAAGCGTAACTTTCGTCGCGAACAACGCTTTCATATCCCACGGCAACAAGTACCCTGTAAGACCGAGCGCCAAGACGACGAAGAACAAGAGAACACCGACGACCCAGTTGAGTTCGCGCGGTTTCTTATACGATCCGGTAAAGAATACGCGGAGCGTATGTAAGAACAACATGACGATGGCGACCGATGCGCCCCAGTGGTGCATCCCACGAACGATTTGTCCATGTGCGATCTCGTTTTGTAAATAATACACCGACGCGTGCGCGTTGATGATGTCTGGTACGTAGTACATCGTCAAGAACATCCCTGACAGAATTTGAATCACGATCGTGAAGAACGTCAGACCGCCGAAGCAATAAACAAATGCTGAAAAGTGATGGGCAGGGTTGACGTGTTCTGGAACTTCATGGTCAGCGATGTCGCGCCATAACGGCGTGATGTCGACGCGTTCATCGACCCAATCATAAATTTTTTGTAACATCGACTATTCCCCCTCTCACAACTGTGCGACTGGACTGCCCAAGTATAGGAAGCCGTCTTTTTCTTCTTTTTCGTAGCGTGCAAGTGGTGCAGTCGGAGGCGTACCAGGAATGTTCGTTCCATCTTTCTCATAGCGACCGAAGTGACACGGGCAGAAGAACTCTGTCGGTCGAGTCGGGTCTCCACCATATCCTACTTGACAGCCGAGGTGCGTACAGATCGGAGACAAGGCGATGATCTCGCCGCTCTCATCTTTAAATACCCACGCCGAAAGCGTTTCTTCAAATTCATACCAAGCATCTTGCGTTTGTTTCTTAAAGTCGACACGTTGCGGCTCAGTCGTGATGTCATCAAGACTGATGACTTTTACTTTATCGCCCGCTCCCGATTTTTTTAAGACCGGATCGATCGCAAAGTTGACCATCGGACTGATCAATGTTGCCGCCATAAAGCCACCTACACCAGTCAACGTATACGTTAAGAACTGACGGCGTGTGACTTTTGACCCATTTTGAGCCATTTCGTTCCCCCCTCATTCGTGTGCATAACCCCATAATTCTTTATGCATTCTTCACAAAAATTTCTCACTCACCAAAATAGTATATCAATAAAACCTCCACGTCAACCGCTTCATGTCGCCATCCAACGGCTCGAAAGATCGGTAATGACTTGCGTCGCAAAATTTTGAACCATCGTGTGCGACTGCTCGCCGGACATGCCTTTTAAAGCAAGCGGCGGAACAAACATAATCGGCAGTTCAGACCCTTTGAAACGCAAATCCGAGGAGATGAACAACACGTGGGAAAACCCAGAGGACACCGCCTTCGTGAGTACCGCTTCTGCCGTCGCCCGGCCAGCGTCCACGTCGACGTAACTAAGTGTCGGGCTGAGCATCGTCCGTCCCGACAGTTGCCGTTCGGTCTCAAGTGCCACCGCCTGAATGACTTCGTTCCCTTCGGCTTTTCGCACCATGTCCTCATCAAACGCCAGTTCGACGAGTGGGACGACGAGCGTGTCGACGTATTGGCGTTCTGTCAGCGATTTCATCGCGTCTATGCCATCGAACCTCATCTTCCTCCTCCTCTCCTCCAGACATACATCATCATGTCCATTGTAGCGTACCTACAAACGTTCCCTATGCGAAACTTATGAACGAAATGTGAAATTATTGTGTATTCCTACGTCATTAATATACCAAAAAACAAGCGCCGACCATAACGGAAGCGCTTGTTTTTATTAAAATAATTTTGAGGCTCGCACTTGATGCAGCTGACTCGTCAAATTGCGGAACAATTTCTCGTCACGCCGGTCGAGCGCCTTGTCGATTTCGACGAGCAGACGTTCTTCCTCGAACTGGGCGACCGAGGCCCGGATGACCGTTTGCGCGGACGTCGTCACTTCATCCTTAAGTTCGGCCACGGGTTCGAACGGGTTCAATTCAACGATGTCGATCCACATTTCGTCGATCATCATCCCTTGGAAGTTGAGCTCCACGTAGATGGCGCCGTCATGGAGCCGGATGTCGTGATACGCCTTCTCGGGATTGACCGTGATGAGGTCACCCCGGCGGTAACGGAACGGTTCCCCGTCAAAACCGTACGCCGTCATGATCAGGCTACGCGGTGAGACCGAGGCGTTCGTGACGAAATGAACGTTCCCGAGTTTTTCTGGATGTCTGAGCCAGTAGTCGATAATCCACTTGGCTTCTCGTTTGCGAAGCGTATGATGAGCGAGGAATCGCTTTAAGAACATCTTTTTCCGCTCGACCATATGACCCCATCTCCTTTGTATCGATTAATCGTGGTCCGTCAACCGTTCGAGCCGCTCCTCCAGAACTTGGCGGTCGTCGACATCGACGGTGAGCGCAAGCGTTTGCTCGAGCACTCGTTGCGCTTCGGCACGCTGTCCTTCTTCTATCAATAGTGTAGCCCATTCGATGGCAAATGACACGTCCTCTTTATAAACTTGCTCGATCGACCCGTATAACGTGACGGCTTGATCGTAGTCCTCGAGTTCATAGGCCGCCTTCGCTTTGTACCAGGTCATGAGCGGAGACGTCGAATGCTCTTCGAGCGTGTCGATCGTCTCGAGGACGGCCTCCATGTCACCCGATTCGAATAAGACTGATAAGAGGAGCTCGGTCGCCTGGAGCGATTCCGGGTTCAGCGCGAGCGCTTCCCGGAGTTCCTTGACCGCCTCGTCCGTCCGCCCTTGCTTCAAGAACAGCTTCGCCTTCACCGTCCGCAACTCGTCGTTGTAGTCGTCACGGTCGATTCCCTGATCGATCACATCCAATGCCTCTTCGAAGCGGCCGAGCGCGTCGAGCGCTTCCGTATAAGGCAAGTAGAGCGACGTGAAGTCCGGGTCCATCGCCCGGAGTGACTCGAACTGCTTCACGGCGATTTCATCGCGACCGATGCGATGGGCGGTCATCGCGTGACCGAACACGGTATTCAAGTTGCGGTCGTTTGCTTTCTCATACTCATTGAGCGCCTCTTCGAACGAGCCGATCATCGTCAGCGCCTCGGCGTAGTCCGCCTGATAGTCGAGTTCTTCCGGCAAGCGCAAGTGCGGCAGACGGGCATAGAGCGGGACCGCCTGTTCGAATGAACCGATCGACGCATACAACTCGGCTAGGCCATAGATGAGGAGCGGTTCGTCTGGATTCGCCTCAAGCGCCTCCATCAATTTCTTCACCGCGACCTCATCCAACCCTTGAGATTGATAGAGATCAGCGAGCAAGACGAGGCTGCGCATATGCGCTTCCTTGTCTGTCGTATCAATCTTTTCGAGGACGGCGATCGCCTCTTCTTCCCGGTCGCTGTCCAAGTAAGCCTCGGCGAGTGACAAGGCGACGTGCGGATTGCCCGCGTAGTCGACGTAGAGTGCCGCGAGTACGTTCACGGCCCGATCGGCGAGCCCGAGTTCGAGGTAGATGTCGGCGATGGCCAGACGGTCTTCGTCCGATCCTTCCTTCTCGAGCGACTCGAGATGCATGAGGGCATGCTCGGTCTCACCTTTCTCGAGCATCTCAATAATATGATTCAATTCTATTTCGTCTAACATGTTTATAATTCCTCCTACCGGCTACTCGTATTGACGTTATTCTATCTTACGGCCGAGGCGTTGTAAATCGTCACGGAATCGTGGGTAACTTATATCAGCTGCCTCAACATGTTCAATCGTCACACGGTCCGTCGTCAATAAGTCTGCGATTTGGAGCATCATCGCCAAGCGATGATCCCCGTGCGAGGAGACATGACCCCCGTGCAACCGGCTCGGATAGACGTCAAATCCGTCCTCGGTTTCGCGCACATCGACCCCGAGTGCCGAAAGTTCGTGCACGACCGTCTGAATCCGGTCCGTCTCTTTCACTCGGAGTTCGCCCGCGTCCCGGACCGATGACGGACTCGTCGCTTGCGACGCGACGAGAGCGAACAACGGCAATTCATCAATTTGGTGCGGGATGGCATCCCCGTCCAAGCGGATGCCGTGAAGTGTACTCGTCGACACTGTCACGTCGCCGACCGACTCTTCCCCGAGCAAACGAACGTTCGTCACTTCCGTCTTCACACCCATCCGTTCGAGCGTACGTAAAAATCCGATTCGTGTCTCGTTCAAACAGACGTCGGTCGTCGTGACGCGACTGCCCGGGACGAGCGCCGCCCCGGCCCACCAAAAGGCAGCCGAAGATGGATCGGCCGGAACGGCCACCGTGGCCCCCTTGAGCACGGATGGAGCTAACCGGATCGTTCGGACACCGTCCTCTGCCGTGATGTCCAATTGCCCACTGAACAAAGGCAGCATGCGTTCCGTATGGTCCCGCGATAAGACGGGCTCGCGCACGATTGTCGGTCCGGTCGCACGAAGTCCCGCAAGCAGGACCGCTGACTTCACTTGCGCGCTCGCGACAGGCAACGTGTAATCGATGCCCGCCAGCGTCCGGCCGTGAATTTGGATCGGGGCGAACTTCCCGTCGAGGTCCGCGCCCATTTGTCGGAGCGGGTCCGTCACCCGACGCATCGGACGTTTTGAGAGCGAGGCGTCTCCGGTAAGCGTGAACTCCCCATCGTAACCCGCGAGAAGCCCTGTCAAAAGACGCATCGTCGTGCCCGAGTTCCCGCAATCGAGTTCGGCCGATGTGAGCGTCTTCGCCCCCGTGATGAGGAGACGGTCCGGCTCTTCGATGACGTCCGCTCCTAATCGCCGGATCGCCTCGAGCGTCGACCGGCAATCCTCGCCAAGGAGTGGATCATAAATCGTCGTCTCCCCGGTCGCCACGGCCCCGAACAAGAGAGCGCGATGCGTGATCGACTTGTCACTCGGTACCCGTATGAATCCATTCAATCCCATGTCAAAACCACCCTTTCATTTGATGGAACGCTCCAGTGAGTCGCTCGGCCGTGACGCTCGCAACGGTCACCTCAGCGCCGAGCAGGACGAAGCGGATCTGCCCGTCCCGATTCTTTTTATCGTGTCCCATGCCTGCGAGATACGTGTCAAACGATTGCCAGTTGACCGTTGTGATGCCTTCCCGCCTCATGAATGAAGCGAGGGTTTCGGCCCGTTCCTCGTCGCCGGAGACGAGGAAGGCGTACACCATCCCGTAGAGAATCGCTTCCCCGTGCGACAACCGGTATGCCTCAGCCGACTCTAACGCATGGCCGAACGTATGACCGAAATTCAGCCACGCCCTCACGCCTTGTTCGCGTTCATCGGCCTCGACGACTAATCGCTTCACTTCGATTCCTCGTGCGAGCCACGTTTCCCAATCGAGCGGCCCTTGTGCCAAAGCTGTGAACAACTCGGTCTCAAACGAGTGACCGAGGACGTAACGTGACAGATAGGCGTGCTTAATCAATTCACCGAGCCCGCTCAAGACGTCCCGCGCGGACAACGTCTCGAGACGGTCCACGTTATAGTGGACGCCCGCCGGTTGATAGAAGGCACCGATCGCATTTTTCGCGAACGGATGGTTCACCGCCACTTTCCCGCCGACGGCCGAGTCATGCGCGAGAATCGTCGTCGGCACTTGTATGTAACGCACACCGCGCATATAGACGCTCGCTAAAAAGCCGGCTAAATCCCCGACCATGCCACCTCCGAATGCCACGACGAGCGTATCCCGGTCACAACCGCCCGTCAATCCGTCCGTGACGAGCCGTTCGATCGTGTCGAGCGACTTCGAGCCGTCACCTGGGCGGACGATCGACCAGACGACGTTCCGATGTTTATGCTCGAGCCGGTCCCGGAACTCACTTCCGTGCAACCGGTCGACCGTCTCATCTGTGACCACCCAGACGGTGGAGCACGAGAAGTAAGGGACGCGGTCGAGCCAGGCGTCCCCTCGTTCAATTGTGACGTCGTACGGGGTCGAGGCGTTCACATGGAGCGTCACCACGTCCGAATCTCCTCTCGGTATGCGGCGACACGTGACTGGATCCGGTTGACCGTGTCATGTCCGAACGTCTCGCATAACTCGCGGGCGAGCTCAAACGCGACGACGGCCTCGACGACGAGCGAGGCGGCCGGGACGGCACAGGCGTCACTCCGTTCGATTTGTGCGAGAAACGGTTCTTTCGTATCGATATCGACGGATTGGAGCGGTTTATATAGCGTCGGGATTGGCTTCATCACAGCCGTACAGACGATCGGCATGCCCGTCGTCATCCCGCCTTCGAAGCCACCGAGATGGTTGCTCAGCCGCGTATAACCGTCCGGGCCATAGGCGATCGGGTCCATGACTTCAGAGCCTGGTCGATACGCCATCTCGAACCCATCCCCGAACGCGACCCCTTTAATCGCGTTGACGCTCATGACGGCTCGGGCGATGGCCGCGTCGAGTTTTCGGTCGTATTGGACATACGACCCGAGGCCTGGGATGACGCCATGCACTTCCGTACAGACGACACCGCCGAGCGAATCACCGGCAGCTTTCGCCTCGTCGATTCGATTCATCATCGCCTGACCTGCCGCCTCATCCATCGTCCGGACCGGCGACGCCTCAATCGCGGCGTGTAACGTGTCGAGCGACTCGTATGATGTCTCGGCCGTGACACCGCCGATCACTTTGACATAGCTCACGAGTGACATGCCGACCGCAGCGAGCAGTTGCTTGCTGAGTGCCCCGACAGCGACACGGGCCGCCGTCTCTCGAGCGCTCGAACGTTCGAGCACGTCTCGCAGGTCGCGATGGTCATACTTCAGTCCGCCGACGAGGTCGGCATGACCCGGCCGTGGCCGGACGACGCGACGCTTGATTTCAACATCCGCGTCGACCGGTTCGGCCTGCATGACGTTCCGCCAATGAGTATGGTCCTTGTTCTCGATCCAAAACGAAATAGGGGCCCCTGTCGTCACCCCGTGACGAATACCGGCCCTCACCTCGATTCGGTCTGATTCAATTTGCATGCGACGGCCACGACCATAACCCGATTGCCGTTTGGCAAGCTCGTCATTGATTGCCTGCACGTCGACTTCAAGCCCGGCCGGCACACCCTCGATGATGATCGAGAGTCCGGGACCGTGCGATTCTCCTGCCGTCAAATAACGCATGTGCGCCACCTCACTCTTCAAATTTTTCGTAGAAGAAACTTTGTTTCATCTTGTAGCCATACCGTTTCGGTTGAAAGATTTGCTCCGTGCCCCCGACGAAAAGGATCCCACCCGGGCGAAGCGAACGGTGGAATGATTTATAAACTTTCTCTTTCGCTTCCTCGGTGAAATAAATCAAGACGTTGCGACAGACGATCAAATCAAAATTCCGCTCGTAAACGTCGGCCAACAAGTTATGTTTTTTAAACGTCACCAACTTCTTGATGTCTTCTGTGATGTAATAGTCGTCCCCACGGCGAGTGAAATAACGCTGCCGAAAATCAGGGGGCAAGTCGACGAGCGCCCGCTCATGGTACTTGCCTTGCTTCGCTTTTTCGATCACCACATCATCTAGGTCCGTCGCCATGATCGTGAACTGGGCGGGTGACAAATGTTTCGATAATAGCATCGCTAACGAGTACGGCTCTTCTCCGGTCGAACAGGCCGCGCTCCAGACACGCAATTTGCCTTGGCTTTTTCGGATGAGCTCGGGTAAGATATCCGTCTCGAGCTGCTGCCAGCGGACGGGGTTCCGATAAAACTCGCTCACGTTAATCGTCATGCGGTCTAAAAATTCATCGTACAATCCTCGATCCGCTTCCATCGCTTTGAAATACTCGATGAACGTGGCATACCCTTTCTTCTCACGAAGCGCGATCATCCGCCGCTTCATCTGAGCCTCTTTATATAAATTCAAGTCGATCCCTGACTTCAAATAAAACTTTTTAACGAAGATGGCATAATCATTTATCACCAGTTCCAACCTCAATTCTTTCTCTTCTCCTAGATCATGTCGTGCCAAAACGAGTGAGAGCGCTTCAATCCCAATATAAAAAGGGACAGGAGGCCCCCGTCCCTTTTATCGTCATCAAACGTGTGATGCTTCAGTGGCGAACCAGAGTGACAATTCACGCTCTGCGCTCTCCACGCTATCTGAACCATGGATGACGTTTTGTGACATCGTCGAGGCCAAGTCGCCACGAATCGTTCCAGGTTGTGCGTCAAGCGGGTTCGTCTTCCCGATCATCAACCGAGAGACGGCGACGATATTCTCGCCTTCCCATTCCATCGCCACAACAGGACCAGACGTTAAAAAGTCGACTAGCTCTCCAAAGAACGGCTTTTCCTTATGTTCCGCATAATGCGATTGTGCAACTTCCACTGATGGTGTCAACAATTCAAGACGATTCAACGTATAGCCTTTTTGTTCGAAGCGCGAGATGATTTCCCCAATCAATCCACGTTTCACGCCATCCGGTTTCACCATTAAAAATGTTTTTTCCATTTCCCTAATCCCCCTAAATCGATCTGTGTACCATGTACGTTATTAGTTTACACGGTCATCACCATTATTGAAAGGGTTTACAAGGTGCCGATTACCATTTTCGTTTCCCGATGTACTCGGCAATCTCGATGAGGGAGCGTTTGTCGACCACGTCCGGTAACCCGTCAAGACGTCGGATCGCCCGGTTCACATAACGGTCGATCGTCCGTTGGCTCCGCTCGAGCGTCCCGTTGCGTTGCACTTCACGAACGAGCGTGTGCGTCAAAGCATAATCAGACGAATGACTGACTTGTTGCAACCGATCGAAAAATTCCGGATTTTCCGCTGAATAGAAGAGCGGTAGCGTTTTATGGCCGTGTTTCAAATCTTCACCGACCGGTTTTCCGAGTTGGAAACTTTTTGCGGTGAAGTCGAGCAAGTCGTCCGTCATTTGAAACGCCATCCCGATATCATAGCCGAACAACCGCAGCTGTTTGACAACGTCAGGAGAGGCTCCCGAGACGACGGCACCAGCCGCACAACTCGTCTCGATCAACAGCGCCGTCTTGCGGGCGATGCGGTCGAGATATCGTTTCGGAGACTGGGCCCAGTCATATTGATCTTGGATTTGATTGATCTCCCCGACACAGATCAGTTCCATCGTTTCAGCCATGATTTGCATCACGTCTGGGGAATCGATCTCAGAGACGAGCCGAATCGCTTCACCGAACAACGTATTACCGGTGTACATCGCGACCCGTTCATCGTAACGTTCCATGACGGTCGGTTTGCCGCGGCGCAATGTGGCGTCATCGATGACGTCGTCATGAACGAGCGAGGCCATATGAATCAATTCTAGACTCGCCGCCACTTTCGTCAATCGGATGTCTTTCGTCTGTCCGAATCCGGCGCTAAGCAGGACGAACGCCGGCCGAATCCGCTTCCCGCCCGCGTCTAACAGTTGTTTCGAAGCCGCTTCGATGACCGGATGATCGGTTTGGACTCGCGTCGACAAGAACCGGTCAATCTGTTCAATCTCTCGGTTCATGTGGCGATAAAGTCGCTTCAAAGACATCGGTCACCACTTCTTTCCTAAGTGCATGGCACACGCACCGCCGGAGAACGCCTTCACTTCGACTTGTTCGAATCCTGCCGTCTCAAACATCCGTTTTAGTGTCAACCGGTCCGGGAATTGATCGGTCGATTCTTGGAGCCACTTATATTGATCATACGAGCCGGCAAACACTTTACCGAACAGTGGCATGACCGACCCAAAGTAAAATCGATATAGCTCGCTGAAGAGCGGTGCCGTCGGTTGGCTCGTCTCGAGACAGACGACCGTCCCACCCGGCTTCAACACCCGGTGCATCTCACGGAGCACCGTCATATAGTCCGGGACGTTGCGAAGACCAAAACCGATCGTCACATAGTCGAACGAGTGATCGCCGAACGGCAATGCCATCGCGTTACCATGGATGAGTTCGATTGTCGGATATTCTTCCACTTTCTCTTGTCCGACCGCGAGCATGTTCTCGGAGAAATCTAGACCTTTGACGACACCGGTATTCCCGGCCGCCTCGGCGAGTTGAATCGTCCAATCAGCCGTCCCGCAACAGACGTCGAGACATTTAGCCCCTGGGAACACTTGCATGCGACGCATTGTCGCTTTGCGCCACCATTTATGCAAACGGAAGCTGATGATCGAGTTCATCGTATCGTAGCTCGGTGAGATTGATTGAAACACGTCATATACTTTTTGCTCTTTTTCTTTCGGTTGCAATACGTAACATCCTTTCCGTTCTAAGCGACAGCGTGCGCCAGGAGCGTCGATAGCTGTTCTCGTTGTTCTTGGCGCAGTTCCGCCGCCTTTCGTTCGATGATCGTTTTTCCGTATGCGGTCAAGTAAGCCTGACCGATCACTTCAGAAAACGTTTTGATCAATCCGAAGTTCGCTTCCATCCACGTCGTGACAGGTACGTCTGCGTCTAACGCAAGTGTACATTTCGCCCCATTGACGAGCTGGACCGTCCGGCCGAAGCAATTGCTATAATCGGCAGGAAACAGGGCCAGAATTTTATAAAATTGAGCCGAGGCATAATCGCCGGCGAGCACTTTCAATTGCCGCTCGAGCGATCCGTTCGGACTATCCTTTACTTGATCGTGCAGTTCGAGCGCTTGGTGCGCAAAATACGTCGCAAGCACGAGCTGACGTTGTTGATTCGATTCGATTTCAATCATCTCGACCATCCAACGAAGTAAAGGCATGTCGACTGCGGGTACAATCTCGTGTCTCGTCAAATACGGATGGGTCATGCGTTCTTCGATTTGACGAGCAAGGTCGGTGACAACGGTTTCGTATGTCATCTGTTCCATGCTATTCCCCCTCGTCCTCTTCGTTGTCATTCTGACATAGTATAGCACATTTTTGTCACATTCACGCCATGTGAACTCGCTTTCCACCACAAAAAAAGCCGCCTTTCGGCGACTTATGTATTGCACATTATTTGACCGCATCTTTGAGCGCTTTACCTGCTTTGAAGGCAGGAACTTTGCTCGCCGGGATTTCGATATCTTCTTTCGTACGTGGGTTACGGCCTTTACGGGCAGCACGTTCACGAACTTCAAAAGTACCAAAACCGATCAATTGAATTTTATCACCGTTTTGGAGTGCTTCAGTGATAGATTCGAATGTAGCTTCTACAACTTGTGTAGCTTCTTTTTTCGAAACGTTGGCTTTCTCCGCAACTGCTTGGATCAATTCAGTTTTGTTCATCACGATTCACCTCCTCTCACAGGGAGTTTACGGGATTAATCATATCGTACAAACGTTGATATGACAACATTTTTTAAGTGAAAAGCCCATATTCGACCCGTTCCGACGATCAGTTGTTTAAAAACTCGACCTCACCTTGTTCATTAATCGTGTACCCTTGCGAATAAGCAGGGGCGAACGGGGAGTCATTATAGAGCAAATACCGAATGTCTTCCC
This sequence comes from Exiguobacterium mexicanum, assembly GCF_005960665.1. GTDB lineage: Bacteria > Bacillota > Bacilli > Exiguobacteriales > Exiguobacteriaceae > Exiguobacterium > Exiguobacterium mexicanum_A. Next base: position 1,508,089 of record NZ_CP040676.1, read on the forward strand.
CGACTTTCGGCTCTACATCCGTGTTCTCAAGGGCGGCTTCAAGGTCGGTCCGGTAATCGACAAATAATTGCCCGGTCCCGTCGACATAGATTGGCAACTCGGTATCGGTGTATGGACTCGGGACCGTCGGTTCTTCTGAGACGAAGATGAGATCATAATCGATCGTGAATTGATTCTTGCCGACCGACCCGTCAAACGGAAATTTCCCTTCTTTGGCCCGAAAGGCGTTAATGTTCGTCTGTAATGTTTGCAACCGTTCGGTCACGCGCAAATCAATGAGCTTGACGGTAGGGTCGGTCTCGGCGTCGACAAGGACATATAAGAACAAGCCGCCCCCTTCGAAACTGTTCACCGGCGGATCGGCCAAATAACCAGGCACGAGACGGGCGAATTCGATCGGGTAACGCTCCATGAGAGGCGTTTCAGCCGGTTTCGTTTTGATTGGCAAGACACCGGTCGTCTCTTTGAACGAATCAACGGCCGTCTGGACCGATGTCAATTGATCTTCATACGGCACGTTATCGACCCGGTTCGAGTCCGGGAACATACATCCACTGAGCACGGTCGCCGCCAAAAGACTAGCGACCAACAAAATCCGTTTCACGTGTTATCCTCCTGTCGGTCCTGAAGCGACCACATAAATCATGATGATCGTTCCAAATAAAAATATGACGAATGCGATGACGCGGACGAGCGCCGCGAACCATCCCGATAGCTTCGTATGGCTGATTGCCACCATAAGCGCGGCGATGGCAAACGCTCCAATCCCCGCAAATGAAATCCACATCTTGATGAGTGACGGTGTCACGTCTATCCCCTCGACTTTCTCTTTAATTCTTTCTCCGTACATAAGTGTAGCAAAAAAAACAAAGGAACTGAACGAAAACGTCAGTCCCTTTGCTCTTCGCCGCCTTCGAAATGGAATACTTCTTCCATCTCATGCTTTTGCGGGCGTCTCATTAACTTTTGTACTTCATCATGCGGGCTCTTGCCTTCGAACAATACGTTGTAAAGGGCTTCCGTGATCGGCATCTCGACACCGGCTTCCCGAGCGAGCGTATGCGCCGCCTCACAGGCACGAACACCTTCGACGACCATTCCCATATGACCGAGCACGTCCTCGAGTTTTTCACCACGGCCGATCGCGTTCCCGGCACGCCAGTTACGGCTATGCTGGGACGTGGCCGTGACGATTAAATCCCCAATCCCGGTCAATCCCGAGAACGAGGCCGGGTTGGCACCGAGTTTGACCCCGAGTCGCGCGATTTCAACGATCCCGCGCGTCATGAGGGCCGCTTTGGCATTATCGCCGTAACCGAGGCCGTCCGTCATCCCCGCAGCGAGCGCGATGATGTTTTTAAGGGCACCACCATACTCCGCTCCGATGACGTCCGAGTTCAAATACACCCGGAACTGATCGTTCGTGAGCAACTCTTGAATCTCATCGGCCACATCCAAATCCTCGCAGGCGATCGTGATGGTCGTCAATTTACGGACCGCCACTTCTTCCGCGTGGGTCGGGCCGGTCAAAACACCGATGGCCCGGCGTTTCGCCGGATCGATTTCTTCGGCGATGATCTCCGACAGACGTTTGTGCGTCTTCGGTTCGATCCCTTTAGCGGCGTGGACAAGAACGGCCGGCTCTGTGAGAAGTGCGTTCAACTCACGAGACACCGGACGAATCGCCGAGCTCGGGACGACGAGGAACACGATGGAGCGGCCGGCGACCGCTTCTGCCAAGTCCGTCGTCGCTCGAATCGAGGTCGGTAACGGCGCATCTTTCAAATACGTCGAATTCGTGTGGTCGGTATTGATTTCATGCACATGCTCTTCTTCACGTCCATAAAGCAGGACGTCGTGTCCGTTGTCAGCGAGGACGAGTGATAACGCCGTTCCCCAGCTCCCTGCGCCGATGACAGCAACTTTTGCCATAGAAGGCACCCCCATTACTAGTTTTTCTGACGCGCCACGATATGAATCGGTGTACCAGTGAAGTCAAATGCGCGGCGAATCTGGTTGTCTAGATAACGTTTGTACGAGAAGTGAAGCAACTCTGGGTCGTTGACGAACAACACGAACGTCGGCGGCTCGATGGCCACTTGCGTCGCGTAGTTGATCTTGAGTCGCTGTCCTTTGTCCGTCGGTGTCGGGTTCATCGCGACCGCGTCGACAATGACGTCGTTCAACACGCTCGTCGAGATCCGACGACGGTGCGACTCGGCCACTTCCTTGATGACCGGAAGCAACGTCTGAAGACGTTTCGACGTGAGAGCCGACAAAAATACGATCGGCGCGTAGTCGAGGAACAAGAACTCTTTACGAATCTTCTCTTCCATCTTCTTCATCGTCTTATCGTCTTTGTCGACGGCATCCCACTTGTTGACGACGAGCACGATGGCTTTCCCCGCTTCGTGGGCGAGGCCGGCGACGCGTTTGTCTTGCTCGATGATGCCTTCTTCGCCGTCGATGACGACGAGGACTACGTTCGAACGTTCGATTGCCTTTTGGGCACGCATGACGCTATAACGCTCGGTTGATTCATACACTTTTCCGCGTTTACGCATACCGGCCGTATCGATGATGACGTACTCTTGCCCATCCCGTGTGAACGGTGTATCGATCGCATCACGAGTCGTCCCCGCGATATCCGAGACGATGACGCGTTCTTCACCGAGAATCGCATTCGTCAAGCTCGATTTCCCAACGTTCGGACGTCCGATGAGCGAAAACTGGATGACTTCTTCATTGTATTCATAGTCATCTTTATCTGGCGCCAAATCGAGAACTTTGTCGAGCAAGTCTCCAAGCCCGAGTCCGTGTGTCCCCGAAATCGGGAACGGATCGCCGAATCCGAGCGAATAGAACTCATACATGAGTTCGCGCATCTCGAAGTTATCGACTTTGTTGACGGCGAGGACGATCGGTTTGTTCGAACGGAACAACAAGTTCGCCACTTCTTCGTCTGCCGCTGTAATGCCTTCGCGTCCGTTCACCATGAAAATGATAACGTCCGCCTCATCGATCGCAAGCTCAGCCTGGTGGCGCATTTGAACGAGAAGCGGCTCATCACCGACCTCGATCCCGCCTGTATCGATTAAATGAAACTTACGGTTCAACCACTCACCCGTCCCATAAATGCGGTCGCGTGTTACCCCCGGTTTATCATCGACGATCGACACGCGATCTCCGATAATCCGGTTAAAAATCGTGGATTTCCCAATATTCGGGCGGCCTACGATGGCCACTGCTGGAATTCCCATATAAACACCTCTCTAACTTTCATTCAATAACTGATCGTTTCTAATTGCAACTGTACTATCATATCACAGCGCTATTTCCGTGACCATACAAAAAGAAGCGGGAGTCTGGCTCCCGCTTGAACGACCGTCTTATTTAGAATCGTCCGAGGTCTCTTCTCCTGTCAATTCAGAGACAGAGAACCCTCCTTGGTCACTATACTCGTCAAGCAGCGATTGGTCCGCGTCTTCACGCGTCGAATCACTCGACTCGAGCGCACGCATCGAGAGTGAGATTTTCTTCTCATCAAGATGGACATCGAGCACTTTCACTTTCACGTCTTGGCCTTCTGACAACACTTCAGACGGCGTCGCGATGTGTCGGTTCGCAATCTGCGAAATGTGCAGCAAACCTTCGACTTGCGGCGCGACTTCGACGAAAGCACCGAACGTCACGAGACGTTTGACTTTCCCGTCGATCACGTCGCCCGGTTGAATTTTACCTTCCACCGATTCCCACGGTCCAGGTTGCGTCTCTTTGATCGACAACTTCACTTTCTCGTTGTCGAGGTCAAGTCCAAGCACTTTCACTTTGACTTTGTCTCCTTCAGTGACAACATCGCTCGGTTTCTCTACCCGGCTATGGGCCATTTCCGAAATGTGGACGAGTCCGTCGACGCCGCCGATATCGACGAATGCACCGAAATCAGTGAGACGTTGAACCGTCCCTTCGATGATTTGACCGACCTCGAGCGATTCGAGCGTCTCCGCTTTCTTCGCGCTCATTTCAGCTTCAGCAACCGCTTTATGCGACAAGATGACGCGATTTTTCTCGCGGTCAATCTCGACGACTTTAACCGTAATCGGTTTATTCAAGTAGGATGAGAAGTCTTCGACAAAGTGGTTTTCTACGAGCGAAGCCGGGATAAATCCACGGATACCGATGTCAACGACAAGACCACCTTTGACCTTGTCTTTTACCATGACCTCGAACACTTCGCCAGATTCGAATTTCTCGACGATTTGATCCCAAGCTGCCTCGGCATCCACGTCTTTCTTCGAAACGACCACCTCTTCGTCCGTGACCTTTTTCACTTTGACACGGATTTCGTCGTTAACATGGAGTGATTCGTTTAAATCGTCTAAATGCATGCTTGATACTTCGCTGATTGGTAAAATTGCCTCGGTCTTATAACCGATATCGATCAATGCTTGTTTGTCCTCGATTTTGACGACAGTACCGGTCACAATTTGACCTCGATTAATCTCAAAATCAGGCATATCTTTCATTTCTTCGACCATTCCAACACTACCCCCTCACGATGAGTACAAAAAGGAACGCCCTAAGGCGCTTACACCTAGTATAAACTTCTTATAATTCGAAAGATTTGTCAAGGTGTTATCAGGTTAGTTCCTTTCCTGGCGCGAGATTAAACCTGAAATTAACGAACGTTCCGTGAATGCTGCATGTACAAATCACCGATCGTCGCCATAATCAAATCGGCCGCGTTTTGAGCACTCGCCTTCTCCGCTTTTAGCCCGCTCAAGTCGACTGGCTTGCCGATCACGACTTTAAGCTTCGAACGGAACTTATATGTGCCGATGATGGCTACCGGAAGCACCGACGCGTCCGAGCGGAGCGCAAAGAACCCGACTCCGGCCTGGGCTTTTCCGAGCGTCCCGTCTTTCGAGCGTGTCCCTTCCGGAAAGATCGAGATGACCTCGTCTTCCTTCAACTTTTGCAAGACGACACGGAGTGCCTGGCGGTCGCCTTCTCCGCGTGACACAGGGATTTGACCAGCGCGGTTCAAGATATGTTTCAATACCGGGACTTCAAACAACTCTTTCTTCGCAAAGAAGCGGAGCTGGCGTTGTTTCGGCATCGCCCCGGCGAGAAGTACCGGGTCCCAGTTCGATTGATGGTTTGAACAGACGATCATCGACCCGTCGAGCGGGACGTTTTCCCGTCCGATATATTCGACGCGGAAACTCAACCGGCGAATGATATTGACGACGCCCACCGCGAGACGATACATGCCGAACGGCCCATTGTTGAGTGGTCTCATCGTTCAATCACCTGCTTCATCAATTGCTCGATCGCCTCGACGACCCCGTCGATCGACAACTCGGTCGTGTCGAGATAGTGCGCGTCGTCCGCTTGGCGAAGCGGAGCGACCTCTCGTTCCGAGTCGCGCTTGTCGCGGAGGGCAATCTCAAGCTGTAACTGTCCGAGGTCGCTCGGCAACCCTTTCGCCACGTTCTCTTCGTGGCGACGGCGGGCCCGTTCTTCGACCGTCGCCGTCATGAACACTTTCAAATCGGCTGACGGCAAAACGTGGGTCCCGATATCGCGGCCGTCCATGACGATTCCGCCTTTACTCGCGAGGTCGCGCTGTAAATCCATGAGGGCAGCCCGTACTTCCGGCTGGCGTGCGACGAAACTGACGTTGTTCGTCACTTCGCTCGTCCGGATGACGTCGGTCACTTCGTCGGCGCCGTCGAACACACGTTGTCCGTTCTCGGACGGGACGAGCCGTAAATCCATGTTGCCGATCATCTCGGCGAGTTTCGGCCCGTCTTCGAGACCGACCCCGTCTCTGAGGGCACGATACGTGACGGCACGATAAATCGCACCCGTATCGATATAGACATACCCTAGTTTTTTAGCGAGCGTTTTCGCGATCGTACTCTTCCCGGCTCCGGCCGGTCCATCTAATGCAATCTGTAACGGTTTATTCATAAAAATTGGGTATCGGCTCATCCCGATACCCGCCTCCTCTCGGTCATTTGTTCCGAGAACATCATACCAGTTTTTTAACGTGAAGAAAATACAGAGCCCGTCCGTTTTCTCGCTTCGAGCTGGGCCCGGAAGCAATAACGTAAAATCGTTTCCTGGTCCCGGTGCGATAATTCTTCGAAACGAAGCGACAACTCTTGTTTCGCCGCCTGTTCGTGAATCCGTACGAGGCGGCTCTTGACGCGGAACGTCTGCAGCACGCCCCGGTCATCATTAATATGGAACGTGACGATGATGGCCTCGTCGACCGCGACCGGGGCTCGATTGGAGATGATGCGCATACCGCCGGCCGACACGTCGAGCGACGTCGTCTCAAACGATGGGAACGCCTGGCCGTCCTCGGCGGATACGGTCACATTGATCATTTCAGGGACACGTAAATATTCACGGCGCTGCACGCGCTTGATTTTCTTTTCATCCGGCATCGGGAATGCATAGCGAAGCGTCAGTTGCGCATCGCTCACCCGTCTCGTTACGACCGTATCAAACGCATAGAGCTGCTCTTCTCCTACGAAGAAATAGACACGCATCGATTCGTCTTCGTGCAAGAAAAACGTCTTTAAGGTATCCGTCTCACTCGGGGACTCAATCCAGACGACTTGGTCGTTGATAGCCGCGATTTTTGTCTTTCCTTCTTTTCTCCCTTCGACTTCTACCCGTAACTCTTGTCCTACTTTTAACATGAAACGATTCCCCTTTTATTCTATTTGTACTGGCGATGGTTGGAGCGATTGGCGGTCCGCACGAGCAAAAGCGCGACCATCCAAAGAACGACGATGTAGACGACAGCCGGCACTTTGTTCATCGGTTCGACGAGCAAGATATAGTCGAACATGCCATGCAACAATGTCGCCGCCATGACAGCGGTGAACAGCCAAAACCGCTCGTGGTTGGAATGTTTGGCACGGCCGAGACAAAACCCCATGACGACGGCGAACAGCGCGTGGCCGCTCACCGGCAACACAGCACGCCAAATGGCGATTTCAATCGAGTCGTACACCCATAAATATAGAAAATTCTCTAACGTGGCAAAGCCGAGTGAGCAGGCGACCGCATAGAGAATCCCGTCGTAGTAATCATCAAAGACTTTATGTATGTATATTGTATAATAAATCATGAACCACTTAAAAAACTCTTCTAATAGCGCGGTGGCCACGAACGCCTTCCAAAACGGGCCCACGAGCACCCCTTCTTCCACGAACGCATACTGCACGAACATGATCGGAAAGACGAGAATGGCCCCGGCGATGAACGAACGGATCACATAGCCGAGCGGTTCCGCTTCCAATTCATGCCGGAGATAGAAGTAGGAAAGAAGGGCGAACCCTGGCGCAACCGCAGACAAGGCGATTGCAATCATGATGCATCTCTCCTTTCTCACGTTAAGCATACACTGAAATAGAGGAAAGAAAAAGTAGGTCGCGACTAGAAATTGGAAGAAACGAACAAAAAAGTTGGAGGTCTGTTTATGAACCATTTATTACTGATCCACACTGGCGGCACAATCGCCATGTCTCAATCGGGGTCGGGACATGTCATGCCGAGCGAAGTCAATCCGATCGACGCGACGTTACCGAAAGCGACGGACATCGCGAATATCACAACGAAACATTTCTCGAACATCCCGTCGCCGCACATGACGCCCGAGAAAATGCTCGAGCTCGCCCAGTTCATCAATCAACAACTGACACAAGACACATACGATGGGGTCGTCATCACTCACGGGACCGACACACTCGAAGAGACGGCCTACTTCTTACAAATCACGCTTGGTGCACCGGTACCGATCGTGTTGACCGGAGCGATGCGCTCGTCAAACGAGGTCGGCTCGGACGGCGAATTCAATCTCATCACGGCGCTTCGGGTCGCCCAAAGTGATGTGGCACGCGGCAAAGGCGTGCTCGTCGTCTTCAACGGTGAAATCCACTCCGCGTTCAACGTCACGAAGACGCACACGTCCTCGGTCGACACGTTCAAATCGGTCCACTTCGGCAACGTCGGTATGGTGACGAAAGATCACGTCCTCATTTACAGTCAGCCGACGACAAAACAACCGAAAATGATTCCATCGATTACGAAACGGGTCGCGGTGCTGAAAGTCGTCGCCGGGATGGAGCCGGACCTGCTCGAGGCGGTGCTCGCGCTCGGCTATGACGGGCTCGTCCTTGAAGTACTCGGGCAAGGGAATGTCCCACCGTCAATCGTCCCCGCGCTCGAGATGCTCGTCGAACGCATGCCGGTCGTCATCGTCAGCCGTTGTTTCAACGGAATCGTGCAAGACGTGTACGGCTACGTCGGCGGCGGCCAGCAACTGAAAGAGATGGGCATCATCTTCTCGAACGGTCTGAACTCACAAAAAGCGAGACTTCGCCTCCTTGTCGAGCTCGAGGCGTGTTCGTCCCAAGCGGTCATGGAACATAGCTTCAGCTTCCAACAGTGAGTTGGCGGCTTGCCAACCGTTTCGTCCTTCCATACAATGAGGGATGAGGTGATTTCATTGAATAAACATGCTATCGTCGTCGGCGCCGGACCATGTGGGCTGTCGGCTGCGATCGAATTAGAACGGATCGGCATCTCGTGCACGGTCATCGAGCGCGGCAATATCGTCGATGCCATCTATCGGTATCCGACCCATCAAACGTTTTTCTCTTCTGCCAGCTTGCTCGAAATCGGGGATATCCCGTTTATCTGTAAAGATTTGAAACCGCGTCGTCAAGACGCGCTCGTCTACTATCGGGAAGTCGTCAGCCGGACTGGTCTCGACGTCCAACCGTTTGAGACGGTCGAAACGGTCACGCGTTCCGAGGACGGGTTCATCGTTCGGTCACGCCATGACCGCGACGGCGTCAAAGAACGCCAGGCCGATTATGTCATCTTAGCCACTGGGTATTATGGCCGTCCTCGTACGTTGGACGTCCCAGGTGAAGAGTTGCCGCACGTCACGCATTACTTCAAAGAGGCGCATCCGTTTTACCGACAACGTGTGACGGTCATCGGCGGAAAGAACTCCGCGGTCGACGCGGCCATCGAGCTCGAGAAGGCCGGCGCCCACGTCACGGTACTCTATCGCGGGGACGGCTACAGTCCGTCCGTCAAACCGTGGGTCCTGCCGACGTTCGACTCGCTCGTCCGTCATGACAAAGTGCGACTCGAGCTCGAAGCGGAGATCGTTCGGATCGAACCGCATCACGTCGTCTATCGTCAGTACGGTGAAGAACAGCGGCTCGAGACCGACCACGTCCTCGCCATGACAGGCTACTTGCCCGACCATGGGCTGTTCGCTGATGCCGGGGTCCAAGTCGATGAGGAGACCGGTGTGCCCTCGTTTGACGAGACGACGTTCGAGACGAACGTCGACGGCTTGTTCATCGCCGGTGTCGTCGCCGCCGGAAATGATGCCAATAAAATCTTTATCGAGAACGGCCGCTTCCATGGCCAAGCGATCGCCGAGACGCTTCGGGAGCGTAACGGTGTGACCACGTAATCGACAAAAAGAGGGAGAACCTGGCGCCAGGTTCTCCCTCTTTTTGCTGTTTAATTATACCCAACCGCGAAAACGCGATGCTTCCGCCATCTTGCGTACACCGACCATATAGGCGGCGAGACGCATGTCGACTTTACGGGCCGATGACGTGTTATACACCGTATTGAACGAGTGAACGAGCACTTTCTCAAGCTTCTCTTCCACTTCCTCTTCCGTCCAATAGTATCCTTGGTTGTTTTGAACCCATTCGAAATACGAGACGGTTACCCCACCGCTCGAAGCGAGCACATCCGGGACAAGCAGGATGCCGCGCTCTGTCAAGATGCGGGTCGCTTCGTTCGTCGTCGGTCCGTTGGCGGCCTCGACGACGATGGACGCCTTGATGTTGTCGGCGTTGTCTTCGGTGATTTGGTTCTCGATCGCGGCCGGGACCAAGATGTCGCAGTCGAGTTCTAACATTTCTTTGTTCGAGATCGTGTTCTTGAAGAGCGTCGAGATCGTCCCGAACGAATCTCGACGATCGAGAAGATACGGGATATCGAGCCCGTTCTCATCGTGGATCGCACCATATGCATCGCTGACGGCGATCACTTTCGCCCCGGCGTCATGCATGAACTTCGACAAGAAGCTACCAGCATTCCCGAACCCTTGGACGACGACACGTGCCCCTTTCAATTCGATTCCACGGCGCAGCGCCGCTTCCCGGATCATGATGGCGACACCTTTTGCCGTCGCCGTCTCACGTCCATGCGAGCCACCGAGCACGAGCGGTTTACCAGTGATGAAGCCCGGCGAATTGAATTCATCGATGCGGCTATACTCATCCATCATCCACGCCATGATTTGCGAGTTCGTGAACACGTCCGGCGCTGGGATATCTTTCGTCGGTCCGACGATTTGACTGATGGCTCGGACATAACCCCGGCTCAATCGTTCGATTTCACGGAAACTCATCTCACGCGGATCACAGACGATCCCACCTTTACCGCCACCGTATGGAAGGTCGACAATTCCGGCCTTCAAGCTCATCCAGACCGACAACGCCTTCACTTCGACCTCCGTCACGCTCGGGTGGAAGCGAATCCCACCTTTCGTCGGTCCGACCGCGTCATTATGTTGCGCCCGGTATCCTGTGAAAATCTTTGTCGATCCGTCATCCATACGTACCGGGATGCGGACGGTCAACATCCGAAGTGGCTCTTTCAAGAGCTCATACATCTCTTCTGGATACCCGAGCTTATCAAGCGCCTCGTGTATCACTTCTTGTGTCGATTCAAGGATGTTTTTTCGTTTTTGATGACCTTTTTCTTGATCCGTAATCATGAAGGTTTCCTCCCCTAAATTGTCAATTCTCCCCCAAGAATCAACCTCGTATTCGTTTAAAAGTATAGCTGATACGCGCCCAATTTGAAAGGCTTTTACAAAAATAATGAAAGCGTTTTCTAAAATGAAAAAAGAAGGGGGAATTTAAACTGTACCCTGAGTAGTAGACACTAAAAAAAAGTCTACTGCTCAGGGTTTTTGTGTACACTGGACTAAATCATATTGGGAGTGAATTCGAGTGTCGAAGAAGATATTTACGTCAAAAGAAATAGATGCGCTAGCCGCAAATCCTTACGTTAAATCTGTGAGCCCGAAAGGGATCACGTATACCGATGAGTTTAAGGAACTTTTTATAGCACAGACGTTGGAAGGAAAGTTCCCTGTGGAAATCTTCCGGGGATGTGGATTCGATGTGGAGGTACTCGGTGAACGGCGTATGAGTTCTTGTAAAAATCGTTGGACACGAGCTTACCGAAAAGATGGGGTAATGGGGCTGCGCGATACACGATCAAGTAATTCAGGACGTTGGAGAGATAAAGAGCTGTCGACAGAAGAACGGTACGCGAAGCTCGAGGCCGAAAACAAACTGTTGAAAGCAGAGGTCGAACTATTAAAGGAGATCCGCCTGGCGGAAGGGAGAGGAAAGCTGGACTTAACGCATCGCAAAAGTATGAGCTGATTCAAGGTGTCATCATCAAGCACAAAATGAAGGGGATGGTCAGCCATCTCTGCCAGGTGGCCGGGGTGTCACGTCAGGGATACCACGCCTATTTCTCGGAACGGAGGAGACAGACCAGACAGGAGCGCGAATCGAAAGACGTGGCTCTTCGTGACCTCGTTCTGAAGGCGTTCCACTTCAAGAAGCGCAAGAAGGGTGCTAGGCAGATCAAGATGGTGCTGTCTGGTCATTTCGGTGTGACGATGAACCTGAAGTGTATCCGACGTATCATGCGGAAATACAACATCGTGTGTCCAATCCGCAAGGCGAAGCCATACAAACGGCTCATTAAGGCGACGGCCGAGCACCGGGTGGTGCCGAATCGCCTCAAACGCGAATTCAAACAGGGCACTCCCTACAAGGTGCTTCTCACCGATATCACCTACATATTTTACGGGAACGGTAAGCGAGCCTATCTTTCGACCATCGTGGACGGTTCGACCAATGAGGTACTGGCGCATCAACTCTCTGAGAACATCAATCTCGACATTGTATTGGATACGTTGAAGCGTTTACGGAAGAACCGGAGGATTCGCTTGGACAAGGACGCATTCATCCATTCAGATCAAGGAGGGCACTACACGAGCCCGACCTATCAGAAAGAGGTGAAGCGTATGAAGCTAGGTCAATCCATGTCCCGACGGGGCAACTGTTGGGATAACGCTGTCCAGGAATCATTCTTTGGACATTTCAAGGATATCGTCGAGTTAAAGGCCTGTACCACGTTCGATTCACTACAGCGTGAAATCCGAAAAACCATTAACTATTACAACCATCATCGTTATCAATGGAACATGAAAAAGATGACTCCCGTACAGTACAGGAATCATCTCCTTGAATCAGCATAAGTTTTTTTATTAATGTCCTTTACAAGGGGTACAGATTAATTCCCTTCTTACTTTTCTAGTGCCAGTTCGATGAATCGCTCTAACAGCTCACCGTACGAGATCCCGACGGCCCGGGCGCTGTCCGGGAACAAGCTGAGCGGTGTCATACCCGGAAGCGTGTTCGTCTCTAAAATATAAGCGAGCCCATCTTCAGAGACGAGGAAGTCCGAACGAGAATAACCGCTGCAACCGAGGGCACGGTGCGCTTTGATGGCAGCCGTTTGAACTTCTTCAGTCAACGCGTCCGGCAACTCGGCCGGACAAACGTGAATCGATCCACCTTCTGAATACTTCGACTCATAGTCATAAAATTCATTTTTCGGGATGATCTCGATGACCGGGAGTGCGGCCTCAGCCCCGTGATTCCCAAGGACAGGTACCGTCAACTCACGGCCTTTAATATATTGCTCGACCAAGACAGCCGTATCGCACGCGAACGCTTTATCAATCCCTTCACGGAGCATCGCTTCGTCCATCGCGATCGTCAATCCGTTCGATGACCCTTCTTGGGCCGGCTTGACGACACATGGAAACTCACTGCCCCACTCGACAATTTTTGCGTCGATGTCGTCGCCCGACTCGATGAGGACGTCACGGGCGATGCGAATGCCGGCAGCGGCGAAAATAATTTTCGCACGGGCTTTGTCCATCGCAAGCGCTGATGCCAAAACGCCCGACCCCGTGTACGGCAATCCGGCCATCTCTAAGAGCGACTGAACACGGCCATCTTCGCCGTATTTGCCATGCAGGGCGCTGACGACGACGTCGGCTTGAAGCGTCAACAGCTCATTGGCCCGGTCCGGGTGAAAATCAATCGCCACGACGTCGTGACCCCGTGCTTCGAGCGCTTCAATCATTCCTTTACCACTCGTGAGCGACACTTCCCGCTCACCTGATACACCACCATATAATACCGCGACTTTCATCAAATCTCTCCTTCGGCTAACTTCTCAAAAATTCAAGTTTTATCATACCATGTGTCGGCCGAAAACAATAGAAACAGAACAGTAAAAAAGCCATACTTACGCGAACGTATCGTACAGCTGTTTCACGGCTTGTTCAGTTTGAATCGTCTTGCCGTACTCCATCATGACGTAAGGGCTGACGGTCGTCGTGCGGCCGTATTCCGACAAGATGGCGGCCAACCGCTCTTCGACGTCCGGTTTGAGCACTTCGACGAAGTGTAAATAATAGTGTCCGTCATAATGGTAGAGCGCCCCGCCCTGTTCTGTATCCTGCATGTGCGGGAACAGACGGACCGAGGCGTTGATGACGTCCTCGATATCATCAAACTGATAAATCAGATGATGAATCACATCGATCGTCAAACGGATCTCGACTTGTTCTTGATCCGCATCCGGGACGGCTGCCTCGACTTTTTGGACGTCGATGACGAGCCCATCACGGGGAAACATTGTCACGTTCAAGTCGACGGTGCCTTGGGGCATGAAACCGAATTCCGCTTCCGCCGTCTCGAGCAATTCCCGCCACAAGTCTTGACCACTCTCGCCAACGATCGTATCGATGGCAATCCCTCGAATCGAAAGGTCACTCGCCGTCAAATATACCCTTAAATGTTCTTTAGTTTGCTTTTCAAATCTCAAACGAAAACCTCCAAAGATTAATCAATCCTACTTTATAAGCTACTCTCGTTTGTGCAACCTGTCAAATAGTTGACAACCACTCGGTCCATGCCTCGGGCGTATCTCCAAGGAAGGCCGACTCAAACTCGGACGCGTGAAGGCTGACGGCATATCCTCCGGCCCCGATGACGAGATCGGGATGATCCGCTTGGATAAATCGCATCGCCTCTTTCAGGTCCTCGAGATGTTCCGTCAACGTGCAGGAGAAGATCAAGCACTTGGCGTGGATATCGTGCAACGCCTCATTTAAATCCTCTTTCGGGAAGCCCGCACCAAGGAAAATCACGTCGTATCCATATTGACGCAAATAAAGCGTCACGAACAACAGACCGATCTCGTGCATCTCACCCGGGGCACACACACAAATGATCCGCGGTAAAAATGGATTCATCGGCATCTGCAGCGAGAGGGTCGACAATCGGGCCCGCAAAAAAGCGGTCGCAAAATGCTCATGCGCGATCGTGATGTCCCCATTCTCCCAACGCGTCCCGATTTCCACCAACAACGGACCAATGATATCTTTCGTGACCTTCTCAAAGCTGAACGTATTAAAGGCACGATTGATCAAATCGTGCGCCTTGCGTTCGTCAAATGAAAGTAACGCCTCGAGCAACCCGTCCATGAGCTCCTCGTCATAGAGGCGGGCAGGCTTCGGCTTCGGGGCTTCATGAAGTTGTTGAATCGCTTGGGAAACGGTCAAGCCTTCCCGTTGTTTTTCAACGACCCATTTAATCTTTTCGACGTCTTGGTCGGAATACAATCGATGACCGGATTCGGTCCGGCTTGGAACGATGAATTGATAGCGGCGTTCCCACGCTCGAATCGTCGTCGGGTTGACCCCGGTGAGCGACGCGACCGTCTTAATGGAGTACTTCGGCACAGCAGCCCCTCCTTTCCTACAAGTTCTTCTTATTTAGTATAGACCCATCTGAAGCGCTTTACCTGTTTTATTGTGCAATTCCTGTGAGAAATTGGTGAGATTGTGCGATTGGTTCGACAAAACAGAGATTGCTCATAAAAAAATACGACGTCCCCGTCGTATTGTCAGAAAAATATTGTATGACGACCTATATATAAAAATACGAGAATAATGGCAAACATCGTCAATGTCAGCATCATAGCGAGCGGCCGTTTCAGCCAATTGTCGTTCAATTTTTCTTTCCGCTCATGCTCTTGTCTTTCAGCGCGAGACGGCAACGTGTCCACCACTTGTTCACGAAGTGAGTCCGCTTGGTTCCGATGTCGCAACGTGTGCCCTCCTTTACCTTTTTTATCATTTTACTATGATATCAATCAAAGGAGAAGATACGAGATAAACGATGTTTCCAATCTGTCACATTTTTAGACACAATTTGAACCGACGGCGGGAATACGATCTCCCCACACACGTCGCAACAATCGGCTTGTTTGACCGGTTGTTCCGAGAAATAGTTCAACAAGTAATCGCGCCGGCACGTCTTGATGAGGGCGTAGTCCATCATCTGTCCAAGTTGACGATAGCGGGCCCGCTTTCTGTCTTTTACCCAATCGATCGCCTCGGCAAGCGTCCGCTCGGCGAGCATCTGGTTCAACAATCCCCAGACCGGGTCTTCCTCGTTCAACCGCAAAAGACGCGGCAGTTGGGCCAGACTCGTGCCGTTGTCGCGTTCCAAATACGCGAGACGGATGTCTTTGTCTTTCGGATATTGTTGGTCGATCAAAAACTGTTGGATGCGTTCGTCGCCTTCGGCATAGAGCAAGACGGCAAATGCGGGTTCGCCGTCTCGTCCGGCACGACCGATCTCTTGCATGTACGCCTCGAGCGTGGCCGGGATTTGATAATGGATGACCGAACGGACGTTGTCTTTATTCACACCCATCCCGAACGCACTCGTACATACCATGATCGCGACTTCATCTCGCAAAAATTGCGATTGCACGAGCCGGCGGTCCTCAGTCGACATGCCACCGTGATAAAACAAGGCGTCGTCAAGATGAAGCGCGAGTGCTTCGGCTTCACGCCGTGTCGCCGTATAGATGACGGCCGGTTTCGGGACGTCATGGACGAGCTCGCTCAACCGCCGCATCTTGTCCTCGGACTCGAGACGTTCGACGATGAGTCGAATCTCGGGCCGGTTTGCCGAATGGACGAACTGCGCCGGCGAGAACAACGCCAACTTCTCGATGATATCCCGTTTCACCGTCTCCGGGGCCGTCGCGGTGACGGCCATGCACTGCGGGCTGCCGAGTTGTTTACGCAACTCGCCTAGACGGGCATACTCGGGTCGAAACTCATGGCCCCACTGCGAAATACAGTGGGCCTCGTCGACGACGAGCATTTGAATCCGCGTCCGAGCGAGCGCCCGCGTCACGTGCGGCACGGCGAGTTGTTCGGGCGATAAGTATAAGAAGCGATAACGCTTCAAATGGTTCAAGATGTCTTGTTTCTCCTCGAGCGTCTCCATTG
The DNA here is from genome assembly GCF_005960665.1 of Exiguobacterium mexicanum. Classification (GTDB taxonomy): domain Bacteria; phylum Bacillota; class Bacilli; order Exiguobacteriales; family Exiguobacteriaceae; genus Exiguobacterium; species Exiguobacterium mexicanum_A. The sequence continues at coordinate 1,524,623 of NZ_CP040676.1, forward strand.
ATGTCAATCGCGCCACTCCCCGCTCGCCCCGTTCACGGATGTGGAGCATCTGATCTTCGATTAGCGACAAGAGCGGTGACACGATGATGGTCAGCCCGTCATTTTTAAGATAGGACGGGAGTTGGAACGTCAACGACTTGCCCGCTCCGGTCGGCATGATCGCCAACACGTCCTGGCCGTCGGCGACCGCTTCGATCACATCCCGTTGACCGGGACGGAAGCTGTCGTAGCCGAACACCCGCTTCAACGTCTTCTCAAACAAATGTCTCACCTCGTTTCAATCTCGCGAACACCAATCGGATTTGATAGTAACTGATCCCGTCGATTTGTTCAAAAATCGGCTTGAGCGCCCAGCTCGACTCGTCACGCAACTGCTCGACTTGCTTGATTTGCTCGAGCGGAACAAATTGGTCGAGCGGGAACTCCTCTAAATACATCGCCATCTCGACGACGTGGTCTTCAATCGTACTCGTGCGCAACCGTCGCTGGGACTGGACTTGTTGGAACGTTCGACCAGCCGAAAACTGCTCATACGACTCGCGCGCCGACAACGTCATCCGCTCGCTCGACAACCCGTGCGCGAAGCCGAGCAACTTGGCATCCCTTGGCAACTTCCACAACAGGGCGTTCCAGCCGGCCAAGAAATAGAGCCGAGCCGTGCGCGCATCGACATCGAGAAGTGAGGCGATTTGTTCATACGTGTATCCTGTCTCGAACGCACCGGTGAACCGATAGACGACGGCGGTCGCATACGGGTCCCCCACTTCTTCAAGCGCCGTTTCAAGCTCCTGGTGAAAGCTGTGGATCAGCGGTTGCCACTCCCGCTCGGTCCGGACGATCTGTTTGACCCAGCGTTCGGCCAGTCGATCGGCCTGCACCGGATAGAACGTCCGCTCATGCTCAAGCGACATGAACGTCTGAACGAACAAACTGAGCCGCTTCCACGTCATCGTCGTATAGTCCCGATACTCACCGCCGAGACGGTCGAACAGCTCACTGACCGCCTCCGGCGAAGCGAGCATCTTCCCGGCCCCGGTCAACGTGAAGCTCGAACGGTTGAGCCAGCCTCGCTTCTCGAACGAGGCGAGCAGTTTCTCATAGTCGTACTTCGTATAGGGGAACAATCCGAAAATTGGTTCCAAGTCATAAAAAAAGGCATCTTGCAGTGTCGTCGCCGAACGTTTGCCGTTCAACACATGAAACAAACTGCGCTCGCTGCGCTCCCCTTTCAAGCGCTCAATCGAAAGCAACAACACCCCGTCCGCTAAATGAACCATCGTTCCACCTCCTCGGTCAAAATTATGCTTCCAAAACGTTATTCGTTTCCTCATTGAAATATTTGGGTATGTAGACTACAATTACTCATAGTCAGTAGAAAATCATTTCTATGCAGAGAGACGAAACGTATGGAGGGTTACAAATGGCAAAATTTACGATTGTTGATAAAGATACATGTATCGCATGTGGGGCCTGCGGAGCAGCCGCCCCAGACATCTTCGACTATGACGACGAAGGCCTCGCGTTCAACTTGATGGACGACAACACGGGCACGATCGAAGTCCCGGACGAATTGTATGAGGATTTGATGGACGCGTTCGAAGGATGCCCGACCGACTCAATTAAAGTCGCGGACGAATCGTTCGATGGCGACGCACTCAAGTACGAATAAGAGAGACATGTGTGCCTGAAGGGCGCACATGTCTTTTTTTATCGCGTCGCTTTCCGGAAACCCGCTTCACGCGCCTCTTCCTCTGTACAGAACATCTCTTCTGGGATCGTTCGCTCATAGCTCGCCCCGCCCGGAACGTGATAAATCTTCTCTCCGTCCCGATTGATATTCCCTTTAATGTCACATCCATCCGTGTCTCGTTTCGGCTGGGCCGGCTCGGTCGCCTCATGGTCGAAGCCGTTGCCGGTCACGTAGTCCTCAAGACTCCAAATCCCGAGCAATTCCTGACGCGCGGCCCGCTCGACCTCCCGAAACGCATCGACGTGTTGCGTGTTCGGCGCGTACACATAGGCGACACGCGCCAACCCGCGGCGCAACAATTCCTCGTTCAACATCGCTTCGTCATACCAGACGTAGGCGAGTGTCCGTTGATAACGATCGTAGCGCCCGACGTCATACTCGAGCGTGATCGTATCTCCTTCCGGCAGCCAACGCTCGACGAATGTTTTCGCATCCTCCCCGAACGGTTGGACCGGCAGCGTCGGATGGCTCGTCTCTGGCGTATCGACGAGCAAGAGACGAATCGATTCGGTCGCCCCGTTCTCAAACTCGACTTTGAGCGTATCTCCGTCGATGACGCGGTCGAGCGTGACCGTCTCGGTCTTGCCGAGCGGCCGTGCGACTTGTTGCGCGACCGACGCCGACGGAAAATCGGCCTCGAGTTCGACGAGCGATTCTGGCGGGTCGATTTGTTCGGCGAACCAGTCGTCGACGGAGCATCCCGCGAGCGAGATGCTCAGCACGACGGCGATCAGCAGTTGCCACCATTTTTTCAATTGTCTCACCTCTACACCAGTATAACAAAAAAGGTTGTTTGACTTAAGCGTCAAACAACCTGGATGAAATGGACATTTGTCCTTTTGATGATTAGCGTTTCCCTTTAATATATGGGATACCGACCGATTTCGGTGCATCCGCACGTCCGACGACACCTGCGAGAGCAAGGATCGTGAGCGCATACGGCGCAATCAAGAGCAACACTTGCGGCACGTTGCTGATGACCGGCAAGTTGCTACCGATGATCGACAACGCTTGGGCGAATCCGAAGAACAGACCGGCACCGAGCGCGCCGAGCGGATTCCACTTCCCGAAAATCATGGCGGCGATGGCCAAGAAACCTTGACCGACGATCGTCGTCCCGCTGAAGTTTGTCGTGACGGTGACAGCGTACACTGCACCAGCGAGTCCGCCGAACGCTCCTGAGAGCATGACGCCCATGAAGCGCATTTTCGTGACGTTGATCCCCATCGTGTCAGCCGCCATCGGGTGTTCCCCGACCGAACGGAGACGAAGACCGAACGGTGTCTTGAAGATGACGAACCAGACGACGAACGCGAGAATGATCGCGATGAACGACGTATACTGCACGTTGATGAAGAACATGCGAAGCACCGGGATATCCGATAGAATCGGCACGTTCTCTTTGGCAATCCGAAACTCGATGAAGTCGGTCTGCCCTTTGTTGTAAAGCACACGGACGACGAAGATGGCGAGTCCGATTGCGAGCATGTTGATCGCGACCCCGAGTACCGTCTGATCAGCCCGCCAAAGGATGGCCGGCACCGCCAAGAAGAGCGAGAAGAGCGCACCGACGACCATAGCGACCAAAAGTGAGATCCATGGACTGAGACCGCCCAGCCCCATATCTGTCAACGTGAGCGTCGTGATAATTCCTGTCGCAGCACCGATGACCATGATGCCTTCTAAGGCGATGTTGACGACACCCGAACGTTCACTGAAGATGCCGCCGAGCGCCGCGATGATGAGTGGAGTCGCATAGGCTAAGGCAACCGGCACGACGATGTAGAGGACTTCTAAGAAGCTCATTTTTTCTCCACTCCTTTCTTACGATTTCCTTTGAATTTGTCAATCACGTAGTTAAAGGCGTAACCTGAAGCCACGAAGATGACAATCGCGGCGATGATGACTTTGACGAGCTCAGATGGGATGTTCGCACCGAGCTGCATCGCGAGTCCGCCGATATTGAGTCCAGCGAACAAGATAGCTGCCAAGACGACACCGACGGCCGTGTTCGCACCGAGGAGCGCGACGGCGATCCCGTCAAAACCGACTCCGGTGAACGAGGCGCTGAGCGTCATGCCGTTGAACGTACCGAGACCTTCCATCGCCCCTGCGAGTCCTGCGAACATACCCGAGATGACGAATGAGAGAATGATGTTCCGGTTGACGCTCATTCCTGCGTACTGTGATGCGTGTTTGTTGAAACCGACGGCACGAAGCTCATAACCGAGCGTCGTCCGTTGCAAGATGTAGTAATAGACGATCGCTGCGAGCACGGCGATGAGGACACCCCAATGCAAGCGCGAGAACGTCGTCAATTCTTGAAGCATCGGTGACGCGAGCGACGCCGAATCTTTAATGGATTCGGTGCGTTCGTTCGTTACCCCGATGACACTGCGCAAAATCGCATTCGTCGTGTACAAGGCGATATAGTTCATCATGATCGATGTGATAACTTCGTGGACGTGGAACTTGGCTTTCAAGAAACCAGGTACGAACGCCCAGAGCGCTGCTGCGAACATGGCCGCGAGAAGCGCGAGCGGCAAGTGGATGAACATCGGCAAGTCAAAGTTGATCCCGACATACACCGCTGCCACCCAGCCAATCAACACTTGGCCTTCGACGCCGATGTTGAAGAGGCCGGTCCGGAACGCGAACGCGACGGCCAAACCTGAGAAGATGAGCGGTGCCGCGGCGCGAAGCGTCTCACCGATTGCGTACGGGCTGCCGACCATGCCTTCAAACAGTGACGAGAACCCTCGAATCGGGTCATAGCCACCGATGAGCATGACGATCGCCCCGATGAGGAGACCCATCAAAATCGACAAGAGTGGGATGAGCAGTCGATTAAAACTTAGCTTATTCATACTGTTTCTTCTCCTCTCTTACCGCCGGCCATCAAGAAGCCGAGTTCCTGCTCCGTCGTTTCTTTCGGATCACGGATTCCGACAATCTTCCCTTCATACAAGACGGCGATTCGGTCCGCGACGTGTAAAATCTCTTCGAGCTCGAACGAGATCAACAAGACGGCGCGTCCTTTTTCACGCTCTTTGATGAGCTGTTCATGAATGAATTCGATTGCCCCGACGTCAAGACCTCGCGTCGGTTGCGCCGCGATCAACAAGTCAGGTGACCGGTCGACTTCACGGGCGATGATGGCTTTCTGTTGGTTACCACCCGACAAGGCACGGGCAGGTACGTCGACCGATGGAGTTCGGACGTCAAACTTCTCAATCAACGCTTTCGCTTTCTCAGCCACGGCTTTATAGTTCATCAAACCGCGCTTCGAGAACGGCTCTTTATAATACGTTTGGAGCACCATGTTGTCGCGAATCGTATAATCGAGGACGAGGCCATGTTTATGCCGGTCTTGCGGGATGTGGCCGACACCAGACTCCGTCACTTTGCGCGGCGTGAACCCGGTCACGTCTTTCCCGTTCAACATTACTTTTCCAGACTCGGGTTTCTTCAAGCCCGAGATGGCTTCAATCAATTCGGTCTGTCCGTTCCCGTCAATCCCGGCAATCCCGAGGATTTCCCCTGAACGAATCTGTAAATCCAAGCCGTCGACGGCTTTGAGCCCGCGACTGTCTTTGACGACGAGTTTTTGGACGTCGAGGACGACTTGCTGTGGATCTGCCTTGGAATATTCCGCATCAAAGTTAACTTCACGTCCGACCATCATTTCAGCCAAACGGTCTTCGTTGACCGTCTCATCGATATCGACGGTGCCGATATAACGTCCGCGACGGATGACCGTACAGCGATCGGCAACTTGCATGATCTCTTTCAGTTTATGCGTGATCAAGATGATCGATTTGCCTTCTTCAATCAAACGCTTCATGATTTGAATGAGTTCTTGAATCTCTTGTGGCGTCAATACAGCGGTCGGCTCGTCAAAAATCAAGATCTCAGCGCCCCGATAGAGCGTCTTCAAAATTTCAACACGTTGTTGCATCCCGACCGAGATATCTTCGATTTTGGCATCCGGATCAATGCGGAGGCCGTATTGTTCCGAGATGTCCATCACTTTTTTACGCGCCGTCGCCCGGTCGACCGTCAATCCACTCTTTGGCTCTGAGCCGAGGATGATGTTCTCGGTCACAGTGAACTTCTCGACGAGCATGAAGTGTTGGTGTACCATACCGATTCCAAGGTCGTTGGCGATGTTCGGATTCTCAATGTTCACTTTCTCCCCGCGCACGCGGATCTCCCCGCCTTCCGGCTGATAAAGACCGAATAGGACGTTCATGAGCGTCGATTTTCCGGCACCGTTCTCGCCGAGCAACGCATGAATCTCGCCTTTGCGCAATTGGAGGGTGATATTGTCGTTGGCAACGAACGTTCCGAACTCTTTGCGAATATTGAGCATTTCAATTACATATTCCAAGAAAGTCCACCCCTAACTTTAAGTAAAGGGAGACCGCATGGGTCCCCCCTAACTCAATGAATTATTTTACTGTTTTCATGAACTCTTCGAACTCAGCGTCAGTCGCTGGAGCCGTGATGTCTCCATCGATCAACTGTTGACGGTACTCATCAACTTTTGTGAGGACGTCAGCTGCAACGTTCTTATCCGAAGTCTCAGCAATCCCTACGCCATCATCTTTCAACGAGAACTCAACGATTTCGCCGGCAGGGAACTTATCTTCCATTGCAAGTTTCGATACTTCGTAAGTAGCCGTGTCAACACGTTTTACCATTGAAGTAAGCGTTACGTTTTCTGGAAGACCTTCTTCGTACTGGTCACGGTCAACACCGATGACCCATACATCTTCGCCGTTCTTCTTACGGTTTTTCGCTTCTGTGAATACCCCTACCCCTGTACCACCTGCTGCGTGATACACGATATCAGAACCTGCTCCATACATACCCGAAGCGATGGCTGTACCTTTTTCAGCTGAGTTGAAGTCTTCCGCGTACTTCACGTCGATTGTCGCATCCGGGTTAACGGCCATGACGCCAGCTTTATAACCGTTCTCGAACTTCTTGATCAAGTCAGACTCAACGCCGCCGACGAATCCAACTTTGTCAGTTTTCGTAGTAAGACCTGCGACAACACCGACGAGGAACGAACCTTCTTGCTCTTTGAACGTGATCGATGCGACGTTCGGTGCATCAACGACCATATCGACGAGCGCGAAGTTGTTGTCTGGGAACTGTTCAGCAACTTTTTGGATGTCTTCTCCCATCAAGAAGCCGATTCCGTAAATCAAGTCGAAGTTATCGCGTGCCAATTGCTGCAAGTTCGGCTGGTAGTCCGCTTGTTTCGATGATTGAAGATATTTGAAGCCTTCGTTTTCAGTCAAGCTGTTGTCTTTCCCGAACTTCGTAAGACCTTCCCAAGCTGATTGGTTGAACGATTTATCGTCGACACCGCCAGTATCGGTTACCATCGCTACTTTGAAGTCGCTACCTTCGCCGCCGCCTTCGTTGTTTGAAGCACCTTCATTGTCATCCCCGCCACATGCTGCGAGTACTGTTGAGAGTGTGAGACCTGCTGCTAAAGCTGAGAGAATCGTTTTTTTCTTGTTCATCGTCGTGTTTCCCCTTTCGGATTATAACAATTAAGGTTGTCATGTCATTAGTAGTCTTTACACCGGTATAAGAAAGCGCTTTCACGCTGTTCCCCAAAAATAACCGTTTCCGGATAAAACGAACGTGCTTAGACGCGTTTGCGAACGACGTGGAAGTCGAAGCGGTCCGCTCGGAAAAAGTTCGCCGAATCGAGCAGCGGTAAGTCGCTCTCATCGTAATGCAATTGTTTCAATGCCAGTAACGGTTGGTCCGTTTGAAGTTGCGTCGAAATTTCAGCGTTCACACTCGGTTCGATGTGCGTGATCGCATATGCAACCCGACGTCCTACCTCTTTTTCGAGCGCATCAAACAATGACTTTCCTTCCGTCAACGCCTTCGGATTCGAGACGAGATGGGCTGGGATTTTATCGACACAGTAGACGACTGGTGTCTCATCCGCATATCGAATCCGGACGATCCGATAAATCGGTGAGTTCGGTTCGATTTTTAAACGCTCGGCTTCTCTCTCGGTCGCTAGAACCTTTTCGGCCACCAACACTTTCGTTCCTGGTGTCATTTTGGCGCGCATGATCATGTCCGTGACGCTGAACAGCTCTTCAATCCCTGAAGTAAACGGGGGTTTTGAACTGATGAATGTCCCGACGCCATGTTTCCGCACGACAAATTTCTCGTCTTCGAGAATACGAAGTGCTTCCCGGAGTGTCGCTCGACTGACTCCTAGTTGCTTCGATAACTCGAATTCTGAAGGAAGTTTCTCTCCTTCACGATAGACACCATCGTCGATATCTTGCTTGATTTTCTCAATCACGCGAAGATAGAGCAAGCGATGATCGAGCTTGATCGACATGGGCCTCACCACCTTTACCTATTTCTTACCAGTGCTCAGACATCTGACGTATGAATGTCCTTGCCAATATTAAGTATAGGGATTCGAGAAATAGAACGCAATACTTTTTGTTCGGAATCAGGGAAATATTTTAAAGTGAAGGGATTATGTACACTTCATAGTCTATATTACCTGTTCTGGCAGGCTTTGAAAAGAAATCGTAAAATGAAAACGGTATTAAAAAATGAAAGCGGTTCAACATTTTTAGTAGTATGTCCTAATGAATCAAATAGGTCAGATGTGCTATATTAGTTCGCCCCAACATGACGTCGACCCCGATCGTCACGTTTGAACCGGATTATCTAAAATTAGATAAAAAACGAACGATTAGGATTTATTATACCTAATCGTTCGTTTGATTTTTTAACCCTCGGGTTGGTTGATGAGCACTTTCCGCGGCTTCGAGCCTTCTGACGGCCCGACATATCCGGCTTGTTCGAGTGAATCGATCAAGCGGGCTGCCCGGTTATAACCGATGCGGAATCTTCGTTGAATCATCGAAGTGGACGCCGTCTCTTGCGTCAAGATGAATTGAACGACTTCTTCGAACAATGAATCGTCCGAATCAATGGTCGTGACCTCTTCTTCTTTCGGCATCATCGCTTCGACGTATTGGGCCCGTTGCTGGGCGATGACATGATTGACGACCGTTTCGACTTCTTGGTCGGACACGAACGCACCTTGCACACGGATCGGTTTGTTCATCCCGTTGGCGAGCATGAGCATGTCACCCCGGCCGAGCAACTTCTCAGCACCTCCCCCGTCAAGGATCGTCCGTGAATCCGTCTGCGACGAGACGGCGAACGCGATGCGGGACGGGATGTTCGCTTTGATGACGCCGGTGATGACGTCGACAGACGGACGCTGGGTGGCGAGCACCATGTGGATGCCGGCCGCCCGTGCCATCTGGGCAAGACGCATGATCGCGTCCTCGACGTCGTTCGAGGCGACCATCATCAAATCGGCGAGCTCATCGACGATGACGACGATGAACGGCAGACGTTTGGCGTCCTCATCGTCCGATTTATCGACGAGTTCGTTATACCCTTCGATGTTCCGCACACCATAACGGCTGAACAACTCATAGCGTCGTTCCATCTCGGCGACAACTTGTTTGAGTGCTTGGGCGGCCTTCTTCGGATCCGTCACGACCGGCGTCAGCAAGTGCGGGACGCCGTTATAGACGTTCAACTCGACCATTTTCGGATCGATCATCATGAGCCGGACTTCATCAGGACGAGTCCGCATCAAGAGCGACACGATCATGCCGTTGATACAGACCGATTTCCCGGAACCGGTCGACCCGGCGACGAGCAAGTGCGGCATCTTGTTCAAGGCGATCGTCACCGTCTCGCCACTGATGCTGCGCCCAAGGGCGACGAGGAGCGGCGACTGCTCCCGCTTGACCGGATCGGCCTCGAGCACTTCACGGAGACAGACCGGGGCCACTTCCTGGTTCGGCACTTCAATCCCGATGGCGGCCTTTCCTGGGATCGGTGCCTCGATCCGGATATCTTTGGCGGCAAGCGCAAGGGCAAGGTCATCGCTGAGCGACGTGATGCGGCTCACTTTGACCCCGATATCCGGTTGCAGTTCATATTTCGTCACGGTCGGGCCAAGATGAATCTTTAACACCTTCACACCGACGCCGAACGATTTGAGCGTTTGGACGAGTTTTGTCGCATTTGCTTTCAGACGGGCGTTCTCGCCGGACAGGTCGGTCACGACCGGTTCGCTGAGGATGGTGAACGTCGGCAATTCATACGTGTCCGACACGTCTTGTGACGCCGTCATCATCATGTCCTCGGTCGGTAGCTCCGTCACTTCCTCCGTCGAGGCCACCTCTTCCGTTTTCGGACGTTTCTCGGCGACGACTTTCTCGCTGAACCCGACAATCGGGATGTCATGCATCGTCACCGCGTCTGCTTCAGGCTCGGCTTCGACCGGCTTCGATTCAACTTTTGCCGGTGCCGAAACCGCCTTCTTCCGATTGGACACCGGAGCCGGTTTGACCCGCTCCCGGTCGTGCCACTCTTGTTTGATGGCCGTACCGGTTTCGAGCAGGCGCGACCCGATCGTCCGCCAAATCGTTGGCGATAAGAGCGAGATCCCGATGATCATGCATAGCACGCCTAAAAAGATGATCCCAAAGTCGGAGAGCAAGTATTGGTTGAGCTGATACAGCGCCTCGTTGATCGTCCCTCGTTCCGCTCCCCATACCAAATCTCCGAACATGAGAAACGAGACGAACAGGAACAGGATGCCCGTCCGTTGCATCGGACGAAATTCGTTTAAAAAGACGAGCAACGTGAATGCGATTGCCAAATACGTGAGTGCCCCCCAGCCTCCGAATAACGTCGTCGCGAGGAGTGACGTCTGATTCCCGACCCAACCGAAGTCGAACAAGGAGAAGATGAACGCCGTAATCGACATGACGAACATGACCCAGCCATATGTACGTAGTGGGATTGGCTGTTTTTTCGCACGCCTTGTCGTCGGTCGCTTCCGCTTCGCCGGAGTTTTTCTCGATTTTTGTGCCACCTTAGATTCCTCCTAAAAAAACGAGGCAAAAGTCTGATGACTTTTGCCTCAATCTCAATTCCTTAAATCTCCATGATGATCGGCAAGATCATCGGACGACGTTTCGTCTGTTCGAACAAGTAGACGCTGAGCCGCTCGCGGATATTTGATTTCAACTCGGTCCAATCACTTCCAGCCTGGAGACTCTTCTCGATCTGTTTCGTGACGATGCGGTTCGCTTCTGAGATCATCTCTTCGGATTCACGCATATAGACGAATCCGCGCGAGATGAGTTCAGGTCCTGAAATCAATTTCTTCTGTTTCCGGTTCAACGTGACGACACAGAGGACGACACCGTCTTGTGACAAGAGACGACGGTCACGGAGGACGATGTTCCCGACGTCCCCAACGCCAATTCCATCGATCAAGACGTTGCCGGCCGGTACTTTCCGGCTCATCCGAGCTTTACGTCCCGTGAACTCGACGACATCCCCTTTTTCGACGATGAAGATGTTGTTCGATTTCACACCGACTTGCTCGGCGAGTTTCGAGTGGGCCATCTGCATCCGGTATTCTCCGTGAATCGGAAGGAAGTACTTCGGTTTGACGAGGTTCAGCATGAGCTTGAGCTCTTCGGCCGAACCGTGTCCCGAGACGTGTACTTTCCGTTGGTTATAGATGACGTTCGCTCCTGAGCGGAACAAAAGGTCGATCGTCTTCGAGACGGACTTCTCGTTCCCAGGAATCGGTGTCGCCGCGATGACGACCGTGTCGTTCAAGCGGATGTTCACTTGCTTATGGGCGTTGCGCGCCATGCGCGTCAAGGCCGCCATCGGCTCGCCTTGCGAACCGGTCGTCAAGATGACGACTTTGTTGTCAGGCAAGCGATTCACTTGCGACAGCTCGACGAGCGTCTTCGGCTTGAAGCGAAGGTAGTTGAGCTTCTGCGCCACTTCGACGATATTGACCATGCTGCGACCGACGACGGCGACTTTGCGGTCGTTCGCCTCGGCTGCCGCGAACACTTGTTGAAGACGGTGCACGTTCGAAGCGAAAGAGGCGACGATGACGCGGCCCTCAGCTTGATAGATGACATCGTTCAACTCGGCGCCGACGAGCGACTCCGAACCAGTTTGGCCAGGGCGTTCCGCATTCGTCGAATCTGACAATAAGCAGAGGACGCCGCGTTGGCCGATGGCTGCCAACTTGTTAAAGTCCGACTGTTTCCCATCGACTGGCGTGTAATCAAACTTAAAGTCGCCCGTGTGTACGATGGCGCCTTGTGACGTTTGAATGCAGACACCGACACAGTCCGGGATTGAGTGGTTGACGCGGAAGAAAGTGATGAAATGATCAGCGATAGTCAATTTCGTTTTGGCGTCAATCAATCGGAGGTCGACTTCTTTTAACAAGCCCGCCTCTTTCAATTTGAGCTCGATTAAACCGAGCGTCAATTTCGTCCCATACACGGGAACGTGCTTCAAATCACGGAGTACGTAGCTGAGCCCACCGATATGGTCTTCGTGACCATGGGTGATGAAAATCGCGCGTACCCGATCTTTATTTTCTTTTAAATACGTAATGTCTGGGATGACAATATCAATCCCGAGCATCTCATCGCCTGGAAACATAAGGCCGGCATCGATGACGAAGATGTCGTCGTCTAGTTCCACGACGTACATGTTCTTCCCGATTTCGCCTACGCCTCCAAGCGCAAAGACGCTAACGTTCTCTGTCTTCTTTTTTGACACTAACAAAAACCTCCTAGATGTTGCATATTCTGTTTCGTCCACTTATCGCTACTGAATATTGTATCGGAAAACTGCTGATATGCCAACATTTCCGTTCAATTGACGAGAGGTTTCATCACATCGGCGAGTGGCATCGTCGCTTTGTCGTCCGGACGTTTCCCGGAAGCGAGTTGGCGAATCGACAAGCCGAAGTCCATTTGTAAATGCGGGTAATCCGGAAAACTTCTCCAATCCCCGCCCCATTCGAAGCCGAGTGCTTTGCCGAGTTCTCCTAACTCTTGCCAATCGGGTTCGTCCGATCGGTTGTGGTCCGACTCGAGATTGTAATCGGCACGGTTATTGTGGATGATGACGAAATCGACGGCGAGCCCATAGTTATGGTAACTTTGTCCCGCCTTGGCGTTCGTCACGACTTGTCCCGGTTTCGAGCGCCCTTGGGCATAGAGCGCGTTCTGCTCATCGGCCGACCGATACCCCGACGTCAGACGGACCTCGAGGCCGAGGCAAGAGTAGGCCAGGCGCACGAACGACTCGCTCCGCTCGCGGACGTGCGGATGAAGCTTCGCGAACGCCTTTTCACTTCGCTCGACGACGACATCTTCCGAGCCCGGGTTGCGTTCACACATTCCCGTTTCAAATGTCGGTTCATCGACCCATGGCATCGGGCCCGGACGTGACAACGTGTACGCTAAAAAGATTCCGACTAAAAACGCCGTCATCGCGAACGTCAAAACGCCGGTCCATTTCATCGGCGCAACCGTTTACGGAGTCCTTTGACGAGCGGTAATCCCGTCTCGAGGGCGAAATAGAGCGGACGATTCAAGACGAGGTCGAACTCGCCGACTTTCTCGATCAAATCGCTTCCCCAGCCCGACTTGAACGCATAAAGCCCTGCATACTCGTCATCAGGCTCCGTGCTACCCGATACGCCACCGAAATCGTAGCGTTCGGCCCCGCTCGCCTTGGCTGCTTGCATCATCGTCCATTGCATGAGGTGGTTCGGCATGAACTCACGAAACTCGTTCGAGGATGCCCCGTACAGATAATACGAGCGTCGTCCGGCAAGCGTCAACAGACCGCCCGACAAGACGAGACCGTTCGGGTATTTCTCGTGTAACTCCGTCAGTTCAGGTAACGCGGCTTGAATCTTCTCGATTTGCTCACGTGTCTGCTTTTGACGGTTCAACAAGCTCGTCCGTTTCTTCTCGACCGTTTCCGTCTCGAGTGACCGTTCGATTTTCCCAAGGTCACGCTCCGCTTTTTCGAGTGTGGCCATCTGTTGGTCGAGTGCGAGTTTCGGCTCGAGTTTCGTCAAGAACAAACGGGCGTCATCAGGTTGCAGACAATCGTATAGGTTCTCGAAATAGTCAAGTCCACGAATGGCAAAACCGTCACGCTCGCCCGTCACTTTCATCAAGTCGGCGAACGTCTTAAGCCCGTCGCGCCCGACTTCCGTGCAGACGATCCCTTTCCGTTCGGCCAAACGAACGTTATAGCGGAATTTATGATGGAATTTGCCGAAGATGTCTTTCTCGCTCGGGCGTAAATCCGTCTCCATCGTGAACCGCGGTTGGGCGTAATCAAACCCACCACCGTATCCTTTATGGGCGAAGCCGAGACTCGCCATCTCGGTCAATAGACCTGGCACTTCATCTCGATCGATATTCGGATCGATTTTCACGACGATCGCTTTGTTCGCCTTGGCGACCCGCTTCGCCTCCTCGGTCAATGCCCGTAAAGAAGCCACATCGTCATAGTCGACGACGAAGCCGCGTGGCGCATAGCAGAGTGTGAATGGGAGCTTCGGTACACGTTTGAATAAGAGTAACGCCACCCCGCTCGTCACCCCATCGTTCGCGACGGCGACCCGCTCGGCGAACCAGCCGTTTTGTCGTTTGACGTCGGCCCAACTCGAAAGCTGAAGCAAGTCCCCACGGTCGTGTGTTTTGACGAAATCGTCATGCTCTTTCTCTGTCAAGGTGATCGGTTGTACTGCCATAAATCATATTTCCTCCGTCTTCAAAATTGTCGCTCGGACGATTGCTTCTTCATCTAGCGGAATTTTCTCATTACCGATGATTTGATATTTCTCATGCCCTTTTCCGGCCAAGACGACGATATTGTCTGGTTCGGCCAACCGAGCCGCATAACGGACAGCCTCTTCCCGGTCCCCAATCTCGACGAAATTGTCGTGGGTCATCCCGGCGGCGATTCCGCTCGTGATCGAGTCGTACGCTTCAAAACGCGGGTCATCCGTCGTGATGACGACCGTCCCCGCATATTTCGAGGCCATCTCTCCCATCGTCGGCCGCTTCGTAACGTCACGGTTCCCGCCTGTACCGATCAAGAACACAATCTTCTCTTTCGGGACACCGACGAGTGATTTCAAGCATTGCTCGATGCCGTCCGGTGTATGCGCATAGTCCGCATAGACGTTATACCCTGGTACGTCGAGACGTTGCATCCGCCCTTTGGCAGGATGAATCGACTCGAGTGCCTGGACGATCTCGGGCAAACGATAGCCGGCAGCGATCAAACACCCGGTCGCGAGCAAGATGTTGTACACGTTGAACCGGCCGATGAATTGAACGGTCAACGGATGACTCTCCCCTTGGTAGTTGAGGCTAAAACTCGTCTCTGACAGCGTCTGAACGATATCTGATGCCGTCACATCGGCCATCTCGTCGATTGCATACGTGATCACTCGGGCGCCCGTCATCGTCTCGTACAGCTTGCTGTACGGATCATCCGCGTTCAACACGGCAACTTTGTGACGCGACGCCATCTGTCCGAGTTGAGCGAACAATAAGCCTTTCGCTCGCGCATAGTTTTCGAACGTACCATGGAAATCGAGATGGTCATGCGTCAAGTTCGTGAAGCCGACGATATCGAAATCTGTGCCGATGACGCGACCGAGTTCGAGTCCGTGCGATGACACTTCCATCATCACATCGGTGACGCCTTCTTCGTGCATCCGGGCGAGCAACTGTTGCAGCTCAGAGCTTTGCGGTGTCGTGTTTTTGCTCGGGACGACCGTATCGTTAATGCGTACCTCGACCGTGCCGATCAAGCCGGTGCTATGTCCGAGCTCGGTGAGAACATCACGTAAAATGGTCGTCGTCGTCGTCTTGCCGTTCGTTCCCGTGATCCCGAACAGACGCATCTGCTCAGACGGATATTGATAGAACGCGGACGCCAATAGACCGACCGTACGCGTGCTGTCACGCACGATCAAGTTCGGCACACTCAAAGAGAGTGGCCGTTCACTGACGACGGCGACTGCGCCTTTTGTGACTGCTAAATCAGCGTAGTCGTGACCGTCGACTGTATAGCCTTTAATGGCGACGAACAGCGTCCCTGGGACGACTTCGCGCGAGTCGGTCGTCACATGGGTCACCGTGATGCCTTGTAGGTTTGGTTGATTAATCAATTGTATGTGGTTAGCTAAATCCGTTAAGTTCAAGTCTTTCCCTTCTTTCACCTGTTCCTGTCCAAAGTAAAGAATACCTCTTAATCAGTGTAGAGAACTTACAATTCGGTTTCAAGTCAGTCTTCGGACGGAAGGACATATGATTTGGCAGGGGCGTGGCCGAGCACCTCATTGATGAGGGTGTTGACGTCACGCGTTTCAATGCGATCAACTTTGTCGAGCACTTCGTTCAACTCCTCGACTTCATCGAGCAGGACGAGGTTGCGCCCGTTGCGGTTCATCCGTGCGTTCGTGCTCTCGTTCCCAAGGACGAGCGACCCTTTCAGTTGTCGTTTCCCTTTCTCGACTTCCTCATCGGACAGCCCATCCGCTTTTAACGTTTCGAGCTCACGCGTCATGATCGTCTCGACTTGCGCGAGCGTTTCTGGTGACGTTCCGATATAAATGGTGAACGTCCCGTGGTCGTCGAACGTCGTATAGTACGAGTAAATCGAGTAGGCGAGGCCTTCCTCTTCTCGAATCGACTGGAACAGCCGTGACGACATCGTCGCCCCGATCGCATTGTTCAACAAGGCTAAATGCGGCAATCGATCGTCTTTGGCGGCAATCGCCTCGAAGTTCCAGCACAGGTGCGCTTGCTCCGTCTCTTTCTGTTTCTTCACCACGTCGCTATACAAGATCGGCGTCGTCGATTCTTTCGGTGATTCCCCTGATGGAAGGTCGGCAAACCTTCTCGTGACCGCCTCGACCAACTCTTGCGGCACGTGGCCGGCGATTGAGACGACGACACGGTTGCCTGTATACGTCGAAGCGACGTAGCGGAGCAATTGCTCCCGAGATAGTCCAAGGACGCTCGCTTCCGTCCCGAGAATCGGTTCGGCGAGAATATCATCTTTATAGACGGCTTTCGCGAGCAGCTCGTGGACGAGATCTTCCGGGGTGTCCTCATACATTTTAATCTCTTCTAAGACGACCCGCTTTTCTTTCTCGAGCTCCGTCTCATCAAACAACGAATCGAATAGCATGTCGGCGAGCGCGTCGAAGGCGATGACCGCGTGCTCGTCAAGCGTCTTCACGTAATAGCACGTATGATCTTTTGACGTGAACGCGTTCACGCTTCCGCCAAGTTCATCAAAGAACGACGCGATCTCTTTTGCCGTTCTCGTCTTTGTTCCTTTAAATAGCATATGTTCAATCAAGTGGCTGATGCCGATCTCGGTCATGTCTTCGGTCCGAGTGCCGGCTTTGATAAAGACACCGGTCGACGTGCTGCGGACATCCGCCATCGGTTCAATCACGATGCGGACGCCGTTGTCTAATGTGATCCATTCCATGTTATCACTCCTATGAAAAAGGCCATCGCACCAGACGATGGCCATCATGATTAGTTTGTCGGGCGTGGCGGACGACGGTCTCCGTCACGACGCGGCGGACGGCTGTCACGTGGTGGACGGCTCTCGCGCTGCGCTTTACGTTTCGCTTCGTATGCTTCGCGTTCTTCCGGTGACAATCCTTCAAGGATGAGCACTTTGTGCGAGGCATTGACTCGGCCTTTGTCATCGATTTCCGTTACGCGGACTTTAATTGTATCACCGAGTTTAACGACGTCTTCGACGTTCGCGACGCGATCAAGACTGAACTCAGAGACGTGGACGAGCGCGTCCTTGCCTTTGAACAACTCAACGAAAGCGCCGAATTTCTCAATACGACGAACCGTCGCATCGAACTCTTCGCCGACGACGACTTCGCGGACGATGTCGCCGATGAGCGCCATCGCCATGTCGATGCCTTCTTGATCGGTCGACGCGATGAAGACTGTACCGTCTTGCTCGATATCGATTTTGACACCCGTTTGGTCGATGATGCTGTTGATCATCTTCCCGCCCGGTCCGATCACGTCGCGGATCTTGTCCGGATTGATCGTCATCGTCACGATTTTCGGTGCATACTTCGACAACTGCGGACGCGGTGCGTCGAGCGTCTCAAGCATATGGTTCAAGATATGGAGACGGCCTGAACGTGCTTGTTCGAGTGCCTCTTCCAAGATCTCACGCGTGATCCCGGCAATTTTGATGTCCATTTGGAGCGCCGTGATCCCGTCTTTCGTTCCTGCTACTTTGAAGTCCATGTCTCCGAGATGATCTTCGAGACCTTGGATGTCAGTGAGGACCGTATAGTGTTCGCCTTCCATGATGAGACCCATTGCGATCCCGGCAACTGGTGCCTTGATCGGCACACCTGCGTCCATGAGGGCGAGTGTCGAACCACAGATTGAGGCCTGTGAACTCGAACCGTTCGACTCGAGTACTTCCGAGACGAGACGAATCGTGTACGGGAAGTCGGCTTCTTTCGGGATGATTGGAAGAAGTGCACGTTCTCCTAGAGCACCGTGACCGATTTCACGACGACCTGGCGCACGCACCGGACGAGCTTCTCCGACCGAGAACGGCGGGAAGTTATAGTGGTGCATGAAGCGCTTGTTCTCTTCTAACCCGATACCGTCGATGATTTGCGCATCTCCGATGACGCCGAGTGTCGCGACCGACATGACTTGTGTTTGTCCACGTGTGAACAACCCAACGCCGTGGGCGCGTGGCAACAAGCCCGTTTCTGATGCGAGCGGGCGGATGACTTCCGGGCGACGACCGTCCGGACGAACTTTGTCGACCGTGATCAAACGGCGGACTTCGTCTTTGACGAACTTGTTCAAGATGCCAGATACTTCTTTCAACTTGGCCGGTTCGTCAGCGAGTGATTCTTCGTATGCAGCTACGTATTTGGCAATCACTTCGTTGATTGCTGCGTCACGTGCATGCTTCTCTTCGACTTGAACCGCGGCGTTGATTTCTGGACGTGCTGCTTCGAGCTCAGCCGACAAAGCGTCATCAAACTTCGATACCGTATATTCGAACTTCGGTTTCCCGACAGCTTCGACGATCTCTGTTTGGAACGCGACCAATTTCTTGATTTCTTCGTGACCGAACAAGATTGACTCGAGCATGACGTCTTCCGGTACTTCGTTCGCGCCTGCTTCAACCATGTTGATCGCAGTTGCTGTTCCGGCGACTTGGAGCTCAAGGTCCGTCTGTTCGAGTTGAGCTGTCGTCGGGTTGACGACGAACTCACCGTTGACACGTCCGACTGTCGCTCCGGCGATCGGCCCGTCGAACGGGATGTCCGAAATCGAGAGTGCGATTGACGTTCCAAGCATACCGGCCATTTCAGCCGAGCAGTCTGGATCGTTCGACATGACGTAGATCATGACTTGAATATCGTGACGGAATCCGTCAGGGAAAAGCGGACGGATCGGACGGTCGATGAGACGTGATGTCAAAATCGCGTTCTCTCCAGGACGTCCTTCCCGACGGAGGAAACCTCCTGGGATTTTACCGACCGAGTATAATTTTTCTTCATAGTTGACCGTGAGCGGGAAGAAATCTAAATCCTTCGGCGCTTTCGATGCTGTGACCGTGGCGAGCACGACCGTGTCCCCATAACGGACGAGTGCCGAGCCGTTTGCTTGTTTCGCAAGTTGCCCGACTTCTACAGATAGCGGACGACCGCCCCATTCAGTAGAAAAGACTTGTTTCGTACCTAACATGAACATTCTCCTCTCAAACCTTATCTAGTTTATTATGTAACTCATTCATATGAATGTCTAATGATTTTCCTCCCAAAAAAGAAGAAACGGACTAGGAACAAGTGTCCCAGTCCGTCACATGGTCCGTTCGGATTAACGACGGAGACCAAGGCGTTGAATCAATTCACGGTAACGTGTAACGTCCTTGTTACGAAGGTACGTAAGCAAGTTACGGCGACGTCCAACCATTTTCAAAAGACCGCGACGTGAGTGGTGGTCTTTCTTGTGTGTACGAAGATGATCGTTCAAAGTGTTGATTTGTTCAGTCAATACTGCAACTTGAACTTCCGGTGATCCAGTGTCACCTTGTTTTGTCGCGTATTCCGCGATGATTTCGTTTTTACGTTCTTTTGAGAGTGCCATTGCCTCTCCACCTCCATTTAATAGAAAATTGCCGCGTTGCCGAGCCGTCGTTGGTGAATCGTCCAGCCAAGCGAAGCGGTGTACTTTGCGTACCAAATTAGGATACCGTACCACCCATTCAAAGTCAAGACAGGATTGCCCGGGCGACTGTCTCATCTTGCTTGAGTTGGGCGATAAGTGCGTCGAGCCCGTCGAACGCCCGCTCGTCACGCAAGTAATGCATCCATTCGATCTCGATCAGTTGCCCGTATAGATCCTCTGAGAAATCGAACAAGTGGCTCTCGATCGAGACGTCACCGGTCGCATAAAACGTCGGCCGCCGCCCGACGTTCGTCATCGCGTCGAACGTCCGGCCGTCCTGAAGCCGTACACGCGTCGCGTAGACACCGAGACGCGGCATGACGTACGAGGCGTCCATGACGACGTTCGCCGTCGGGTAGCCGATCGTCCGGCCCCGGGCGTCGCCGTGGATGACTTCCCCGCAGATGACGTACGGCGTACCGAGCAATTCGCTCGCCACATCGACGTCTCCGGCACCGAGCAATTGACGAATCCGTGTCGACGACACTTTTTCGCCGCCGCTCGTCTGCTCGGCGACGACCGAGGTCGTGAAGCGACCACGCGCATGATACGGCAGCGTCTCCATCGTCCCTTCGCCAAATTTACCATACGAGTAGTCGAATCCTGCCGTCACGTGGACCGCACCGGCACCGATCAAATAGTCATCCACGAATTGTTGCGGTGACAGGCTCGCCAACTCTTTCGTGAACGTGATGACGATACACCGTTCGACACCGAGTCCGGCAATTCGGTTCAATTTCCGCTGGAGCGGTGTGATATAACGGACCGCATCCGGTTTGTTTGAGAGCACTTGTTTCGGGTGCGGGTCGAACGTGATCACGGTCACGGGTACATCGAGCTGTTTCGCTTGCGCCTGTGCATGCCGAATCACGGCCTGATGTCCGGTGTGGACGCCGTCGAAAAATCCGAGCACCATGACCGAAGGGACCAGGTCTGGTGTCTCAGGATACGTCAGATGGATCGTTTCCATACTTCAATCTCCCCTTTAGTCGATGGTCAACATGACCTCGACATTTGCGTCTGTTGTTCCGTCAAGCCGTCGATAGAGGGCAAGTGGAATTCCTTCTTCATTATAGACAGTAAACAGTTCAAATTCGAGCGAGACGTCGTTCAAACGCCCCCCGTTTCGAATATACCGCTCCCGATTGGCCGGAATCGTCATGGCAGGCCAACGCTTGATGACCTCTTCGAGCGGGATGAGGTGGTTCATGCGTTCCTCGACCGTCTCGAGGTCGGCGAGTTGTTGCAACGTGACAGCGGCCGTCTCCTCGAACGAACCAGACCTCGTCCGCCGCAGGTCGCTCATATGAGCCGGATAGCCGAGACGCTCCCCAATTTGGACGGCGAGCGTCCGGATGAATGTGCCTTTGCCACACTCGACGTTGACACGGAAACGGCAGACACCGTCTTCGATGACCGGGTCATTCGTCCGGACGAGGCGATGAATCTCGACGATGCGGCGCGGTCGTTCCACCGTCTGACCTTTCCGGGCGTATTCGTACAATTTCTTGCCGTTCACTTTGACGGCAGAGAAGTACGGTGGGATTTGCTCAATCTTTCCTGTCAACGTCTCGAGGACGCGATCGATGTCTGCAGCAGTGAACGCCTCTGGACCGACTTCGCGCGTCTCGACGACCTCGCCATGAGCATCCTCGGTCATCGTCGCCGTCCCGATTGTAATCTCGGCGGCGTACCGTTTGCCTTCATCGGTCAGAAAACGTGACAGCTTTGTCGCCCGGCCGAGACAAATCGGCAGGACACCGGTCACTTCGGGGTCGAGCGTGCCGGTATGACCGACTTTCTTCGTTTGGAACAATTTACGGAGCTTGAACACGCAGTCGTGGCTCGTCATGCCGCTGTCTTTATCTAAAATCAATACACCTGTTGGTTCCATCTGGATTCCTCCCATCAAAAAAGGGGAGACGCGAGTCCCCCCTTCAATTTATTGGTCGTTCCGATTTAAGTCACGAATCAATGAATCGATATGGCTACCATATGCGACCGATGAATCGTATTCGAACGACAATTCTGGCGTTTTCCGAAGACGGATGCGGCTCCCGATCTCGCGGCGAATAAATGCGCTCGCCTTATCGAGACCAGCTTGCGTCTCAGCCTTCACTTCGGCGTCGTCTCCAAGCACCGTGTAGTAGGCTGTCGCTTGCTGTAAATCTCCCGTCACATCGACGCTTGTAATTGTAGCGTTCTTCGTACGTGGGTCGTTGACTTCACGGAGCAAGATATCTGTAATCTCTTTACGCATCTGCTCTGCGACGCGTTGGGCACGAATGTTCATACGTGTTCCCTCCTCGCTTTATTTACGTTCGACTTCTTTCATGATGAACGCCTCGATGACGTCCTCCACTTTGATGTCGTCGAACTTCTCTACTTTAATCCCACACTCGTAGCCTGCCGCGACTTCTTTGACGTCGTCTTTGAAGCGACGGAGCGTATCGAGTTTTCCTTCGTACACAACAATCCCGTTACGGATGATGCGGACGCCGGCGTCGCGTGAAATTTTACCTTCTGTGACGTAACAGCCGGCAATCGTACCGACTTTCGAGACTTTGAAGACGTCACGGACTTCAACTTGTCCTGTAATTTCTTCAACGAACTCAGGGTCGAGCATCCCTTTCATCGCGCTCTCGATTTCATCGATGGCGTTATAGATGATCCGGTGCAGACGCATTTCAACATGCTCTTGCTCGGCCATCGACCGGGCGTTCCCATCTGGGCGGACGTTGAATCCGATGATGATCGCATTGGCTGCCGAAGCGAGGATGACGTCACCTTCTGTGATGGCACCGACACCTTGGTGAACGATGTTGATTTTAACGCCTGCGACGTCGATTTTACGGAGTGAACCAGCGAGTGCTTCAGCCGAACCTTGAACGTCTGCTTTGATGATGACGTTCAAATCTTTGACTTCGCCTTCTTGAATACGGCTGAACAAGTCGTCGAGACTCACTTTAGCCGATTCGCGACGCTGTGACTCGAGGTAACGTTGGTAACGTTTTTCCCCGATTGCACGTGCTTTCTTCTCGTCTTCAAACACGATGAACTGGTCACCAGCTTGTGGGACGTCGTTCAATCCTGTGATCTCGATTGGAGTCGATGGACCGACTTCTTTCACACGACGACCGATATCGTTGACCATGGCCCGGACGCGTCCGAACGTGCTACCGACGACGATCGAGTCACCGATGCGGAGTGTCCCGTGTTGAACGAGAAGCGTAGCGACAGGACCGCGGCCTTTGTCGAGCTTCGCTTCGATGACCGAACCGCGAGCTGGCATTTCCGGCGTCGACTTGTACTCTTCGACTTCTGAGACGAGTAAGATCATCTCGAGCAACTCATCGATTCCTTCGTCCTTCAAAGCTGAAATCGGTACGAAAATCGTTTCGCCGCCCCACTCTTCCGGTACAAGACCAAACTCTGTCAATTCTTGTTTGACGCGGTCAGGGTTTGCGCCTTCTTTATCCATTTTGTTCACCGCGACGATAATCGGCACGTTTGCCGCTTTCGCGTGTGAGATGGCTTCTTCTGTCTGTGGCATGACGCCGTCATCCGCTGCCACAACGATAATCGCGATATCCGTCACTTCGGCTCCGCGGGCACGCATCGTCGTAAAGGCAGCGTGACCTGGTGTGTCAAGGAACGTGATCTTTTTACCGTTGACTTCAACTTGATAAGCACCGATGTGCTGCGTGATCCCGCCGGCTTCACCAGCAACGACTTTCGTGTTGCGGATCGAGTCAAGAAGGGTTGTCTTACCGTGGTCGACGTGACCCATGATCGTCACGACAGCTGGACGCTCCACAAGCTCATACGGAGAGAAGTCGATTTCTACTTCTTCAAAGTCCGTCTCGTCGATGAGGACTTCTTTCTCGACTTCGTAACCGAATTCAGTTGCAAGCAACTCAATCGTCTCGTCATCAAGTGTTTGGTTGATTGTCGCCATGACACCAAGACCCATCAACTTCATGATGATCTCGTTTGGCTTTTTATCCATCTTCGCAGCGAGGTCCGATACGCTGAGGACATCCTCGTACTTGATGACGTTGCCCATTTCAGACTCTTGCGCTAAACGAGCCGCTTTACGTTGACTCGTTTTCGAATTTGGATCCGCTTCTAATGGCACGGCTGCTTTCGCAGGTTTACCTTTGAATTTACCGCCGCGCTTTTTGTTGCGGTTGTCGTTGCGGTTGTTGCCAAAACGGTTGCCACCACGGTTACCCGCTTGGTTGCTTTGACCGCCAGACGCTTGTGGGCGTGCTTTCGGTGCTTCTTGTTTGCCAGCAGGCTTCGCGTCAGCCGGTTTTGACTTGGCAGACTTCGTTTCAGCTTGTTTCGTTGCAACCGGCTTGTCTTGCTTGTCAGCCGAACGGTATTTCTCAGGGTTGAAGACACGGTCGAGTTGCTTGACCGATTCCTCATCTAAGACAGCCATGTGATTTTTCACTGGCTTGTTCATTTTTTCGAGCTGAGTAATGACTTGTTTGCTTGTTACATTCTGTTCTTTTGCAAATTCATAGACGCGTTTTCCCAAAGCATCCACCTCCGTTAATAGTTAAGAGAGAAGTTGCTTAAGCTTGTTCGCAAATCCGGATTCTGTCACAGACACGACGACTCGCATGTCTTTACCTAAAGCAGCCCCGATTGTATATCGGTCGCTCACTTCAATCAATGGAACACCATACGATGTACATTTGTCGGTAACCCGTTTTCTCGTAGACGCTCCTGCATCTCCGGCAAGGATGACGAGCTTGGCTCGGCCAGCTCGCACATCCTTCAACACAAACTCTTCTCCCATCGTTACTTTCCTCGCCCGTGCGGCAAGGCCTAACAATGATTCCCACTGACTCATGATTCGGCTCCTGTAACAGCTTGAAGCAGCTGCTCATAAAGCGCTTCACTTGTCTTCACTTTTAAATGATGATCGAGTGTCCGTTTTTTCTCTGCTAAACGAATCACGTCCGCATCTTTCGACAAATACGCCCCACGTCCGTTCAATTTACCGGTCGTATCGATGACGACATCGCCTTCCGGCGTCCGAACGACACGAATCAACGCTTGTTTCGGCAACATTTCTTGCGTGACCACACATTTGCGCAAAGGAAGTTTCTTTTGCTTCATGGTCATTCCTCTTCTTTCACCGTTGTCGGCTCGAGAGCGACGTCAACCGAGTCAGTCTGTTCCATTTCATTGTGAACAATTTCTGGCTCCGGTTCAACTTTTTCGGCGTACGTATCATACAAGTCCATGCCTTCAGCATCCGTTTCGCTCTTGATATCAATTTTCCATCCCGTCAATTTCGCGGCAAGACGGGCGTTTTGACCGCGCTTCCCGATGGCGAGTGACAATTGATAGTCTGGCACGACGACCGTCGTCGACTTGCTAGGTTCATTGACGTACACGTCAACGACTTGAGCCGGGCTGAGTGCGTTTTTCACGAACTCTTTCGGGTCGTTCGACCAACGGACGATATCGATTTTCTCACCGTTGAGCTCATCGACGATCGTTTGAACACGCTGCCCTTTCGGACCGACACAAGCGCCGACCGGGTCGACGATATCCGAATGGACGGCAATCTTCGAGCGATCGCCCGCTTCACGTGAGACCGACATGACGTCGACCGTACCGCTCGCGATTTCTGGTACTTCAAGCTCGAACAGACGACGCAACAGACCTGGATGTGTCCGTGAGACTTGGATGGCTGCGCCAGAACCTTTCGTCGTCGAATCGACTTTCGTCACATACACTTTGATACGGTCATGAATCTGGTACGATTCATTCGGCATCTGCTCGTTCGGTGTGAGCACCGCTTCGATATTGTTTTCAAGACCGATATACAAGTTGCGTGGGTCGAACCGTTCCACAATCCCCGTCATGATCTCGTCTTCTTTATCGACGAAGTGGTTATAGATGCGCTCGCGCTCGGCTTCCCGCATCTTTTGCGTGACGACTTGTTTGGCCGTCATCGCCGCGACGCGACCGAAGTCGCTCGGTGTGACTTCTTCTTTATGGAAGTCCCCTAACTCGTAGTTCGGGTCAATCTCATGCGCTTCTTCGAGCGACAATTGTTGCTCGGGATGCGAGAGACGTTCAACGACTTCAAGAAGTGCGAAGACACGAATATCACCAGTCACTTGGTCGAATTCAACTTTTACGTTTTCATTCGGGTTGGCGACGTTTCGGCGGTATGCCGAAATGAGCGCCTGCTCAAGTGCATCGATGATAATCTCCTTCTCGATTCCTTTTTCGTTAGCAATCTGTTCGATTGTTGTGAGTAATTGTGGCCCCATCTTTACCTCTCCTTAACTAAACGTGACCGCTAGGCGGGCTTGTGCAATTTTGTCTACCGGTAGCGATATCGCTTTTTTTCTTGTCTTAATACGTGTCTCGACGACGGCGGTCTCGCCGTCATATTCTGTCAAAATCCCTTCGAACTCTTTAGCACCTTCAATCGGGGCGAACGTCTTGATATAGACGTTCTTTCCAATCGCGCGTTCAAAGTCGGTCGGCTTCTTCAGCGGTCGCTCGGCACCGGGACTCGAGACGTCAAGATAATAGGCTTGTTCGATCGGATCGCTATCGTTTAGTTTTTCCGAGAGTTGTTCGTTGATGTTGACGCAATCATCTAAATCGACGCCCCCCGGCTTGTCGATATAGACGCGCAAGAACCAGTCTGGCCCTTCTTTCACGAATTCGACATCGACCAATTCCATGTTCTCACGCTCCACGATCGGCAACGCGATCGCTTCGACGACTTCTGTTATTTTGGACACTCTCATCCCTCCTTCTGGCTTTTACATACAAGAAAGGAGTAGGGTTCCCTACTCCTTTCCGTCGTAGTATCCAACATTGTTCGATACCAATATATCATATTTTCCCGTTTTTTCGCAACTTACACCCCAAAATCAAAGAACGAGAGTTGGTTCTCATCCGGGAGGCCTTCGAGACATTTCATCGTATCGAGCGTCTCAACGATCGTCTTCGACAACTTGGCCCGTTTGCGCAAGTCTTCTTTTGATAAGAACTGTCCTTCGGCACGTGCATCGACAATCGCTTTCGCCGCGTTCGTCCCGAGTCCATCGACTGCATTGAACGGTGGGATGAGCGTGTTCCCTTCAATCAGGAATTCGGTCGCACTCGAACGATACAAATCGATGTTTTGGAACTTCATGCCGCGCTCCAACATCTCGAGAGCGAGCTCGAGCACGGTGTGAAGGCCTTTATCTTTCGCCGTGGCTTCAAATCCTTTTTCACGGATATCCGACATCGCTTTACGCACGGCCTGTGATCCTTTGATCATCGCCGACAAATCGAAGTCGCCGGCCCGGACCGTGAAGTACGTCGCATAATACAAGATTGGATGATGCACTTTGAAGTAGGCGATTCGCACGGCCATAAGCACGTACGCCGTGGCGTGCGCTTTCGGGAACATGTACTTAATCTTCTTACAAGACGAGATGTACCATTCCGGGACATCGTTGGCCCGCATCTCCGTCTCCATATCTTCTGACAAGCCCTTCCCTTTCCGCACCGACTCCATGATTTTGAAGGCGAATGACGGTTCGAGGCCCGCATATATCAAGTAGACCATGATGTCATCACGACACCCGATCACGTCTTTCAGTTCACACGTCCCGTTGTAGATGAGCTCGTTGGCGTTTCCGATCCAGACGTCCGTCCCGTGAGACAATCCAGAGATTTGAACGAGCTCGGAGAACGTCGATGGCTTCGTCTCTTCGAGCATCTGCCGGACGAATTTTGTCCCGAACTCTGGAATCCCGAGCGTTCCCGTCTTCGATTCGATTTGCTCTGGCGTGACACCGAGCACGTCCGGCGCCGAAAAGATTTTCATGACTGTCGGATCGTCCGTCGGAATCGTCTTCGGATCGATACCGGACAAGTCTTGTAGCATCCGGATGGCGGTCGGGTCATCGTGACCGAGAATATCGAGTTTGAGCAAGTTGTCGTGAATCGAGTGGAAGTCAAAGTGGGTCGTTTTCCACTCGGATGACTTATCATCGGCCGGATATTGGATCGGCGAAATTTCGGCGATGTCCATATAATCCGGGACGACGATGATTCCCCCCGGGTGTTGTCCCGACGTCCGTTTGACGCCGGTGACGCCCGAGACGAGCCGATCGACTTCGGCGTTCCGATAAATCTTATCGTTCTCGGTCGCATAACCTTTCACATATCCATACGCCGTCTTATCGGCAATTGTCCCGATCGTCCCCGCACGGTACACATAATCCTCTCCGAACAACACTTTCGTGTAGGCGTGGGCGTGTGGTTGATATTCACCCGAGAAGTTCAAATCGATATCCGGTACTTTGTCCCCTTTGAAACCAAGGAACGTCTCGAACGGGATATCGTGCCCGTCCTTCGTATACCAAGTCCCACACTCCGGACATTGCTTGTCGGGAAGGTCATACCCGGACCCGACCGATCCGTCGTCGAAGAAGTGGGAATGTTGACACTTCGGACAGACGTAATGCGGCGGCAACGGGTTGACCTCGGTGATTTCGGTCATCGTCGCAACGAAACTCGAGCCGACCGAACCACGTGAACCGACGAGATAGCCGTCATCGAGTGATTTCTTAACGAGCTTATGCGAAATCAAATAGATGACCGCAAAGCCGTGTCCGATAATCGATTTCAGCTCTTTCTCGAGCCGGGCCTCGACGATTTCCGGCAGTTGTTCTCCGTAAATCGAACGGGCCATGTCGTAACTCATGTTCCGGACCTCATCGTCTGCGCCTTTAATCTTCGGTGTGTACAAATCGTCCGGAATGATTTGAATCGACTCGATTTGATCGGCGATCGCATTCGGGTTCGTGATGACGATTTCGCGGGCGAGTTCGTCCCCGAGGAACTTGAACTCTTCCATCATCTCTTTCGTCGTCCGGAAATGGGCGTGCGGGAGTTCTTTCCGCGTGTTGATGAAGTTGGCACCACCTTGCGTCCGAATCAAGATCTCTCGGTATGAGCGGTCTGTCCGGTCAAGGTAATGAACGTTTCCGGTCGCACATACCGGCAGGCCGGCCTGTCCGGCGACGCGAATGATCCGCTTGATGATTTCCCTTAACTCGAGCTCGTTGGCGACGATCTCTTTATCAATCAAATGCATATAGAGCGCCGGGGGATGAATCTCGATGAAGTCGTAGAACGCCATCATCTTCTCAAGCTCTTCGTCTGACTTGTTCAGGGCGGCGTCAAAAATTTCACCGTTGTCACACGCCGAACCGATGAGGAGTCCTTCACGACGCTTCACGATTTCCGAGCGCGGCATGCGTGCCATCCGGAACAAGTAATCGATGTGGGACAACGAGATTAGTTCGTATAAGTGACGAAGTCCCGGTTTTTTCGTTTTCGCATAAATCGTCGCATGGAACGGACGGATTTTCGAGACGTCGCTCCCGACTTTCGCGTTCAGCGAGCGATGCGTCTGCATCTCAAACATCTGTTTGGCGAGTTCGAGCAGTTTCATGAGCAAGTACGCCGTCGCCTCCGCATCATAGATGGCCCGGTGATGCTGGGTCAACTCGATATCGAATCGCTTCGCGAGCGTGTTGAGGCGGTGGTTTTTGAGCGTCGGTAAAATCGTCCGGGCGAGTTCGAGCGTGTCGATGACGGGATAGTCATCCGGCTCGTGCCCCCCGCTCCGAAGCGTCGCTTCTAAGAAGCCCATATCGAACGATGCGTTATGGGCGACGAGGATGCCGTCCCCGCACCAATCGACGAACTGTTTGGCGATGACTTCGGGATCGGGCTGGCCATGGACCATGTCGTCCGTGATGCCCGTCAGCTCGATTGTCGTAGCCGAGAGCGGATGTTTCGGATCGGCGAACGCCTCGAACCGGTCGATGATTTCACCGTCTTTAATTTTGACCCCGGCGAGTTCGATGATTTTGTTGTAGACGGCCGAAAGTCCGGTCGTCTCGACGTCGAAGACGACATACGTCGCATCATCGAGCGGGACATCGGTCGGGTGATACGCGACAGGCACGCCGTCATTGACGACGTTCGCCTCGACCCCGAACAGCACTTTGATGTCATTCTTTTTCCCGGCGTAATAGGCTTCCGGGAACGACTGGACGCCGGCGTGGTCGGTGATGGCGATGGCGCGATGGCCCCATTTGGCCGCCCGGGCGACGAGCGCCGACACGTTCGTGACCGCGTCCATCTGGCTCATTTGCGTATGCGCGTGTAATTCGACGCGTTTCTCGCCGGCCCACTCGTCACGGGCCGGTTCGACTTTCACTTCTTGCAGTTGCGATGCCATCATGCACAGTTCGCGCATGAAGCTGTCATCCTCGACCCGGCCGGCCGCTTGGATCCACATGCCTTTTTTGACGGCGCTGAGCATCCGGTCATCATCGTCATCGCGTGCGAACACTTTGACGATGAGTGAATCGGTATAGTCCGTCATCTTGAACGTGAACAGTTTCTTCCCGCTCTTCAGTTCTTTCCGTTCGGCCGAGAAGACGAGACCTCGGATGGCGACGCGTCGTTCTTCTTCGATGATCGTCTTGATCGGGACGATCTCGTCTTTGATCAAGGCGCCCATCCGTACCTCGGTGACCGGTTCATCGTTCGTCTCGGTCGCCTTCGCGAATTGCGCTGCGAGCGCGAGCTTCGCTTGTTCCAAATCTTCTTGCACGACTTGTTCACGGAGCGCTTGGTTTGCTTCTTCATTCTCCGAGAACAGCGCTTGGCAAGGTTTCTTCATAAAGCCATAGGCGCTATAGAGCGCTTGGACTTCTTGGCATAACTCTTTATCGACATAGTTCGCCTCAGGGGCCGAGCGCACCGGGATGAGCAATTTGTTCTGCTCAAAGCGTGGTGAGACCGATGCGAAATAACTGCGCATCGCACCCGACACTTGGCTGAGTTCACTGACGATACGCGGCCAATAGTCGATATAATCCTGTTCGGCACCGCCTGAGGTCGTCGTGAAACGCGCGTACACCTCGTCAGCGAACGTCGCGTACCGGCTCTCGATTCGGCTCATGAACAGTTGATACACCTCGTACGGTAACACGCGCTGCAACTGGAAATAAAACGTCCACGTCCGGCGCTGCTTGTTGACGACAAGTCGCGTCAATTCCGCATCGTCGAATTGTTCCGTCTCGGTTGTGATGCCGAGATCGGTCAAGAGCAATTGCATTTTTTGATTAGCTTCCACGGGTAAGAAGTCCCCCCTTTTATCATTCGATGTCGAAAAATGAAGGTGACGGCAAGAAACCGTCACCTTCATCGATCATTTTGCCTCGTTCAGTTGCGCCGTGATCACACGTGGCAACTCATCTACCGTCGTCTCAAGGACTTCGCCAGTGGCACGTACTTTCACTTCGACGATACCTTCGCTCGCTTTTTTCCCGACGTTGATACGAATCGGAAGACCGATCAAATCAGCATCGGCGAATTTGACGCCAGCCCGTTCTTTACGGTCATCATACAACACATCGTACGTCGATGACAGCTCATCGTATAAACGGTTCGCGAGTTCGACTTGCGCTTCGTCTTTCGTGTTGATGGCAATCAAGTGCACATCGAACGGAGCGACGCTCTTCGGCCAAACGATACCGCGATCGTCATGATGTTGCTCGATGACGGCCGACAATGTGCGTGAGACGCCGATGCCGTAGCAACCCATAATGAGCGGTTCGGCCCGACCTTCTTCGTTCAAGAACGTCGCGCCCATCGCTTCTGAATAGCGCGTGCCGAGCTTGAACACTTGTCCGACTTCAATCCCGCGAGCGAAGCGGACCGGACCCGACTCGTCAGGTGCCATGTCGCCTTCGACGACGAAACGGAGGTCATGATACGTCAAATGCGACAAGTCGCGTTCGGCGTTGACGTGCGTATAATGGGTGTTCGCCTCGTTGGCGCCACATACCGCGTCGACCAAATATTTGACGGCGTAATCGGCCACGACTTTGACCGGTGCATGAATCGGTCCGAGCGTGCCCGGCTCACAGCCGAACAAGTCGATGATCGTCGCTTCTTCTTCCATTTGGATGTCGAGTCCGCCGAGGGCGTTCTTCACTTTGACGTCGTTCGCCTCGTGATCACCTCGAACGATGACCATGACCGTCTCGCCATCGACGTTGAAGAGGACCGACTTGATCGTCGTCTTCGTGTCGACGTTCAAGAAGCGCGCCACATCTTCAATCGTCTTATTGTCTTTCGTGTCGACCTTGTCGAGGGCAAGCACTTCGGCCGCTTGCATGTCATAGCGGTCGAGCGTTTCTGCCATCTCGATATTGGCGGCGTAGTTCGACGTGTCCGTATAGACAATCGTGTCTTCCCCGATATCGGCAAGCGCTTGGAATTCGTGCGTGTCTTTCCCGCCGATGGCACCCGAGTCAGCTACGACCGGGCGATATTTTAAACCGATGCGGTCAAAGATGTTGGAATAGGCGTTATACATGTTCTTGTATTCGTCGTCCAAGTCATCTTGTGTGGCGTGGAACGAATACGAATCTTTCATCAAGAACTCACGACCCCGGAGCAGTCCGAAACGTGGACGACGCTCGTCGCGATATTTCGTTTGAATCTGATACAAGTTGACCGGTAACTTTTTGTAGGAGTTGAGTTCATCGCGCACGATCGACGTGATGAGTTCCTCGTGCGTCGCACCGAGGGCGAAGCGACGATCGTGACGATCGGTCAATCGCATAAGTTCAGGACCATAAATACCCCAGCGACCCGTCTCTTCCCACAGTTCCGCCGGTTGAATCGCTGGCATGAGCAATTCTTGGGCACCGGCCCGGTTCATCTCTTCGCGGATGATCGTTTGAATCTTTTGTAACACGCGGTGGCCTAGTGGAAGATACGAATAAATTCCAGCGGCGTTTTGGCGCATGAAGCCCCCGCGGACGAGGAGTTGATGGCTGATGGCTTCTGCGTCGGCCGGCACTTCTCTAAGCGTAGGCATGAACAGTCTCGATTGTTTCATAGGTATCAACGTTTCCCTTCTATAACCCGATTAGATCTTACTTTTATTATTTAAAGAATGATTGAATATCATTCCACGTGACGATCAACATGAGAAGCATGAGCAAAGCGAACCCGATAAAGTGGACGAATCCTTCCTTTTTCGGATCGATCGGCCGTCCGCGCACCGCTTCGAACAAGAGGAAGATGAGTCGTCCTCCATCAAGTGCCGGGAGCGGCAACAAGTTAAAGATGGCCAAGTTGACTGATAAAAGTGCCGTCCAGTTGAGGAGCATGATGAGCCCGCTCGCCGCCACTTCATCGGTCATGCGGACAATCCCGACCGGTCCGGCCAATTGGTCGACGCCCACTTGACCGGTAACCAAATCACCGACCGCGGAAAAGATGAGCGTCGACATCGTCCACGTCGTCTCAGCCCCAGTCGTGAAGGCTTTCGTCGGTGAACGCTCGAGCGCGTTCGTCACGCCCAATATCCCGACCGTCTCGCCGTTTTGTTCGACCGCTTGCGGCGTGAGCGTCACCGTTTGTTCTGCATCATCCCGAATATACGTCACTTCCGTTGGCGTGTCAGCCCGGTCGGCAAGCACAGTCCGAAGGTCGAGCCAGTCATCAATCGTCTCGCCTTCGATGGAGACAATTTCATCTCCCGCCATGAGACCTGCTTGATCTGCAGCCGAATCTGGCTGCACCGTACCGATTCGTCCATCGTCCGTTGGCGTCCCTTGGACGAGACCGACGATGACAAGCAAGATGAAGGCAAGGACGAAGTTCATCGCTGGGCCGGCTGCAATCGCGAGCACACGTTTCCATACCGATTGAGCTCCGAACGTGCGGTCGTATGGGGCAATTTGAATTTCCATGCCTTGGTCGACGAGAAGCGTGTCCCGTTCAAGTGAATAGACACGGACCTCATCATCGACGAGTAACTGGATCTTCAATTCGCGAATCGAATCGAACTTGTCGACCGTCCCGACGACGTGCACGTCTTTTGCCTGGTCCGGCTGGAAGTAGACACGATCGACCGTGCCGGCGTTCGTCAGGCGTAACCCGACGTGTTGACCGGCTTTCACTTCGATCGGCTCAAAATCTTCTCCTGCCATTTTGACATACCCACCGATTGGCAATAAGCGAATCGTATACAGCGTCTCATTCTTTCTGAACGAGAGGATTTTCGGTCCAAACCCGATTGCAAATTCATGACAGAGAATCCCTGCCCGTTTCGCCATGACGAGGTGTCCCCATTCATGAACCGATATGAGTACCCCAAACATCAAAACGATGGCGATAAAAGTCGTCATTGTCTATTCCCCACCTTCACTTTCCTTGCTGAATTTGTTCACGAACCGCTCGGTCGACTTGAAGGATCTGTTCGAGCGTCGGTTCTGCAATTACCGTATGTGTCTCCATCGCTTGTTCAACGATCCGTTCGATATCGAGGAAAGCGATCTCCCCGTTCAAGAACAGCTCGACAGCCGCCTCGTTGGCCGCATTAAGCACCGTCGGCATCGAACCACCGGCGCGTCCGGCCTCATACGCGAGGCGTAAGGCCGGATAACGCGTCAAGTCGGCTTCTGCGAAGTGAAGCGTTCCGATTTCTCTCAAGTTTAACCGCTTGTTCCCGTCGATTTCAAGACGTTTCGGACCTGAGAGCGCATAGAGGATCGGTCCCCGCATATCCGGATTTCCAAGCTGCGCCATGACGGCGGCGTCTTTGAATTCGACCATCGAGTGGATGATGGACTCACGATGAAGCACCACTTCAATATCATTATAATCGATATCGAACAACCAGTGCGCTTCGATGACTTCGAGTCCTTTATTGAACATCGTCGCCGAATCGATCGTGATTTTCGCCCCCATCGACCAGTTTGGATGTGCGAGCGCCTCTGCGACGGTCACGCTGTCTAATTCATCCCGCGACTTGTCACGGAAACTCCCGCCTGATGCCGTTAAGATGATTTTCGAGACGTCCTCTCGGCGTTCACCGTTCAAACATTGATAGATGGCCGAATGTTCACTATCGACTGGAAGCAGGCTGACCCCATGCTTCTTGACGGCTGCCGTGACGAGATGGCCCGCCGTGACGAGCGTCTCCTTGTTCGCCAAAGCGATGTCTTTACCTGCCTCGATGGCAGCGAGCGTCGGCTCAAGACCGACAGCCCCGACGACGGCTGTGACGACGATGTCAGCCCGCTCTGCGGTCGCACATTCGATCAACCCTTCAAGTCCGATAAAAAAGAGTGGTTCGTATGTAAGTCGTGGTTTGAGTCGTTCGAGCACTTCGATGTCTTTGGCGGACACGTATTTCGGCCGCAAGCGGTTGATCCATTCCTCGGCTACATCTACATTCGTTCCGAAGGCATAGGCCTCAAGTTCAAACAAGTCGGGGTGCTGTTCGATGACGTCACATGTCTGTACGCCAATCGAACCAGTCGCCCCGATTAAGCTGATTCGCTTCATCTTGACACTCCTTTATAACAAATTAAATACCCAGATGACGGTGAATACCGCGATCATACTATCAAAGCGGTCCAAAATGCCACCGTGTCCCGGTAACAGATGACCCGAATCTTTTACGTTGAATTGACGTTTATACGCCGACTGCACCAAGTCCCCGAGTTGCCCGACGACGGATACGACGACCGCGAGCACCACTACTTCGAGAATCGGCAACACCGGTTCGACGAGGACGTAGACGAGACCGACGACGATAGACGAGATGATCCCACCGACCGCCCCTTCAATCGTCTTGTTCGGACTGATTGAGGGCCACAGTTTTGTCTTACCGATTGCTTTGCCCGTGAAGTAAGCACCCGAGTCGGTCGCCCAAATCATGAACAGGACGAGAAGTACTTTGACGAGCCCATCCTCCGAAAGACGGACGAGCGCAAAACTAGAGAAACCGATGACGAGATAGACAGCAGATACAAAATAAAAACTCGCGTCTTCATACGTGAAACGGTTTTTTGTGACGACCGTCCAAAACAGGAGGAGCATTAAACCGAGCACCATCCATTGATTCGTCGACATCGGCATCTCGCCCATGACAAGCTGTCGCTCGAGCAACATCAATACGAACGGGAAGGCTACAAGGAGCGACGTCACAAGGAACGGAAACGCCGTCAACTTGTGATTGCGCATCATCGTGAACTCGCTCAGTCCAATCAAGGCGAGCACACCCATCAAGATGACGAACGGACTGCCCCCGAGGGCGATCAAGCTGACAAAAATGGCACCGGCCCAAAGACCGGTAATAATTCGAGTCTTCATGTCACACCCCACCAAACCGGCGCGTCCGCGCGTTATACGCTTCGATCGCCTCGACGAAGTGGTCTCGTTTGAACTCAGGCCATAACACGTCTGTGAAATGGAGTTCAGCGTACGCCCCTTGCCAGAGCAAGAAGTTCGAGAGACGCTGTTCCCCGCTCGTCCGGATAATCAAATCGACGTCTTGCATATTTGTCATGAGACGCTGTCCGATCATGGCGTCATCGATGTCGTCCGGTTGAATCTTCCCTGCCGCTACATCGCTGGCGATATGGCGCATCGCTTGTACGAGCTCGTCGCGGCCACCATAGTTTAAGGCAAAGACGAGATCCAGACCTGTGTTCGTCGCCGTGCGCGTACGAGCCTCATCGACTGCATCCCGCGTGCCGCGCGGTAATTTTGACACATCACCTGCGACGAGGACGCGAACGTTTTGTTCGTCCAGTTCTTTTAAGTCCGTCTCTAAAAATTGTTTCGGCAATTTCATCAAGAAGTTGACTTCTTCTTCCGGACGCGTCCAGTTCTCCGTCGAGAACGCATAGAGCGTCAACGAACGGATCCCGAGTTCTTGGGCGGTGCGAACCGCTTCCCGGACCGATTTCATCCCTTCCCGGTGACCCATGATGCGAGGGAGTCCACGCTTTTTCGCCCAACGGCCGTTGCCGTCCATAATGATGGCGACGTGTTCGGGGATGCTCAGTTCCGCCTCGGTCTTCGTTTTAGGATTCACCCATTTAAACATACTCTATCCTCCTGATTGTATGAAAGAGGGACCCTCTCAGTAAAAGGGTCCCCACACAGCTTTTTGGTATACCACTTCCGTGATTACACTTCCATGATTTCTTTTTCTTTCGTCGCTGCAGATTCATCAATCTTTTTGATATACGAATCCGTTAACGATTGAACGTCATCCGCGTAACCGCGAAGGTCGTCCTCAGTCAAGTCCCCATCTTTTTCAAGCTTCTTCAAGTTTTCGTTGGCGTCACGACGAACGTTACGGACAGCGACTTTCGCTTCTTCCGCATATTTCTTCGTCACTTTCACGAGCTCTTTGCGACGCTCTTCCGTCAAAGCTGGGATGGCGAGACGAATGACGGTCCCGTCCGACGACGGCGAGAGACCAAGGTCGGCTTTTTGGATCGCTTTTTCAACGTCAGACACCATCGACTTGTCCCATGGTTGAATCAAGAGAAGGCGTGCTTCCGGTGTATTGATGTTCGCGACTTGATTGAGCGGTGTCGGTACGCCGTAGTAATCGACTTGAACCGGGTCCAAGATCGACGCGCTCGCGCGTCCCGTCCGAAGTGTCCCGAAGTCACGCTTCAGCGCGGAAACGGCTTTCTCCATTTTCTCTTCAGCAGTTTTCAATACGTCATTTACACTCATGAATTGATTCCTCCTACTACCGTCCCGATATGTTCCCCGAGTACGACACGTTTGATGTTTCCTTCTTCAAGCAATGAGAATACAATCAGTGGGATATGGTTGTCCATACATAGTGACGTGGCTGTCGAATCCATCACTTGGAGACCGTCCTTTAAGACGTCCAAGTACGTGAGCGTGTCGTATTTGACTGCATCCGGAACGAGTTTCGGATCGGCCGAATAGACGCCGTCGACGTTGTTTTTTCCCATCAAGATGACGTCAGCTTCGATCTCCGCTGCGCGGAGTGCCGCTGTCGTGTCTGTCGAGAAGTACGGGTTCCCCGTCCCTGCCGCGAAGATGACGACGCGACCTTTTTCAAGGTGACGCATCGCCCGGCGACGAATGTACGGTTCAGCCACTTGGCGCATTTCGATTGAGGTTTGGACGCGTGTTTGGACACCGTTCGTTTCAAGGCTATCTTGTAGCGCGAGCGAGTTCAATACCGTGGCGAGCATGCCCATGTAATCCGCATTCGCTCGGTCCATGCCGAGCTCGCTACCGGTCTTGCCGCGCCAGATGTTCCCGGCGCCTACGACGACGGCAACTTCGACGCCCAAGGCGACCAATTCTTTAATTTGCCCAGAGATCGAATTGACGATGGCCGGGTCAATCCCGTACCCTTGATCTCCAGCGAGCGCTTCCCCACTCAATTTTAACACAATTCGCTTATATTTCGGTTCCATACTTTGCCTCCTCTTGCTTGAAAAAAGGGAACACGCTCCCTTAACGAACTAACTCAAGGTTATACAGACGTGTTCCCAATTTTGATAGCACCATGTGAATGATGCAGATTATTTTTTAAGTTGGTTCATTACTTCTTCAGCAAAGTTTTCTTCGCGTTTTTCCATACCTTCTCCAACTTCGTAACGTACGAATGAGTTGATACGGCCGCCTTTAGACTCTACGTATTTCCCAACTTTGAAGTCAGCGTCTTTAACGAATGTTTGGTCGACGAGGCAGATTTCCTCGAAGTACTTGTTCATACGTCCCGCAATCATCTTCTCGACGATGTTGGCAGGCTTGCCTTCGTTGAGGGCTTGCTCAGTCAAGACTTTCTTCTCACGATCTGCTTCTTCAGCCGATACTTCGTCGCGTGTCGCGTAAAGTGGGCGTGCTGCTGCTACGTGCATGGCTACGTCTTTTGCAACTGTTTCGTCTGTTGTACCGTCGAGGACAACGACTGAACCGATGCGGCCGCCCATGTGGAGGTACGTGCCGAAGACTGCATCGTCCGCTTTTTCAAGGACAGCGATGCGACGGAGTGAGATTTTCTCTCCGATTGTCGAAGCTTCTTCTTGAATGTGTGTTTCAAGCGTTTTACCAGCTACGAATTCAGAAGCGAGTGCCGCTTCAACTGTCGTTGCGCCTGAAGTAAGAACAGCTTTTGCTACGTCTGAAACGAGTGTTTGGAACTTCTCGTTTTTCGCAACGAAGTCTGTTTCTGAGTTAACTTCGACGAGCGTAGCTTTGTTGCCTTCAACCGCTACTGCCGTCAAACCTTCTGCTGCGATACGGTCGCCTTTAGCTGCTGCTTTCGCGATCCCTTTTTCACGAAGGAAGTCGATTGCTGCTTGCATGTCACCGTTTGTTTCAGTGAGTGCTTTTTTGCAATCGAGCATACCTGCACCTGTTTTTTCACGAAGTTCTTTTACCATTGCTGCTGTAACTGCCATCGGAAATTCCTCCTTGTAAAACTTACAATTTTTTAAGAAAAAGCACTAAGGCTTTATATACGTGTCCTAAAAAAAGGTGATAAAAGGCTTTCCCTTTATCACCTGTTGTCTGACTGATTACTCAGCTTCTGTCGCTTCAGCTTCTGGAGCTACCGCTTCTTCAGCTACTTCTTCTTCGCCTTGTTTCGCTTCGATGATTGCATCTGCCATCTTCGAAGTGAGCAATTTAACGGCACGAATCGCATCGTCGTTCGCTGGGATGACGTAGTCGATTTCGTCTGGGTCACAGTTTGTGTCGACAATCGCAACGATTGGGATGTTCAATTTGTGAGCTTCTGCAATCGCGATCCGCTCTTTACGTGGGTCAACGATGAAGAGTGCATCAGGAACACCTGGCATGTCCTTGATTCCGCCGAGGAACTTCTCAAGACGTGTCATTTCTTTTTTCAAGATGATGACTTCTTTCTTAGGAAGTACTTCGAACGTACCGTCAGCTTCCATTTTCTCAAGCTGCTTCAAACGGTTGATACGTTTTTTGATTGTTGAGAAGTTTGTGAGTGTTCCACCCAACCAACGCTCATTGATGAAGTACATACCTGAACGGAGTGCTTCTTCTTTGATTGTGTCTTGAGCTTGTTTTTTCGTACCTACGAAGAGGACGTTTCCGCCTTCTGCCGCGAGTTCACGAACGAAGTTGTACGCCTCGTCTACTTTTTTGACCGTCTTTTGAAGGTCGATGATGTAGATGCCGTTACGCTCCGTGAAGATGTATTTCGCCATTTTTGGGTTCCAACGGCGTGTCTGGTGACCGAAGTGTACACCAGCTTCGAGCAATTGTTTCATTGAAATTACTGCCATGATAAATTTCCTCCTTGTGGTTTAAAAAAGTCCTCCGCCTCGTTCATCGTTGTATTCCGACCTTTCGGCACCGAGGAATACCATCCCGAGACGTGTGTGATGTGTTTAACACCAAAAAATACTATAGCATATGTCCGCCAATCCGGCAACTCTCACTTTTTACGAAGTTTGGCATATAAGGCGACTTCTCCTTCGCCTTTTCCGAGGAGTCGGGCCGTCTCCCGGACCGAATGGTGCAATAACACATCCTCCACGTGCGGGGCTGATTGCGTATCGTCGTCCGACGTCTCTCGCTTTGGCTCCGCATGGATCGACTGAGCACCAGCAACCTCTTCGTTTGAGGACGCTGGTTGTTTCACGACATCGTTCATCGATTCCATGAACGACAACAGGAGGGCCTCGGTCTCACGTTTCTCATGCTCGAGTTGCGTGACGCGAGCGGTCAACGCCTGGACTTGACGAAATAAGATCAGCAGTCCGTAAGCGACGATACAGGCGATTGCGATATATACGATGGTCATCTCCATCCCTCCTTCACGATGTCTTTTCTTCTAAATACGAACGTCCAAGTGCAAGCTTTAACGTCTTTAACGCCTTGGAATGGATTTG
The DNA here is from genome assembly GCF_005960665.1 of Exiguobacterium mexicanum. Lineage (GTDB taxonomy): Bacteria > Bacillota > Bacilli > Exiguobacteriales > Exiguobacteriaceae > Exiguobacterium > Exiguobacterium mexicanum_A. The sequence goes on from NZ_CP040676.1 coordinate 1,565,386, forward strand.
GGAGATACGTGACGTCGACAGTTCCAACACTTCGCCAATCTCGGTCAACGTCAACTCGTCGAAGTAGAACAACGAGACGACGAGACGTTCTTTCTCGGACAAGTGCTCGATTTCGGTCGTCAGCACGTCGAGCAGCTCGCGCTGCAATAGCGTATCCTCCGGTTTCTCAGAGTCAGGGTCGAAATACGTGACGGACATGACCTTGCCTTCTTCTTGAAGCGTCACCGCTTCATCGATCGACAACATGTTCGCGAAGTACCCTTCCGCCATCGCCTTCTCGATTTCCGACACCGGTAGTTCGCAGGCGCTCGCGAGTTCTTCTTTCGTCGGGGCCCGGTGCAACTTCTGCTCGAGTTGTTCGGCGATGTGATCAATTTTTTTCACGCGTTCGCGCACCGAACGCGGTAACCAATCAATTTTCCGCAGCCCATCGATGATGGCGCCACGTATCCGAAACGCCGCGTACGTGTCAAACTTGTTGTTGTGTTCTGGATCATATTTCATGAGGGCATCGTACAATCCCATGTAACCCAAACTTTTCAATTCGTCGCGTTCGACGCTCTTCGGGAGCGTCACGATCATTCGTTGCACGTGATAATGGATGAGGAACTCGTAGTGCGCCAATAGTTCATTCGCTGTATCCATATCGCGGTCAGTGTTCCAACGATCCCACAACTCGGTAAGCTGAGTCGTCATGTCGATCCCCCCTAGATTTCCTTAGTTCCTACGCTGACCGTTCGAATCGACAGGACGCAAGTCGCCACATCAAATTCGATCGTCCGTCCGTTGTGCCCGCCACAGTCTTCTGCGATGAGCGGGATACGGTGCGCTTTCAGTGCGTTGCGCACGGCTTCGGCGTTTCGTTCACCGATCCGCATCGCCTCGTTCTCATACTTGAATTGAAACATTTGGGCACCGCCGGCCATCTTCGCTTGCAGCCGACCCGCTCCGGCCCGTTTCAACGACGCGACGAGCGCATCGATGGCCGTATCCGCATATTTTCCTACTTCAACCGTTTGGTGTTTCCGGGCAATCGCCGAATCCGGCAACATGACATGGGCCATCGCCGCGACTTGGAGCCGGACGTCATACAAGATGACGCCGACGCACGAACCGAGTCCTGCCGTTCGCAATTTGTTCGGCGCGGTCGTCTGCTTCCATTCCGCGATGCCGATTTTGATGACTTCAGCCATGGCCAATCAACCGCTGTTGTATCCGTTCGAGCGAGCCATGCGTCGGTAGGAACAACACATGCCCAGCACTTACTTTCTCATCGATGCGGAACGTCGTATCGATGTAGAGTGCCGCATCTTCCTCAGGTTGGACCGACGTGACGACGAATTCGACGATTGAACCCGCCATGTCGACCGCTGTCGCCGGGACTTGGATGGAGATTGGTGTATCGAGCCAATCCCCGAGCGCCCGGGCGTAAGCCCCGCTCATGATGTTTCCGATTTCTTCCCATGCCGACTGGCCGAGCTCGTCCGCCGTTTGGAACGAGAACGTGCTTCCGATGAGGGAAGCGACCATTGTTTCGGCATCATCGACCGGAAACAAGATGAGAATCATGCCGCTAATGTCACCGCCGAGCTCCAACAAGACGGACGCCACGTGACGTTCCGGCCCGCCGACGCGTTCCGGCAAATACGTGATCGGTTCCATCTCCGCCGAGGAGACGGTGATCGTGACCGGCTTGCCCAAGAGCGTCGACAATGCCGTCGCGGCATGACCAGAACCGATATTGCCGAGTTCTTTCAATAAATCTTGCTCGAACTCACTCAGCATGCTGTTCCTCGAATAATGCGTTGGCATCGAGGAGCGAGAACAATTTGTCCTCGCCCTTGGCGATCGCCGTCAAGTGAGCCGACAACATGTCTCGGCTCGACTCCGGAATCGGCTCGATGCGAACGTCTTCACTTTCCACGACCTCGTTGGCCCGGTCGACGATAAAGCCGGCATCGCCTTGATTGAGCGAAGCGATCAAAATCCGTGTTTCTTCGGTCGGTTCGACTGCCTCGTAACCGAGACGGAGCCGAAGGTCGATGACCGGTGTGACGACCCCGCGCAGATTGATGACACCTTTGACGTGAGCCGGCGCGTTCGGGACGCGTGTGACCGGTTGTACCCGTTCAATCGAGCGAACTGACTGGACATCGATTCCGTATGTGTTCGATCCCAATGAAAAGACTACCCATTTTTGTTCCATCCTTCTTCCTCCTTAGAACAGATCGTTGCTGTCGACAATCAAGGCGACACGCCCGTCTCCGAGTATCGTCGCACCAGAGATGGCCGAGATGCCCTCGAGATAAGTTCCGAGCGGCTTCATGACGATCTCTTGTTGGCCAATCAAATCATTGACGACCACACCGACGAGCTTGTTTCCTTTGCGGACGACGACGACCGGGAATTGCGTCTTCGTTTCCGTTTCGATCGCGAACATTTCTTTCAAGTAAACGAGCGGGACGAGCTGACCTCTGAAGTCGAAGACGCGTTCGCGATGGGCCGTCAATATGTCGGCCTCGTCGAGGAGCGTCGTCTCGAGAATCGATGACAGCGGAACGGCGTACGTCTCATCGCCGACTTGTACGAGCATCGCCGAGATGATCGAGAGCGTGAGTGGCAAGCTGACTTGGAATTTCGTCCCTTGTCCGACGACCGTCTCGAGCGTGACGACCCCGCCGAGCGATTCGATCTTGTTTTTGACGACGTCTAGTCCGACGCCGCGACCTGAAAGATCGGTGACGACGTCTGCCGTCGAGAATCCAGGTGCGAAGATGAGCATGGCTACTTCGTTGTCCGTCATCGCCGTCGCTTCTTCAGGCGTGATGACGCCTCGTTCGAGTGCTTTTGAGCGGACTTTATCGACATTGATTCCTGCCCCGTCATCCTCGATTTCAATGAAGACACGGTTGCCGCCATGGTAAGCGCGAAGCGCGAGTCGACCTTGTTCCGGCTTCCCGGCTTCGAGGCGGACTTCCGGCAACTCGATGCCGTGGTCGATGGCGTTACGAATCAAATGGACGAGCGGGTCACCGATCTCATCGATGACTGTCCGATCGAGCTCGGTCTCAGCACCGGTGATCTCAAGTTGGACTTTTTTATGGATATCTTTCGCGACCGAACGCACCATGCGCGGGAAGCGATTGAACACTTGCTCGATCGGCATCATGCGGAGGGTCAAGACGAGCGATTGAAGTTCGTTCGTACCGCGTTTGATTTTCTCGACCGTTTCGTTCAGTTCAGGTTGACCGACTTCGTCGGCGAGCCGCTCAAGACGACCGCGATCGATGATGAATTCTTCGAACAAGTTCATCAGACGATCGATCCGCTCTAAGTTGACACGAATCGTCTTCGCTTGTGCGACGGCCTGTTCTTTCGGTTCGTCCGCCTCCACCGCTTTCGGTTTCACTTCGGCCACGGCGACGCTCTCGGCACTGACGGCGACTTCCGGCGCACCGGCCGCCGCACTCGTGTAAGGTGTCACTTGGACGTGCTCGACTTCCGACACTTGGGACACGGCATGCTCAATCACGTCCGCTGACTCCTGAGACACGAACAAGACGTCAAATGAGAGATCGAACTGTTCTTGCTCGATCGCCTCGGTCTCAGGAACCGTCCGGACGACTTCGCCGAGTTCTTGGAGACGATCGAACACCATGTAGGCGCGCGCCGCTTTCAACACGACGGCATCCGATAGCTTCACATGAAGTTGGAACGCTTCGAAGCCGGTCTCTTTCGCTTGCTTGATGACCGAATCGGTATATAGGTCGGCCGTGAAGACCGTCTCATCGACCACCTCGACTGCTTTCGGAGTGCTACCGATAAATGACTGGAACGCGGACACTGTCGCCGTCACATCGATGTTTGCGCCTCTGCCTCCCGTCTCGATATCAGCGATCATCTCTTCGATTTGTTCCATGGCCGAGAACATCGTATCGAGCAACAACTGGTTGCTCTCTTTCTTTCCGGCTCGAACCAAATCGAGCGCGCTCTCCATCTCATGCGTCAAGTTGGCGACACTCTCGTATCCCATCGTCGCCGACATCCCTTTGAGCGTGTGTGCCGAGCGGAAAATCTCTTGAATCGCTTCCTGACTGCCCGTCTGTTCTAGTTTCAACAGCTGGGTGTTAACCGATTGGATATGTTCTTGAGATTCGTCTAAAAACAATCCTAAGTATTCGTTCACGTCCATCTATAATGCCTCCCTGTCGTTAGACTCGGTTCCACTGACGTTTCAAGTTCCCCATCAAGCGTTCCATAAAATGACGCGGCTTCGGCGGTGTCCCGGTCAATGTCGTTAAAATCCGTTCAAGCCGCCAACTGATGTCACTCTTCCGGTCCAGATGGTAAAACGGGACTTGGGCGATGACCGCTCGTCTGACCGTGGCGTCATCTGGTAAATACCCGAGGAATCGAATCGATTTCTTTAAAAACTGCTCACATGCAACTTCCATTCGTTCAAAACATTGCAGCGCTTCTTCACCCGATTGGGCCCGATTGACGATCACACCGAGCGGTAAGTCCGGACTTTGACGATGAACGAGCTTCGTATAGGCATATCCATCCATGAGCGAGGTCGGTTCAGGCGTCAAGATAAGGAACATCTCATCGCATCCCTCGATGAACTGGAGCGACGTGTCTGTCGCACCGGCCCCCATGTCGAATAACACATAATCGTATTCGGTCAGCACTTCGAGTTCACGCATAAAAAATTGCATATCTGCATGTGAGAATTGGACTAGTTCGTCGAGCCCACTTCCCCCATGTAATATATCGACACCTTGCACGTCTTTCTGAACCGAGGCGGCGAGCGGAATTCGCGCTTTTACCGAATCCATCATCGTTCGTGACCGCGACGCGTTCAATAAGATGTGCACGTTCGCCATCCCGATGTCGAGGTCGACGATCAAGACACGTTTCCCGAGCTCGACGAGACCGATGGCCGTATTGACGCAGACGTTCGTTTTACCGACCCCGCCTTTTCCGCTCGCAAAAGCGATTGTCGTCGGTGCGGTCTCCGTTTTCGCCCTCAGACGTCTTGCTTGGTCCATTGGGTCCACCCTTCTTTCTCAAGTAAACGATTCGTCAATCGGTCCGGCTCTCCGGCGACAAGGTCGTCCGGCACTTCTTGTCCGTCCGTCAGCCAAGCGACCGGCAGTCCGCTCTCGCGGACCATCCGATACATCGCGTGAATGTCACTCGTCTCATCGGCTTTCGTGAAGATGAGCGACTGGAGCGGCAACGGTTCGAATTGGCGATAGATCATGTCCATATCCCGCATCTTCGACGTCAAGCTGAGGACGAGCGACAAGCTCGTTTCCGAGAAATCGTGATGTCGCTCGAACTGTTCGACGTACGCCTCGTCGCGGAAGTTGCGACCGGCCGTATCAATCAAGATGATGTCTTTCCGTGCGAACAGTTGTTTCGCTCGTTTGAAGTCATTGAAGTCGTAGGCGACCTCGACCGGGATGTCTAAAATCTCGGCGTACGTTTTCAATTGTTCGATTGCCGCGATCCGGTACGTGTCCGTCGTGATGAGACCGACCGAGAGCCCATGCTCGAGTTTGTAGTGAGCGGCAAGTTTGGCGAGTGTCGTCGTCTTGCCAACCCCGGTCGGACCAACGAGCATCATATACCGTTTCGGTTTAGGGACAGCCAAGAAGGAACTCCGGATTTGATCACGCACGTAGCGTTCGACGACTTCCACCGATTTTGTCGTGTAATACAGCTCGTTGATCGCTTCGTCCCACGTCTCACCCCGGAACGACTCGGAGGCGAGCAGTGATTCGACATGCGCCAGCGCTGCGGGCAACCGTCTCGACGTCGACACGGTCGCCGCCTGACTTGATTCGTTCGTTTGTTGCGGTGGACGCGTCGGAGCCTTCACGGGCTTCGATGGTGCGACGGGTTTCGTCGCGGCACGCGGTTTGACAGCGAGCGGTGCTTTCTCGAGCGCGGCGATGACCTCGACGTGTTGCGATGCGAACAGGCCGAGCCAGCCTTTCTTCACTTGACGGGAGTTCAAAATCACGGCGTCGTCACCAAACTCCTGTTTGACTTTCGCCATCGCTTCCGCCATCGTCTTGCCGGTATATTTTTTGATTTGCATTTAAATCACCCCAATACTTTTCACTTCAATCGAGCTGAGCAGCTCGTTGTAGGCGAGAACCGGCACGTCCGGATAATATCGTTCGAGCAGTTGTCTCACGAACAAACGGATCGTCGGCGAGCATAAAATGACGGCCGAAGCCCCGTAGCGTTCGAACATCGACAGTTGCTCACCCGAGCGTTCGATAATCTCGCGCGCCTGTTCCGGGTCGAGCGCCAAATAGTTGCCGAACTCGGTTTTTTGAACGGCGTCTTGAATGAGCTGTTCGGTCTGGCCACCGAGTGTGACGACGTAGAGCGGTCCGTCCGGCGGGCTGACTTGGTCCGTCAATTGACGGGACAGGCCTTGGCGGCAATATTCGCCGAGGATATCGGCATCTTTCGTCACTTTGCCATAGTCGGCCATCGTCTCGAACAAGAGCGGTAAATTGCGAATCGAGACGTGTTCTTTCAACAGATGACGGAGCACTTTTTGAATGTCGCCAATCGATAGGACGGATGGTGTCACGTCTTCGACGAGCACCGGGTGCGTCTCTTTCAAGTGTTCGACGAGTTGTTTCGTCTCTTCACGGCCGAGAAAGTCTGCCGAATGCTTCTTGAGCGTCTCCGTCAAATGCGTCGCGACGACCGATGGCGGATCGACGACGGTGTACCCGCTCATTTCAGCACGGGTCCGCGTCTCTTCGTCAATCCAGAGAGCCGGGAGGCCGAACGCCGGTTCCGTCGTTTCGATGCCGTATACTTCCGGGTCTTCAATGCCAGGGCTCATCGCCAAGTAATGATCGAGCAACAGCTCCCCTTCAGCGACGACGTTGCCTTTCACTTTGATGCGGTACGCGTTCGGAGACAGTTGCAAATGATCTCGGATTCGGACCGTCGGCAAGATGAAGCCGAGTTCGAGCGCGAGCTGACGACGAATCATGACGACCCGGTCAAGCAGGTCGCCGCCCTGCGACTCATCGGCGAGCGGGATGAGTCCGTAACCGAACTCGAACTCGATGGCATCGATTTGTAGCAGTGACACGACGGTCTCCGTCGGTGCCATTGGTTCTTCTTCCGGTAGCGGTGTATCGATGACACGTTTCATGTTGCGGCGCATCGCATACGCCCCATAGAAAGCGACACCGGCGATGATGACCGTCACCGGGAGCAGACTCGGTGAGATAAACCCGAGCATGATCACAATCGAGCCGGCGATATAGAGGAGCGTCGGATTTTGACCGAGCTGGTCGACGACGTCTTCTCCTAAATTCCCATCCGACACGGCACGCGTGACGATGATGCCGGTCGCCGTCGAGATGAGGAGCGCCGGGATTTGACCGACAAGCCCGTCCCCGATCGTCATGAGTGAGAACGTCTGGAACGCTTCACCGACCGGGAGGCCCATTTGGACGGTCCCGATGATGATTCCAAAAATCAAGTTGATGACGACGATAATGATCCCGGCGATGGCGTCCCCTTTGACGAACTTCGAGGCCCCGTCCATCGATCCGTAAAAGTCGGCTTCACTTTGAATTTTTTTCCGACGGATTTGAGCGTCCTTGTCGTCAATCAATCCTGAGTTCAAGTCGGCATCAATCGCCATCTGTTTACCAGGCATGGCGTCGAGCGTGAAGCGGGCCGATACTTCCGACACGCGTTCCGCCCCTTTCGTGATGACGACGAATTGGATGATGACGAGGATGAGGAAGACGACGAACCCGACGAGCACGTTTCCTCCGACGACGAAGTTCCCGAACGTCGCAATAACTTCTCCCCCGTACCCGGTCGAAAGAATCGACCGCGTCGTCGACACGTTCAATCCGAGCCGGAACAGCGTCACGATCAACAAGAGCGAAGGAAAGACTGAGAAGTCGAGCGCTTCGCGGGCGTTCATCGCGACGAGCAAAATCAGCAAGGCAATCAGTATATTAACAATGATTAAAAAATCTAATATGAACCCCGGTAACGGGATGACGAGCATGACGACGATCATAAGAACGCCGATCAATACCGCGAAATCTTTCGCTTTTACAGCCAACACATACTCCTCCTCAAGACGGTTGTTTCAATTGATAGACGAACGCAAGCACTTCAGCGATCGCCTGATAAAACGACTCGTCAACGACTTCCCCGATATCCATTTGGGCGTAAAGTGCGCGGGCCAACGGTTTATTTTCCACAATCGGGATGTCATGTTCTTTGGCCACGTCGCGGATGTTGAAGGCGACTTGGTCGACGCCTTTGGCGACGACGAGCGGCGCAAAGTCTTTCGTGTCGTCATAGCGAATGACGACGGCATAATGGGTCGGGTTCGTGATGACGACGTCCGCGTTCGGAATCTCTTGCATCATGCGGCGCATCGCCATCTCCCGTTGTTGTTGTTTGATTTTTGACTTGATGAGCGGGTCACCTTCACTGTTTTTATACTCGTCCTTCACATCTTGTTTCGACATGCGAATCGATTTTTCAAAATCGAATCGTTGATAGAAAAAGTCGAGCAACGCGAGTGCGAGCAAGGCGACGCTCACCCATAGTCCAAGTTCGATCGTGATGCTCGCGAGCGCGATAACCGATTCACGGACATGTTCGACAGCCATCCGGGACAGCTCTTTTTGATTCTGCCAGAGCACGGCAACAGCAGTCGTCAGGATAATCAATAATTTGAATAAGGACTTTAAAAATTCGACGACCGCTTTCATACTGATAATCCGCTTGACCCCTTTGATCGGGTCGATGCGTTCGAGTTTCGGTTGGATCGCCTCTGCCGAGAACAACGTCCCGATTTGAAGATAGTTGATCAAAATCCCGAACACGACCGCGACGACGAAGAACGGTCCCACAATCAAACCGACACGAAGCAACAAGTCGGTAAGCATCCCGGACAATCCATTCGATAAGTCGAACAACAAGTAACTCGTACCGAGCAAATCTTTCGTCAACCCGAACAGTTGCTTGCCGAGATACGGACCTAAAAACGATAACATGAGAAACATCGCGAACAAGGCGAACGCGCCGGTCAAATCGGCCGACTTGGCGACTTGTCCTTTCTTGCGCGAGTCCTCCCGCTTACGCGGGGTCGCTTTTTCGGTTTTTTCTCCTGCAAAAAATTGAAGATCGACCGATAAGGTATATAGAGGCTTCATGAGGCGTCTCCTAGCAATGTCATAAAATCACGCAACACTTCTTGTAAAATCGGGATGAACTGGCTGATGCCGTTCAAGGTCAACCCCATCATGACGACCATGACCGAGAAACCTGCAATCAGTTTGAATGAGAATCCGATTGCAAAAATATTGAACTGCGGGGCCGATTTCGCCAAGAACCCAAGCGCCATGTCGACAAGCAAGAGCGATGCCATGAGCGGAAAGGCGAGCTGTAAAGCGACCATCATCGTCATCGTGACGACCTTCACGGCCATCATGAGCGACGCTTCACTAAAGTTGATGATCGGCTGGCCCGGTGGATATATTTGAAAGCTATAATAGATGCCATCGATCAGCAGTAAATGTAAATTGCTCGACAGCATGATAAACAATGTGAAGATGTAATAAAAACGTCCGATCAATGGCGACTGGCCTCCGAACATCGGGTCATACGCCGATGCCATCGCGAGTCCGAGCTGCAAATCGATGACCCCTCCCGCAATCTGGGGCGCAAAGAACAAAATATTGATCAATATGCCGAGCACCAAGCCGATCAGCACTTCGTATAACACTTGCAAGATATAGGCTTGCCCGAGCTCGAGCGGCTCCGTCACCGTGAACATCGCATAGTAGGCTAAAAAAGCACTGAAGGCGACGCGATGCATGACAGGTAGCTGTCGGGATGAAAACAACGGGACGCTCACGAAGAAACCGGACAGACGTGCGAACGTCAAACCGTATAGACTGATAAAATCGACCGCGTTCATTTCGAGGCGACCTCGACCATCAGTTCGAAAATCAATCGGGTGAACCCTTCGATCTGTTGCAGCATCCAAGGCCCAAAGATGACGAGCCCGATAAACACCGAGACGATTTTTGGGACGAACGATAACGTCTGCTCTTGAATCTGTGTCGTCGCCTGTAAAATCGAAATGACGAGACCGACGACGAGTGAAATCAACAAGAGTGGCATCGAGATTTTTAATAACGTCCACACACTCTCCGTCGCCAAATAGATGACCATTTCCTGCGTCATATTCGTTCCTCCTACATACTTCTAAGCAAGGACTCCACAATCAAGTGCCATCCATCCACCAACACAAACAATAACAGTTTGAACGGCAAGGCGATCATGACCGGTGGAAGCATCATCATCCCCATCGACATGAGGACACTCGCCACAACCATATCGATAATTAAGAACGGCAAGAAGATCATGAATCCGATTTGAAACGCCGTTTTCAGTTCACTAATCGCATAGGCCGGGACCATCGCGAGGAGTGGGACGTCTTCGACCGACTCAGGTTGCTCATAGTTCCCATATTTAATGAATAATTGCAAATCTTCTTGGCGCGTGTATTGGGCCATGAACCGCTTCATCGTATTCCCCGCCTCTTCGAACGCCTCGTCTTGACTGATTCGGTCGTCCATGTATGGCGACAGTGCCTTGTCATTCAACTCCGATAGCACCGGTGACATGACGAACAACGTGATGAACAGGGCGAGCCCGATAATCAGTTGGTTCGGCGGTGTTTGCTGCGTACCGAGCGCCGGACGGATAAAGGAAAGTACGACGACGACGCGCGTGAAACAAGTCATCAAGATTAAGAAAGATGGCGCGAGCGTGAGCAGTGTCAACACGACTAACAATTTGATCGAAGTCGATGTGCTGTCTGGTGTCTCTAGGTTGATCAGTTGTTCAATCGTCGTCATCGTTTCTTCCTCACTTCTTCAATCTGGGCCAATTGCTGTTTAAACGTGTCGAGAAAAGCCGATGTGTTCGAGTTGTTCAAGGCTGGCGCGTCGTGGACCGCTTCATCCATCGCTTCGGCATCGACCCGATCAAGCAGTTGAATCGAGTCACCGACTCCGAGCACGTAAACTTGTTCGCCGAGCTTGACGAGTTGTACCGATCGGTCTTTGCCGAGCGGTACCCCGCCGAGATGTGTCAAATGCTGTGCCGTTTTGACGCCTTGCGTGCGTGCGTTCAACCAACGCACGAGGACGAGAAAACCGCCGATGACAACGACCATGCTCAAGATGAGCTTGATCGCTGTCCCGACCGATGAGACGGCCGATTTCACCGGCTGGTCTTCAGCGTCTGGCTGTTGTTGCTCGAACTGTTGATCGACGGTGGCGGCCTCGACCGTGGCCGGGACGCTTAGCCCGACCACGAGAAGGATAATCAACCACCACTTGTTCATTGTGCGACCGTTTTCGAAACCGCTTCGACGACCCGTTCCGCATTGAACGGCTTGACGATGAAGTCTTTCGCCCCAGCTTGAATTGCGTCGATAACCATCGCTTGTTGTCCCATCGCAGAACACATGATTACTTTCGCGTTTGAATCAAAGCCACGAATTTCTTTCAAAGCGGCCAAACCGTCCATCTCTGGCATCGTGATGTCGAGCGTGACGAGGTCCGGCATGAGTTCACGATATTTTGCGACCGCATCCACACCGTTCTCCGCTTCCCCTACGACTTCAAATCCATTCTTTGTCAAGATATCCTTAATCATCATGCGCATGAACGCCGCATCATCTACCACCAAAATTTTTGCACTCATTGTTCTTCCTCCTTAAACGATGCCAATCCGCTCGTGCGGTTGGATAATTTCTGTTACACGGACCCCGAAGTTCTCTTCGATGACGACGACTTCGCCGCGGGCAATCCGTTGTTGGTTCACATAAATATCGACCGGCTCACCGGCAAGTTTATCGAGTTCGATGATCGAGCCTTGCGACAACTCAAGCACTTCGCGGACCGAACGTTTCGTCCGCCCGAGCTCGACCGTCACGCTGAGCGGCACGTCATACAACAGACCGAGGTTCGCTGGAATCGAATCGTTCGTCGCAGGCGCATGCAGTGGCATGAATTCCGCTTGACTGACAGCGACTTCCGGTGCCGACTTCACTTCCTGACGTACAGGTTGTTGAGGAGCCGGTGCGGCCGGTGCTTTTGGTGCTTCTTGCTTCGGGGCGGCCGCAGCAGGTACGACCGGTTGCGGGGATGTGGCCGTCATCAATTCATTGACGAGCTGTTTCCCGAATTGAATCGGTGCGATTTGAACGATTTTTGAGTCGATCAACGTACCGACTTTCAAATTGAACTCGATCAACACCATCGTCTCCCAAAGTTCGAGACGATCGATGATCGTTTGGGTCTTCGTCGCATCGAACACTTCGACGAGCGGCGGTGAAATGTCAATTTTTTTTGAGAATACCGTCGACAAAGATGTCGCCGCTGCCCCCATCATTTGGTTCATCGCTTCTTGGACGGCCGAGAGTCGAATTTCGTCCAACCCTTCCGGATCGACATCGATCCCGTTCCCGCCAAGCATCAAATCCGAGATGATGGCCGCATCCTCACGTGTCAACACGAGGACGTTTTCGCCTTTCAAACCTTCTGTGTAACCGACGCGAAGCGCCACGTGCGGTGTTGGATAACGCTCACGGAGCGCATCGATTGTAACTTCACTGACGATTGGGGTCGTGATTTCTACTTTTTGTTGCAGTAACGTCGATAGTGCCGTCGCCGAGTTACCGAACGAGATATTCCCGATCTCTCCTAAGGCGTCGCTCTCCATCGAGTCAAGATGCTCTTCGGGCTTCGCCTCTGGTTTTGACGAGTCGCTCGTCCCTCGTAATAACGCGTCTATCTCATCTTGTGACAACATCTCACTCATTGCTCTTCCTCCTTCACCCGGTGGAGCACTTGGACGGCCATCCGCTTCCCGCTCACACCGACTTGCCCTTTGAACACTTTATTTTCCCCTACCATGATGGATAATGGGTCTTTCACCAATTGGTCGAGCGTCAAACAATCCCCGACCTCTAAATGTAACAAGTCACCGAACGTGATCGTCGTCTCTCCGAGCAGAGAAACGACCTCAACCGTCGAGTTCATCAATTGGGCTTTGAGCGGTTCCTTGCTGTTGCCGCTCGCATTGCGGCGGTTGGCCTCCTGCATCCAGTAATGGCTCGACAGTTTGGATAACACCGGCTCGATCGTCACGAACGGCAAGCAGACGTTGATCGTGCCGCTCACCTCGCCGATGGTGACACCGATCGAGATAAGGACGACCGTCTCGTTTGGCGAGACGAGTTGAAGAAACTGCGGATTGACCTCGACCGCGGTCATCTCTGACTTGATCACGGCAATCGACTCCCACGCCTCCCCGTATCCGGCAAACGCTCGTTTATATAACTGGGTCAAGATGCGCATCTCGATTTCTGTGAAGCTCTCGACTTTTTCGATTTCGACCCCTGGACCACCAAGCAGACGGTCGAGCATCGCATATGAGATGTTCGGGTTGACCTCGATGATGAAGCGGCCGTTGAGCGGCGGAGCCTCAATCAAGTTGATCATCGTCATACTTGGGATGGAATGAATGAATTCATCGTACGGGAGCTGCTCGACCGAATTGACCGTGAACTGCACGTATGTCCGGAGCTGAGCCGAAAAGAACGTCGTCAACATGCGCGTGAAATGTTCATGGATTCGGGTCAGACTTCGGATTTGGTCTTTCGAGAAGCGGACCGCCCGTTTAAAGTCATATTGCCGAACCTTCCGCTCTTCTTCTTGATTTAAAAAGGAGTCGGCTTCGACGTCGCCACTGCTTAACGCCGATAGCAAGGCATCAATTTCTTGTTGAGATAAGACTTCTCCCATGATGCCACCTCACTGTATGATTTTCTTCGTCATATAGACTCGTTGGACCTCACCTGACTCCAACAGTCCGTTTAATTGTTTACGGAGCGACTGCTCAAATTTCTGCATGTCTTCCTTCGTCGTCAACTGGGCTTTCGTCATGCCGGCCAAATCACCAAGGATGACGTTATGCACTTGAAACTTGCGAAGTTCGAGATCTTCTTTCGTTTCAGCGGCATCGGTCACGATCGTGAACTGGACGTTGATGAAACGCTCATCTTGAATGTTCGTTGTCATGTCATCCGTCGTGAAGCTACGTTCGGCCAACTCTTCGGCGGTGACCGGTTTCGTTTTCGCCGTCACGTTGTCTCCGAACAAATATTTATAAGTCATGAATCCGGCCCCGCCCATGACGAGCAGGACGACTAGCAAGATGAGCACCATCTTCATGGCGCCACCTTTTTGTTTTTCTTCACTCATCTTCTTCACCTCGTATGCCTGTCGTTCCAATCAGACCGATCGAGGCATAAAATGCCGTCGTCCGGTCGATGATTTGTTGTTTCGTCTCGCTGACGATATACGTTTTTCCGTTATACAAGTGAATGATCGTATCCGGTTCGGCCTTGACCGTCTCGATGAACAAGGCGTTCAATACGAGTTCTTCACCCCGGAGTGTCGTGACGCGAATCATCAGCGTTTCAAGTTGACGAGTTCTTGGAGGATCTCGTCCGATGTTGTGATGATACGAGTGTTCGCTTGGAAACCACGTTGAGCGACAATCATTTCTGTGAACTCTTCCGACAAGTCGACGTTCGACATCTCGAGCGCGCCCGAGACGAGTTCTCCACGTCCATCTTGTCCAGGGATGCCGATGTTCGGTTCACCTGAGTTTTGCGATTGAATGAAGTTGTTTGCTCCGACTTTCGAGAGTCCGGCATTGTTGGCGAACGTGACGACTTGGATTTGACCGACGACCGTCGATTCCCCGGCATTGTTCACGTAGCTGACTTGTCCGTCTTTACCAATCGAGAGTGACTTCGCACCGGCTGGGATGTTGAGGCGGTCACCCGTCGTACTGAGGACGTAGGCTCCATCTCCATTGACGAGGTCGCCCGTGTTATCTGTATAGAAGTTACCGGCCCGTGTGTATTGCGTTTGACCGTTCACATCCAAGGCGAAGAATCCTTCTCCTGAGATCCCGACGTCAAGTGCTCGCCCTGAGTTTTGCATGGCTCCTTGGTTATAGACGTTGTCGACGGTCGCCATCGTGCCCCCGAGACCGACTTCTTTCGGGTTGACCCCGCCGCTGACTCCGTTCGCCGCGGTCGCACTACCGACTTGCTGACTGACGAGGTCCTTGAACGTGACCCGACCTTTTTTATAGCCGAACGTGTTGACGTTGGCGATGTTGTTCCCGACGACGTCAAGCTTGGATTGGAAGTTCTTTAAACCACTGATTCCTGAGTACATTGCTCTTAACATGATGAATCCTCCTATGCTTGTTTGATGGAAGTGATGTTGTACACGTTGACGGACGTTCCGTCTTCAAGGTCGGCCACATAGCCGGCTTCGGTCTTCGAAATCGAGAGAACACGTCCCGAGCCTTTAATCGTCTCGGTTTCCGTTTCGTTTGTATAAGCGACCGTTTGCCCGATCATATTGCTGAACTCCGAAATCGAAGCCATTTGCCGATCGACAAGGGCCGAATCGAGTTGTTTCGAAATCGTCTGCATCTGTTCGAGAGAAGAGAACTGGGCCATCTGGGAGATGAACTCACGGTCTTCCATCGGTGACATCGGGTCTTGGTTGGCGAGTTGCGCGAGCAACAGCTTCAAAAACATGCTCTGATCATATTGGTTCGTTGCTTTCGGCATCGATTGATCCGGTAACGTATAGTCACTCGTCTTCGGCTGGATGGTCGTCATCTTCTGGTTCTCCTTTCGGTTGTTCCTGCTGTTCCGGTTCCGGTTGGTCGAACTCGTTGAATCCGGACCCTTTCGTCTCGAGCGCCTGTTGGGTCAAGTTGATCTCGACACGGACGTTTTGCGTCAGCGGTTGAAGCGTCTGTTGCAACTGTTGGACCTGTGACTGAAGCAACTGCTTCGCTTCTTGGTTGCTCGCAAACAGTTTGACGACGAGTTCCCCATTTTGACGTTCGAGTTTGACGACGAGCTCGCCTAACTGTTCAGGATAGAGGCGGACCGTGAACACTTTGGATCCGTCGGCTCCGCTCTTGAACGGTGCACGTTGCAAAGCGGCTTCGATTCGGGCCTGCAAATTCTCCGGCAGTGAACCTTTCGAGGCATACATAACCATTTCCGAATCAATTTGCGGTTTCGACCAGGTCATCCCTTTGGGCATCCATTCGGTCTCTTTTACCGAGGGTTGCAATTGCGCAACTTGTGTTTCGGTTTTAGTAAGTCCGGGTATAGACTTAGGGGTCTGTCCGAGCGTCCCTTTAAACTGCGCAACGACTTGTTGGATGATGCGCACGTTCTCTTCCACTTGATCGGTCGGCACGGGTGTAACGAGTGCTTCCGTTTCCTTTTTCGTCAGCGTGAACGAGATTGTCGGCGCCGCCATTTGTCCAGCGAGGAGTGCGGGCGTCACGGCCGATGTCGTCTCAAGAGTTGCCGCTGACTGATCCGGGGCGACTTGATTTAAAATCCCAATATAAGCATCCATAAACTTTCGGTAAGCATCTGCCGGCAGTGATTTCAACCATTGCAGGCTGTCGGGCTGTTGGAGCCATTGCTCCAATCGGTTCGATACATTCTCGAGCGGAAGCGATTCCTCGTCTTCCGTGGCGACCGCCACCTCTGGAGATGGCGTCGAGGTCCCGAGCATCGCCGAGAGTAACTCCAAAAACTGTCCGGTCGGGGTCGCAGCCGCTTCCCCGCCTTTTTGGGTCGTCCCTTGTAGCGATTGGGCGAGTAAGGCGATATTCATCATCACGTCCTCCTTTCCTGTCATTGGAGCAACTGGGTCACGACGGCGGCCTGTTGGGCATCCATCCGTCCTAAAATGTCGGCTTGTTGCTTCGGTGACAATTCTTTCAATAAGTTGGCCACTTGCGGGCTTTCGAGTTCATTCATGATGGCAGCAGCTTGTTTCGCGGACATCTCTTCATAGACGCGAGAGACGTCCGAGGTTTCTTCTTCCGCCGCACTTGCCGTCGC
Organism: Exiguobacterium mexicanum; assembly: GCF_005960665.1. Lineage (GTDB taxonomy): Bacteria > Bacillota > Bacilli > Exiguobacteriales > Exiguobacteriaceae > Exiguobacterium > Exiguobacterium mexicanum_A. The sequence goes on from NZ_CP040676.1 coordinate 1,582,448, forward strand.
CAATTCCGCGACGAGCCGGTCACGCTCTTTGATCAACTTCGATACTTCCTCTTGGCGCGCCTTCACTTCGTTCGTCAACTCGACATTGTCCGCTCGAAGCTTCTCAATCTCGGCGTTCGCCACTTTCAAACGATTCGCGGTATCCGCGTCGATTCCGGTCACATTCACGTCTGTCTTCACTTTTTCTTCCGGCTCTTGTTTCGCACCAATCTCTAGAAACGGGACCGATAACAACGGACGGTCCATCGCATAGTTCATGACGACGATCCCTCCAACGAGTAGAAAGATGGCCGGGACGAGAACGAGCGCGACCAGTAGCTGTCTTCCCCGCTTCGAGTTGTCTTTTTCCATCGGTTTACTTCCCTTTCCCGTGATGAATCACTGCCAGCTCATCGATGAAATGTTGCTCGATGAGCTTCGTCGCAGCCACTTCATGTTGACTGACTTTTTCATGCAGCGTTACATATTTCTTTTCCTCAACGACTTTTCCGAGCAAGCGCTCTTGTGACAGATGGTACCGATTGCGCGCCTGCTGGACGACGAGCTGTTGCGTCTCGATTTGACGTTTCAGCCGTTCGCGTGTCTGCTCACGATATTGCGACATGAGCAGGTCGATGACGCCATCCTGTTCATCTTGACTCTTCATGAGCGACTCGTACGTCAACACGAGCCGATAGAGCGCCTCCATCTCCGTCTCGAACCGTGCTTTCTGTTGTCTCATCTCCGTCGCGGATTCTTCTTTCTCATGTTCCGCGATCGGCATGATGCGTTCTAACAATAGTCTGTTCATGGTTCACCTCGCACGATCTTGGCCAAACGTTCGAGCGATTGCTCGAGCGGGGCCTCTTCTTCGATGGATTGCTTTAAAAAAGTCAATAACGCTGGGTATTGCTCAATCGCCGTATCGATTGCCGGGTTCGTCCCTTTTTTATAGGCCCCGATATTGATCAAGTCCTCGGCGTCCAAGTACGTCGCCAACCAGCCGCGGAACGTTTGGGCGGCCTCACGGTGTATCGGCCCCGCAATTTGGTTCATGACACGGCTAATCGACTTTAAGACGTGGATCGCGGGGAACTGGCCACGGTTCGCGAGCGAACGGTCCATGACGAAGTGGCCGTCCAGTATGCCTCGCACCGCATCTGCGATCGGTTCATTCATATCATCCCCGTCGACAAGGACGGTGTAAAAAGCGGTGATCGAGCCCGTCACAGCGGTACCGCTTCGTTCCAACAGTTGCGGCAACATCGCGAACACGGATGGGGTATACCCTTTTGACGTCGGAGGTTCACCGGTCGCAAGACCGATTTCCCGTTGCGCCATGGCAAAGCGGGTCACCGAGTCCATCATGAGGACGACTTCCTTGCCTTGGTCCCGGAAGTATTCAGCGATGGCCGTCGCCGTATAAGCCCCTTTCAATCGGACGAGAGGCGGTTGGTCGCTCGTCGCCACGATGACGACCGAGCGGGCCATCCCTTCTGGTCCGAGCTCTTTCTCGATGAACTCTTTCACTTCACGGCCACGTTCACCGATTAAAGCGATGACGTTTATGTCGGCCGATGAGCGTTTGGCGATCATCCCGAGCAGAGTCGACTTCCCGACTCCTGAACCCGCGAACAACCCGACCCGTTGCCCTTTACCGACCGTTAACAGACCGTCGATGACGCGGACGCCGGTCGACAAGACATCTAAAATCCGCGGTCGTTCGAGCGGGTTCGGTGGCTTCCGAAGGACATCGTAGCGTTTTCCCGGTGTGACTGCTTCACCGGACAAGGGACGGCCGAGACCATCGAGCACTTGTCCGATCAGTTCGTCACCGACCGGGACTTGGAGCATCCGACCCGTCCCTTTGACCATACAGCCCGGAGCGATTTGGGTCGTCTCCCCGTAAGGCATGAGGAGCACGCGGGCCTCATTGAATCCCACGACTTCCGCCTCGACATGTTGGCCGGACGGGAGTTCGATCAAACATCGTTCTCCGATAAAAGCGCTCGGCCCCGTCGATTCAATCATCAGTCCGACGACTCGACAGACCCGGCCGACTTTCCGGACGTATTCGTCCTCGGCGGATGCCGTGATCGACTGAAGGACGTGGTCAATAAGCGCCATCGGCCAAAACCTCCTCGATTTTGGATTGGATGCGTTCAAAGCTGTAAGTCAAATCGAGTTCGTCACCGTGGTGCGGTGTCTCGATCCGGACGCTCGTCTCACTCAAACCGGCATCCGCCCGATATTTCAAAGGCGGACCGTCTGGTGTCGCCCACTCCGAATCGAAACGTTGAATCGAAGCGAGACGGGTCGGATGGACGTACACCGTCAACGACTCGGCATCGAGCTGACGGAGCAACTGTTCTCGAATCCGGTCGGCGAACAGCGCCTCATCTTTCCGGACAAGCTCTGTTGTGACGCGGGCGCTGACCTCGAGGGCGAGGGCGACGAGTTGTCGCTCCGCGTCCCGCCACTTCGTATCGAACAGTTGTTCAAGTTCGACGGCGATGGTGTTCAGCCGCGTCGTCAACTCGTCGTACTCCGCCTTGCCTTCCCGTCTACCGTGGTCAAATCCTGCGTCAAACCCTTCTTGTCGGGCTGACGTCAACACTTCCTCTCTCAGCACCGCGAGTTCCTGTTCCATCGAGGCACGGCGACTCTGAAGCGCTTCTTCGTCTAACCGGAGTTGTTCACGCTTTTGTTCCAACTGCTCATTTTCTTGGTCGTCATGCTCCACCGATACCGGCTCAAGAAACGGTTTCGAGTCGATCCGTTGCGGTTCGAGCGGTGTCGCGTAATAGCGTTTAATCACGTTAGACAACGATGTCATCTCCTCCGCCGCGGCTGATCACGATCTCTCCGACGTCTTCTAAGCGACGGATGATGCCGACGATACGGCTTTGCGCTTCTTCGACGTCACGCAACCGGACAGGCCCCATGAATTCCATGTCTTCTTTGAACGTTTCGACCATTCGCTGTGACATGTTTTTGAAGATGATCTGTTTGACTTCTTCGGACGACACTTTGAGGGCAAGCAATAGGTCGTCGTTTGCCACTTCGCGGATGATTCGTTGAATCGCACGCGAATCGAGCGTGACGATATCTTCGAAGACGAACATCCGTTTTTTGATTTCCTCGGCCAGTTCCGGGTCTTCAATTTCAAGCGCATCGAGGATGGTGCGCTCGGTCGTACGATCGACCCCGTTGAGCACTTCGACGACCGCTTCGATGCCACCAGACTGGGCGTAGTCTTGCATATCGGTCTGGGACAAGTTTTTCTCGAGAATCTGTTCAATCTCGTGAATGACGTCTGGATTGAGTCGATCCATCGTCGCGATCCGCTTGGCGACTTCCGATTGAATTTCAGGCGGGAGTTCCGATAGGATTTGTCCCGACTTGACCGGTTCGAGATGCGCCAAGATCAAGGCGATCGTCTGCGGATGCTCGTTCTGGATGAAGTTGAGCAACTGCTTCGGGTCGGCCTTACGGGCAAACTCGAACGGTCGAACTTGGAGCGTCGATGTGAGCCTATGGATGAGGGCCATCGCTTTCTCTTCTCCGACCGCTTTCTCGAGCACCGTTTTCGCAAACCCGATCCCGCCTTGCGTGATATAACTTTGTGCCATGGCGAGCTCGTGGAACTCGCCCATGATCGCTTCTTTTTGTTCGGACGATACTTTCTTCAAGGCCGAGATTTGTAACGTCAACTGTTCCATCTCTTCTTCCGACAGATGTTTGTAGACGTTCGCAGCCACCTCAGGTCCAAGCGAGATCATGAGCATGGCCGCTTTTTCCCGGTTCGCTTGTTTTGCGTAATTCACAGTACTCACTCCTCAGACATCCAAGTACGGAGAAGTTTGGCGAACTCTTCAGGATTGCTCTCTGCCAATTTCTCCAACTGTTTCTTCTTGACGGCCCCTTCGCCTCGTTCTTCAAGGTCGAGGTCCGGTACTTCGTCTTCATATGGAACTTCCCATTCGTTCGACTCGGCAATCGGTTCACGTTTGCGTTTACGCAGCGCGAAGAACAAGAGCGCGAGCAAGACGACGGCCCCTGCTGCTGCCGCATACATCCACCACTGGGTAGGTTGTTCGACCGCAGCCGCTTCTTCCGTCTCAGCGAATGGACGCGATACGACGACGACTTTCTGTTCAAGTTCCGCCTCTGTGAGCGCCTCGCCGGTCTTGGCGAGTGACGTCCGGATAATCGAGTACATCATCGTCTCGAGGTCACCTTCGAGTTGTGGGTCAATCGTCGTCGCCCCGTTCGGCGGTTCGACGATCAATTGAACACCGAGATCACGAATCGAGTACGGTGCGTTTTGAATCTGTTTCGTGATGCGGTTGACTTCATAATTGATGATTTCATGATTCTTTTCGCTCTCTTCTTCCCCGGTGCCGGTGGCGGCCGGGAAATTGACCGTGTCATTCTCGGCCGTGCCCGCCGCGGTCGCCGCGCCGGTACCGCCGGTGTACGCTTCGGCGATTCGTTCGGCCGATGTGACGATCCCTTCCATGCTGTCCTCGTTGACAGGTGTCACGAGGTTCTGCTCTTCTGCCGCTTGCGTCGTGTCGATATCGGCCGTAACCGAGACGAGGACGCTCCGCTCTCCTAAGAGGACGGAAAGCATCTGTTGAATCTGTTGACGGACATCTTTCTCAACTTGACGCTTCAAGACGAGCGGATCGGTGGATGATCCTCCTGCCGTCGTCGTTTGGTCCAAATCGTAATACGTAAAATATTGGTCCATGACCGAGATGTTTTCTGGTTTCAAGTTCGGCACGCTCTTACTAATCAAATGGTAGAGCCCTTTGACCGTCGCCGGTTCAAGATTCGTACCTGCTCCTAAATTTAAGACAATCGACGCCGTCGGCTCGCCCTGGTCTTCCGCCAAGAAGACCGATTTCTCAGGAATCGAGATGATGACTTTCGCTTGGTTGATCCCTTCGATCTGTGTGATCAACCGTTCGAGCTCGGTCTGCATCGCACTCCGTTCGATGACGGCCATCTCGCGGTCGGTCGTTCCGAAACCGGCATTTTCACTGAAGAAACTGTAGTCGATTGCGCCTGACTTCGGGATGCCCGCTGCTGCGAGGCTGACTTTCAATTGATCGACCTGTTCGCTCGGTACGTATACACTCACGCCGTTCGATGTCGCTTTAATTTCGGCTTTCACACCGTCAGCCGTCAGCTTCTCCGTCACCTCGCCCGCTTCTTGGGCGGACAGGTTCGTATAAAGCGGAGCCATGTTCGGGCGCGACAGCCAGACGGTCAAGACCACCGCGACGAGAAGTACGCCGGCGATGACGAGGCCCCAGAAGATTTTACGGTTCGTCTTTATCATTTGAAGGGAACCGGTCAGTGAACCGAATCGTTCTTTTAACTTTTCATTCATCGCAACTCGTCATCCTCTACATTAAACTTGCATTCGCATCATTTCTTGATAGGCCTCGACCGCTTTGTTTCGCACCTCAATGGCGAGTTGCATCGCAATCGACGACTCTTCACTTTGAATCATGACTTGATGTAAATCTGCTTTGCCGACAGCAAGGTCGGCCCGGGCTGAACTCGTCGCTTGTTGGACATCGTTCAACGAGCGCATCGCCTCGTTCAAATACGTACCGAACTGAGACGGTGTCTCTTTTACCGTCGGCGTGACGGTCGGTTGTGTACCGATCAACTGTATCGGGTTAATTTGCATCGTTTGTCACTCCTTATCCTTTACCGATTTCCATCGCTTTGACGAGCATCGCTTTCGTGGCGTTCATTGCAGCGATGTTTGCCTCGTATGACCGGGTCGCCCCCATCAAATCGACCATTTCTTTCAACAGGTCGACGTTCGGCATTTGAACGTAGCCGCGGTCATCCGAATCTGGATGGCTCGGGTCATAGACGAGCTTATACGGGCTTTCATCTTCCATGATTTGTGATACTTCGACGCCGCCGCTGACGGCGGACAACTGTTGTCGAAACGGTGCTTCCTGCAAGACGGTCATTTTCCGCGTGTACGGTTGCCACTCTCCGTCGACGAGTTTGCCTCTTGTCGTCTGGGCGTTCGCGATGTTTGCGGATACCGTGTCCATCCGAAGCCGCTGTGACGTCAATGCCGTCGCCGAGATATGAAAACTATCAAACATCCCCATCGTTAACGTCCTCCTCTAATGACGGTCTTGAGTCCGCCGAGCCGGCGGTTCAATTGTTCCATCATCGCTTCGTATTGAAGTTGGTTCCGGGCCAACTCGCTCATTTCATAGTCGAGGTCGACGTTGTTCCCGTCACTTCGCATCGCTCCTCCGGCCCGGTCCGTGATTGTCGTTGCCGCTCGCTCGCTCGGACGTCCACCCGCCAATTTGAGACGCATCTCGTTGTTCAACGTCTGTTCGAACACGGCTTGTTTCGCCCGGAAGTTCGGGGTATCGATATTTGACAGGTTATGGCTGATGACCTTCTGATTTACGACCGAATGATTGATCGCTTGCTTCATTAATTGATAGTCGGTGCCGATCCAATTCATGCGTTTCACTCACTTTCACCAAAAGAATGCATGTATATACCTTATTTGGAAAATCTACTATTACATTGAAACAAATCTGTAACAGTGTTGAAAGATATTTTTTTAAAAACAGGTAAATTCTATCTTCTTTTTTTGTCGAATATATGACTAATTCTGAAAATAATTACTTTTGCACTAAAAAAAGTCGCCCCCGACGTATCGGAAGCGACTTTATAAGCCGAAAGTCCTGATTCAATAGACTTTCCTATAATTCATATACTGAATTGTCTTTATTTCAATTCGATTTCAATTTTTGCAATTCGAACAAGAAGTTGTCATTTAGTATCTTAATATACGTTCCTTTCATACCAAGCGAACGTGATTCGATGACGCCTGCGCTTTCCAATTTGCGGAGCGCATTGACGATGACCGAACGTGTGATTCCCACTCTATCGGCAATTTTGGAAGCAACTAACAGCCCTTCGTTTCCACCGAGCTCCTCGAAGATATGTTCGATCGCTTCGAGCTCTGAATAAGAGAGCGAGTTGATCGCCATTTGAACGACCGCCTTCTTACGGGCCGACGCCTCGGCTTCAGCCGCTTTCTCACGCAGAATCTCCATTCCGACGACCGTCGCGCTATATTCTGCCAAGACGAGGTCGTCTTCCGTGAACTCATTGTTGAGACGACCGAGTACGAGTGTCCCGAGACGTTCGCCGCCTCCGATGATTGGGACGATCGTCGTCATCGAGTCGAGGAACAGTTCACGGTTCTCGACCGGGAAGGCTGTATATTCACTGTCAATGCCGATGTTTTCTGTCGTCTCCTTCACGTTGAACAAGTTCGAGGCATAAGGCTCCGGGAATTGGCGGTCGACTAAAAACGCCTTCATCCGTTCGTTCTCGATCTGTTGTTTGATCGCGAAACCGAGCAAGCGGCCGCGACGGCTCACGATGAACGTATTCGCTTCGAGTACTTCGCGCATTTTGTCCGCCATTTCTTTAAAATCAACGTGCGCGCTTGCCTCTTGTTGAAGCATCGTGTTCAATTGGCGTGTTTTGTCTAGTAAGTTCATAATTCTTATTTTCCTCCCTGTATGTGCATACAGAATCTTATAGTATAAATTGGCTCAAGTCTCGATCTTCCGCGATCGATCCGACTTTTTCTTTCACATAAGCCGGTGTGATTTGAACGTGTGTCTGTGGCATATCGGCCGCCTCGAACGACAAGTCCTCGAGCACGCGCTCCATGATCGTGTACAAGCGGCGGGCACCGATGTCGTCCGTCTCTCGGTTGACGTGCGTGGCGATACGAGCAATCTCTTCGATGGCCGAATGCGTGAACTCGACACTGATCTCCTCAGACTCGAGAAGAGCGGTGTACTGCTTAATGAGTGCCTGGGACGGCTCGGTCAAGATCTTGACGAAGTCTTCTTCGGTCAAGCTGCCCAATTCGACGCGAATCGGGAACCGACCTTGAAGTTCAGGAATCAAATCGGACGGTTTGGCCATATGGAATGCGCCGGCGGCGATAAACAGCACGTGGTCCGTCTTGACCGGGCCATACTTCGTCACGACGGTCGACCCTTCGACGATTGGGAGAATGTCACGTTGGACCCCTTCCCGCGAGACACCGGCGTGATCTTGCGACTTCGTCGCAATCTTGTCGATCTCATCGACGAAGATGATCCCCATCTGTTCACTGCGGCGGACGGCCTCGTCATGAACCTCGTTCATGTCGAGCAAGTTCTCCGCTTCTTCAGCGATGATGAGCGGTCGTGCTTCACGGACTGGCAGTTTGCGCTTTTTCCGTTTTTTCGGCACGATTTGACCGAGCATGTCTTGGAGATTCGATAACCCTTCCATGCCTTGTCCTTGGAACAAGTCGACGGTCTGTTTTTCTTCGAGGTTGACCTCAATCAACCGTTCTTCGAGCTCACCGAGTTCAAGCAGGCGGCGCAGTTGCGCGCGATCGGACGACTGTGTGCTCGTCGGTTCCTCGGTCTTTTGACCTTGACCCCCGAACAGCGCCTCAAACGGATTGGATGCGGTCGGCTCGACCTTGGCTTTCCCTTGCAGGGCGTCGAGGATGCGTTCGGTCGCTGCGACCTCGGCTTGTTCTTTCACGCCCTCTTTCTTCTCTTCCTTCACGAGACGGACCGAATCTTCGACGAGGTCGCGAACCATCGACTCGACGTCACGGCCGACATAACCGACTTCCGTGAACTTCGTCGCTTCGACTTTGACGAACGGTGCCCCGACGAGTTTGGCCAACCGTCGCGCAATCTCCGTTTTCCCGACACCGGTCGGTCCGATCATCAAGATATTCTTCGGTGTCACTTCATCGCGCAAGTCGGCGCTCAGTTTTTGACGCCGATAGCGATTGCGGAGCGCGATCGCGACCGCGCGCTTCGCATCTTTCTGTCCGATGACGAAGCGGTCTAACTCCGCTACGATTTGGCGGGGTGTCAGTTCACGTTTCATTCAGAATCGCCTCCGATCGTTTCTACGATGACTTGGTCGTTCGTGTAGACGCACAGCTCCCCGGCAATCTCGAGAGCGGCACGGGCTATGTCTTCTGCTGTTTTCTCCGGCGAATGCCGCACGAGGGCACGTCCGGCGGCGAGGGCGTAGTTTCCGCCCGAACCGATGGCCAAGATGCCGTCGTCCGGTTCAATCACTTCCCCGTTCCCAGACACGAGCAATAAGTGATCGCTGTCCATGACGATCAACAACGCCTCAAGTTGGCGGAGCATCTTATCCCCACGCCACTCCTTGGCCAACTCGACGGCCGCACGCGGCAAGTTTCCGTTATACATCTCAAGTTTCGATTCAAACTTTTCGAAAAGGGTGAACGCGTCGGCGACGCTGCCGGCGAATCCGGCGACGACTTTGCCGCCATAAAGACGTCGGACTTTTTTGGCCTTGTTTTTCATGATGACGGCGTTCCCGAACGTGACTTGTCCGTCTCCGCTCATCGCGCCGTGTCCGTTATGGTGGACCGCGAAAATCGTGGTTGCATGAAACATCTGATGACCTCCTACTTTCTCGGATGTGTAGCTTGATAGACCGCTCGCAGACGCTCGGTCGAGACGTGGGTATAACGTCCGGTCGTGGAGAGCGACTCGTGTCCGAGCAGTTCCTGGACGGCGCGAAGGTCCGCCCCGCGCTCGAGCAGGTCCGTCGCAAAACTGTGACGGAGTGAGTGTGGCGTCAACGGCTTGTGAAGGCCTCCCAGCTTCCGGAGTCGCTTCATAACGTAGCGAATTTGGTCCGTTGTCACCCGATTCCCTTTTTGACTGAGAAATAATGCCGTTTCCTGAGTCGTCGCGCACGTTTGCCGCATGTCTAAGTAACGGTCGAGCGCCGTGATGGCGAACTGTCCGATTGGGATGTAACGTTCTTTCTTCCCTTTCCCAACGACATGGACAAACGCGAGGCCCGCATCGTAAGACGACACGTCCATGCCGCACAACTCGGCGACACGCATGCCTGTCCCGTACAACATCTCGACAATCGCGACATCACGTGCCCGTAGGAATGGGTCGTCTTGCCCTTCGGCTGCCTTCAAAAGCTGTTCGACCTCGCTCGGCACAGCGAACGTCGGTAGCGTCTTTCGCCGTTTCGGTGACGTCAAACCATGAAACAACGGTTCACCGTCCGTTTCACGTGCCACAAATTTCCCGAATTGTTTGAGACACGATACTTTTTGGGCGACCGTCGTCGTGGCGGTGTCTGCCTCATAAAGAGCATATAAATAACGCCGCGCCGACTGCACATCATAAGGATCTTGATGTGTCGATTGGCAATAAACGGCGTACTGGTCGAGCGTCTGCTCGTAAGAGCGTTTTGTATGAGGAGACAGTCGGCGTTCGACTTGGCAATAGCGCAAAAACGATTGTTGATCGTCAACGAATCTCATCCTCTCGCCTCCTCGTTTTCAGCTTAAAAACGCATGTTCCCGTCAAATCGAAATTAGCATAGCATACACAGTCAGAGGTGACAATAGATACCTCTTCAATAATCTGAAAATTTTCAAAGTGTTGTACAAATTACACAATTGAAATTTAGATTCATCAAAAAGGAGCCAAAAATGGCTCCTTTCCCTTAAATCTCTTTATACTGTTGAATCGTTTCGAGGGCACGGTTCGCGTAACGCTCGTAACGTTCTTGTTTCTTCATCTTCTTCGGAGCATCTTCAAGCGACGGCACGAGACCGAAGTTCGCGTTCATCGGTTGGAAGTGTTTCCCGTCCGTTGTCGTGATGTAGTGCGCCATCGAACCGAGCATCGTCTCACGTGGGAGGACGACGAGCTCTTCCCCAGCGATCAGCTTCGCCGCGTTGATCCCGGCGAGGAGACCGGAGGCCGCCGACTCGACATACCCTTCGACACCGGTCATCTGGCCGGCAAAGAACAACGTGTCGCGTGTGCGGGCCTGATACGTCGGTTTCAAGAGGCTCGGTGAGTTGATGAACGTGTTCCGGTGCATGACACCGTAACGCACGATCTCGGCGTTCTCAAGACCTGGAATCAATTGAATGATTCGTTTCTGTTCGCCCCACTTCAGGTGCGTCTGGAAACCGACCAAGTTGAAGAGCGTCCCGGCCGAGTTATCTTGCCGCAATTGCACGACCGCATGCGGACGTTTGCCCGTCTTCGGATCTTCGAGGCCGACCGGCTTCATCGGTCCGAACAAGAGCGTCTTCTTGCCGCGTTGGGCGAGTACTTCAAACGGCATGCAGCCTTCGAAGTAAATCTCTTTCTCGAACTCTTTGAGCGGGACGACTTCGGCTTTGACGAGTTCGTCATAGAACAAGTCGAACTCCTCTTCCGTCATCGGACAGTTGAGGTAGGCCGCTTCGCCCTTATCGTAACGTGACTTCAAGTAAACCTTGTCCCGGTCGATCGTCTCGCCGTCCAGGATTGGAGCGGCTGCGTCGTAGAAGTACAAATAGTCTTCACCAGTGAACGCTTTGAGCGAAGCCGAAAGATCAGGCGATGTGAGCGGCCCGGTCGCCATGATGACGATCCCGTCCGGAATCGCCGTGATCTCTTCGTTGTGCACGGTCACGTTCGGATGGTTTTTCAACGTGTCGGTCACGAATCCTGCGAAGTCGTGACGGTCGACGGCGAGAGCGCCGCCGGCCGGTACGCTCGCCGTATCCGCCGCTTTCAAGATGAGCGAGTCGAGCGTACGCATCTCTTCCTTCAAGACACCGACCGCATTTTGGAGCCCGTTCGCCCGGAGCGAGTTCGAGCAGACCAATTCCGCGAATTGGTCCGTATGGTGTGCCGGCGTCTTTCGCACCGGTCTCATTTCATACAAATCGACTTGAATCCCGCGCTTCGCGAGTTGCCAAGCCGCCTCGGAGCCGGCGAGGCCCGCTCCGATCACAGTTACACGTTGCTGCAAAGTTAATCCTCCTCTAACTGATGTACCTCGGCATGGGTACAGTTCGTACATTGATATTTCACGCCGTCTTTGATTTTTTTCTCGACCATCATCTTACCACATTCCGGACACGGTTTCGCGACCGGTTTGTCCCATGAAACGAACTCACAGTCTGGATAGTTCGAGCAGCCGTAGAACAGACGACCTTTTTTACTGCGTCGTTCGACGACTTGTCCGTCTTTGCAGCTCGGACATGGGACGCCGATCTCGACTTGTACCGGTTTCGTGTTCGTACAGTTCGGGAAGTTCGAGCACGCCATAAATTTACCGTAGCGGCCCATTTTGATGACCATCGGCGCACCGCATACTTCACAGTCGATGCCAGCCGGTTCATCTTTCACTTCGATCTTCTCGATCTCGGCCTCGGCCCGTTTCAAGCGTTTTTCGAAACTGCGATAGATTGGGGCAACGACGTCTGTCCATTGGACTTCCTCGTTCTCGATCGAGTCGAGGAGCGTCTCCATGTCGGCCGTGAACTGTACGGTGATGAAATCGTTGAAATACTCGTCAATCATCTCGATGACAAGTTCACCGAGCTCCGTCGGGACGAACTTCTTCTCTTCGAGGACGACGTAACCACGTTTTTGAATCGTGTCGAGCGTCGGTGCATATGTCGACGGACGACCAATCCCGAGCTCTTCCATCGCCCGGACGAGCCGTGCCTCACTATAGCGCGGCGGCGGTTGGGTGAAGTGCTGTTTCGGCTCGATCGTGTCGAACTTGACGAGGTCGTCGACTTCGAGCGGTGGGAGCAACCCTTCTTTTTCTGGATTCGTATCTTCGATATCATCATCTTTCGATTCGATATACACTTTCATGAAACCTGGGAATTTGACGGTCGACCCGTTGGCACGGAAAATCATGCCGTTCGATTCGACGTCGATTTTTACCGTGTCGAGGATAGCCGGCGCCATTTGGCTCGCCACGAGACGTTCCCAAATCAACTTGTACAGTCGGAGCTGATCGCGTGACAGGTATGCTTTGACCGAGGCCGGGTCACGTAACGCCGACGTCGGACGAATCGCTTCGTGGGCATCCTGGGCGTTTGCCGCCTTCTTCTCTTTTTGTTTCTGCAATGCGACATACTCTTCACCGAACGTGGACTCGATATACGATTTCGCTTCTTCTTTCGCCAAATCTGAGATCCGTGTCGAATCGGTACGCATATACGTGATCAAACCGACGGTACCTTCTTTCTTACCGAGGTCGATCCCTTCGTAAAGCTGTTGCGCGAGCATCATCGTTTTCTTGGCACGGAAGTTGAGCTTACGGGCCGCATCCTGTTGGAGCGAACTTGTCGTAAACGGGAGCGAGGCGTTCCGCTTCCGCTCTTTCTTCGTGACATCGATGACTTTGAACGAGTCGTCGATCGCGTTGAGCACAGCGTCGGCGTCTGCCTCGCTCTTGAGCTCCAGTTTCTTCCCGTCTTTCCCATAAAACGATGTCTCGAACAATTCGCCTTCATGGTTGAGCATGAGTTTGATCGTCCAATACTCTTCTGGGTCGAAGGCGTTGATCTCCCGCTCCCGGTCGATGATCATTTTGACGGCCACTGATTGGACACGTCCGGCCGATAAGCCTTTTTTGACTTTCTTCCATAATAATGGGCTCATCCCGTATCCGACGAGACGATCCAAAATTCGCCGCGCTTGTTGGGCGTCGACGAGATCGTGATTGATTTTACGTGGGTGCTTGAATGACTCCTTGATCGCATCTTTCGTGATCTCGTTAAAGACGACCCGACATTCTGTCGTTTCGTCGACACCAAGGGCACGCGCTAGATGCCAGGCGATCGCTTCCCCTTCGCGATCCGGGTCAGCCGCGAGAAAGATTTTCGTCGCTTTTTTGGCTGCCGTCTTCAATTCTTTCAAAACTGGGCCTTTTCCACGAATCGTAATGTACTTCGGTTCAAAGTCATGTTCCACGTCGACACCGAGTTGACTTTTCGGTAAATCGATGACGTGACCCATTGACGCTTTGACCGTGTAATTCGATCCTAAATAACGTTTAATAGTCTTTGCTTTCGCCGGTGATTCGACGATCACCAAATATTTTGCCATACATCTGCTCCCCTTTTAGAGGTCGTTTTAAATCCCTACCATAATATTCATGTTGTCGCTCGTTTGTCAACGTCCAATCCTTGAACGCATTAGAATTTGGTCGGAAGTCGTCAATGGAATCGCCCCGTCCTCAATCAATCGATTCGGACCTGCCGCGAGCGAATCAAGCGGGCTTCCAGGTACCGCAAACACCGTCTTTCCTTGCTCAAGCGCATGTCCGACCGTATTCATCGTCCCGCTCTTCTGACGGGCCTGAATGACGACGAGCTGATCGCCGAGTCCGCTGACGAGACGATTACGTTCTAAAAATTGAAATTTTTTGACAGGTGTTTCCGGTGGATATTCGGTGAGGAGTAACCCGTGTCTCGAAATTCGTTCGAACAGCGGCGCATGCGCTTGAGGATACATGTGTGAAAAGCCCGCTCCGAGGACAGCAATCGTCGGACGGTTATGCTGGAGTGCCAACTCATGGACGAGACCATCGATGCCGAGCGCACCGCCCGATACCGAGACAGTTTCTTCTATTAAAGGGTAGAAATGCTCGACGAGACGATGGCTGATGCGATTCAATTCACGGCTTCCGACCAAAGCAGTCGTTTGTTGTTGTAGTACCTCTAAATCGCCTCGGTAAAACAAACAATACGGAGGGTTCGGAATGTCGAGCAACGCGCGCGGGAACGCGTCGTCTTCCCACGTCAAAAAACGGTCGTACGTGACCGTTGAACGAAGCGCCCGTTTTGCTTTGTTCCAGACGTTCGGATGGAAGGGACGAGTGCTCGAACCCGGATGCGATAAGTAATGATGGACGAACTCGACAGGCAGCCGTTCAGCCGCGAATCGAGCGATTGTTTGATTCATCACAATCACCTCTAAAAAAATGAGGGATGGCGCGCATCCCTCATTTCCGAATGGTTTACGTGGTCGGTTGACCCGTCACGCAAGCTTCATACAATCCTTCTTGCTTCAACACCCGGATGAGCGTCTCTCCGATGACGGCAGGCGTCTCGGCGACTTCGATTCCGTTGGCATTCAACGTCTTGATTTTCTCGGCGGCCGTTCCTTTTCCGCCTGAGATGATGGCGCCCGCATGGCCCATCCGTTTCCCTTCAGGAGCGGTTTGACCGCCGATGAAGCCGATGACTGGCTTCGTCATGTTCGCCTTCACCCACTCGGCGGCTTCTTCTTCGGCCGTTCCACCGATTTCACCGATCATGATGACCGCTTTCGTGTCCTCATCTTCGTTGAACGCTTGGAGCGTATCGATGAAGTTCGTCCCATTGACCGGGTCTCCACCGATTCCGACCGCTGTCGATTGTCCAATCCCGGCCGTCGTCAACTGATGGACCGCCTCGTACGTGAGCGTCCCTGAACGCGAGACGATACCGACGTGGCCTTTCGTATGGATATAGCCTGGCATGATGCCAAGTTTTGCTTCCCCTGGCGTAATGATTCCCGGGCAGTTCGGTCCGATGAGACGGGCCGGTTTGTCCTCGAGGTAACGTTTCACTTGAATCATGTCGATGACCGGGATGCCTTCTGTGATACAGATGATCAGTTCAATCCCGCTATCGGCCGCTTCCATGATTGAATCGGCTGCGAAGGCCGGTGGTACGTAGATGATCGATGCGTTCGCGCCCGTTGCTTCGACGGCCTCTGACACCGTGTTGAAGACTGGTACGCCGTCAAGTACGGTCGTGCCACCTTTTCCAGGTGTCACGCCTCCGACCAATTTTGTGTTATAAGCCAGCATCTGTTCGCCGTGGAACAGACCTTGTTTCCCCGTGATCCCTTGAATGATCACTTTTGTATCTTGATTCGCCCAAATACTCATGTCGTTTCCCCCTTATCGAACGAGTGCCGCGATTTTTTCTGCACCGTCAGCCATCGAGCTCGCCGAAGTGATCGCAAGTCCAGATTCATCGAGAATGCGTCGTCCCGCATCCACGTTCGTGCCTTCTAAACGGACGACGAGTGGTAAATCGAGACCGATTTCTTTCGTCGCCGCGACGATACCTTCAGCGATGATGTCACATTTCATGATGCCACCGAAGATGTTGACGAAAATGCCTTTGACTTGGTCGTCTGACAAAATCAATTTGAACGCTTCCGTTACTTTTTCTTTCGTCGCACCGCCACCTACATCGAGGAAGTTAGCGGGTTCGGCGCCGTAGTGCTTGATGATATCCATCGTCGCCATAGCGAGACCGGCTCCGTTGACGAGGCAACCGATATTTCCATCGAGCGCGATATAGCTGAGGTCGTGTTTCGACGCCTCGACTTCACGCGGGTCTTCTTCCGTCGTGTCACGAAGATCGACGATGTCTGTATGACGATAGAGCGCGTTGCTGTCGAAGTTGAGCTTCGCATCGAGGGCGATGACGTTTCCGTCTTTCGTCGTGACGAGCGGGTTGATCTCTGCGATCGTGCAATCCGTCTCGACATACACTTTGTACAGTTTCATGACCATGTCACTGAACTTGTTGACGAGCTTGGTCGGCACTTCCATCTTGAAGGCAAGACGGCGCGCTTGGAACGGACGGAGTCCGACGACCGGGTCGACGACTTCTTTATGAATTTTTTCTGGCGTATGTTCAGCGACTTCTTCGATGTCCATACCGCCTTCTGATGAACCCATGATGACAATTCGGCCGATCGAACGGTCAAGCACAAGTCCTAAGTAGAATTCTTGATCAATCGCAGATCCTTCTTCGATGTAAAGGCGTTGCACGACTTTTCCTTCAGGTCCAGTCTGGTGCGTGACGAGCGTCTTGCCGAGAATCTCTGACGCATACTGTTTGACTTCCTCATCCGTCTTCGCAAGTTTGACACCGCCGGCTTTCCCGCGGCCCCCTGCGTGGATCTGGGCTTTGACAACTTTTAGTTCACCGTCTAGCTTGGCAGCGGCTGTAACTGCTTCTTCAACACTAAACGCCGGATAGCCCGTAGGTACGGCCACTCCGAACGCACGAAGCAATTCTTTCGCCTGATACTCATGGATATTCATTTCGTTTCCCCCTTAGTCCCCTTTAATATCGGCACGTCTATTGTAACGAAAAACTGAAAGCGCTGTCTATCGTTCTTGCTTTAAGTTTTCATCTTTTTTTCATATCTACCCCTAGACATCTTCGATTTTTCCTTGTTCCATCTGATAAAGAAACACGAAAAGCTCGGCGATGACCTGATAAAGGTCGTCCGGGATATGCTCCTCAATCTGTAAAGCGGACAATAGTGACAATAGCGCCGGGTCCTCATGGATCGGGACCCCGTTCTCCTGCGCGAGCGCGAGCATGCGCTCGGCGACGAGTCCGCCCCCTTTGGCGACGACACGCGGGGCATCCATCGATTGCTCGTAGGACAAGGCGATCGCTTGCTTACGGTCCGTCATATGCGTTGGTCCACCTTTCCGAGCGGGGCGAACGTGTCTGGCACGGATTCCCGCTTTTCTTCGAACGAGAAGCGGGACAGTTCATAGCCGCTCGCTTCAAGCGCCTTGCTGAGCGACGGCTCATAAGCGTTGACGAACGGGCTCAAATCGTGCCGTTCATTGAACACTTTGATCGTGACGTGTCGCTTTTGGACGAGCAGATCGATACCCGTCTCTCCAAACTTCGGTGTCTCCAAAAATAGGACGATGCGTGCGTGGTCGGCGTCAATCATCTCGCCCTTCGGCGCCTCGAGGCGGAATCGGACTTGTTCAAACGGTCCTAATTGCGGTATGTGAAATGCTTGAGCGACGTATGGCGGCGTCTGAAGGGCATTGAACGTCTCCTGAGCCCGGACGAACTGCTCGAACTTCGGGTCCCCTTTCGCTTTGAACAACTCGCCGATGAGTTGCTTCACATCCGACCCGGCTCCGCTCTCGAGCAGTTGACGCCCTTGCGCCTGAAGCGATTCAGGCGTGTCGAGCGGCTGACGGGCGAGCCGACCGAGTTCCGAACTTAAAAGGGCGAGCGGGGACCGTGCGGCTTGCGCAAGGGCTTCTGCTTGTTGCGGCACGACTTTCAAGACGAGCTTTGGTTCGAGCTCGGTGACGACCATCTTGTACGTAACATTCTCTTTGACGTCAGCGTTCACCCCGACCCGGAACAAGCCTTGCGGCAGTTGCATGACCGCCTCGCCGCCCGGCAGCAGCTGGAGCACCCGACCGACGACCGTATTGCCGATGAGCAATTGCCGCGAATTCTGTTCCGTGACCTTGAACGGCATGACGCCTTGATGATCGATCCGCATGATGACCCCTCCTACATATGTTTAATCGGCGCGAACGATTTTCGGTGGATTGGCGTGATCCCATGTTCCGCTAGTCCGGCCAAGTGCGCTTTCGTCCCGTAACCGGCGTTCTGTTCGAAACCGTAGCCGGGATAGAGGACGGCGTAGTCTTCCATCATGTTGTCACGGACGACTTTGGCGACGACGCTCGCCGCCGCGATCGATACGCTCCGGGCGTCGCCTTTGATGAGCGATTGTTGCGGGATGTCGAGCTCGAGCGTCATCGCGTCAATCAAGAGCGCATCGACTTCACCGAGTTGCCGGACCGCCTCCATCATCGCGAGTTTCGTCGCCTCGTAAATGTTGACGCGGTCAATCACGTCGGCGTCGACGATGCCGACGCCGACCATGGCCTCGTCCATGAGGGCCCGATACGCGACTTCACGTGCTGATGGCGACATCAGTTTCGAGTCGTTCAAGCCCGGATGATAAAATCCTTCCGGCAAGATGACGGCCGCGGCGACGACCGGACCGGCGAGCGGTCCTCGACCGACCTCATCGACGCCACCGATGCGGACATAACCGTTTGCCTTCAACTCGTCCTCGAACACGCTCCGGGCCGCATAATCGTCCTGGCGCTCACGTTCGACCTTGAACTGGCGCTCACGCTGCCTGAGCAACGTCTGGACGCCTGCGCGCGGGTCATCCTTCAGTTCGGCCCGGACTGCTTCCCACTCTTCATATCGGACCGTCTGTAGCCGTTGTTTAATCGCTTGAATCGTCATGCTGTTCCTCCTATTCAAAAAAGCCCTGTTTGCACAGGACTTCACGCCATGTCATGGTCGGCCGGTGTCTCAAGAGAGACCCGTCCGATTTTCTCATGACGTAGTTCGTTCAATAGTAATTCGCTCGCCTTCTCGAAATCGACGTAGCCGCCGCTGACGAGTCCACGTTTCTTCCCGATCAATTCGAGCAGTTCGACGGCGTCTTCCGGCAGTTGATCGATTTTGAATCGCTCTTTCACCTGTTCCGGATAGCGGGCCGATAGCTCACGGGCCGCATAGAGCGCGATATCATCAAGGTTCAAAATATCGTCCTTGATGGCACCGGTCGCCGCCAAGCGATAACCGACCATCTGGTCCTCGAACTTCGGCCATAGAATCCCCGGCGTATCGAGCAATTCCATCTCGCCGCCTTTCATCTTGATCCATTGCTGACGCTTCGTGACACCCGGACGGTCGCCAGTGACAGCGATATTGCGTCCAGCGAGGCGGTTGATGAGCGTCGATTTCCCGACGTTCGGGATGCCGATGATGAGGGCGCGGATCGGACCGGGATTCCGGCCTTTCTCACGCATGCGGTCATGCTTCTCTTGCATGAGCTTCTCGGCACCCGACATGAGCTGCTTCAAGCCTTTGCTATGTTTCGCGTCGACGGCGACGACCTCGACGTCGTCACGCTTCAAGGCGCGGAGCCAGGCGTCGGTGACGACGGGATCGGCCATATCGGCTTTATTCAAGACGATGAGACGCGGTTTGCCTTCTGTGATCTCATCGACCATCGGGTTACGGCTCGATTGTGGGACGCGTGCATCGACGAGTTCGATGACGACATCGATGAGCTTTAACTTTTCTGTTACTTGTCTTCGTGCCTTGGCCATGTGGCCAGGGAACCATTGAATTGCCAAAAAAACACCACCTTATTCTTGTACGGTCCCGAAATCGCCGAGCGGCCAGAACACGAAGTTCGTTTTGCCGACGACGTCCTCTTTCGGGACAAAGCCGATTTCACGGCTGTCTTTCGAGTTTTGTCGATTGTCACCCATCACAAAGTACGAACCTTCCGGGACGACCGTTTCGCCCGTCACTTGTTCGAGCGTGAAGTTTTCGGTAAGAGGAAAGCCGTTCATCTGGGCCTGGAAATCCTCTAAATACGGTTCATCGACCGCTTCGCCGTTCAAGTAAAGCGTATCGTCCCGATATTCGAGCGTGTCGCCAGGAATGGCGATGACGCGTTTAATATAGTCTTTTGATTCCGTCGCGTGGAAGACGATAATATCGCCCCGATCGAGCTCACCGACGTAGTTCGAAATTTTGCTAACGATCATGCGATCGGCATTTTGGAGCGTCGGCATCATTGACTCTCCCTCGACGATGACAGGTACAAAGATGAACGTCCGGATCACGAACGCGATGACGAGCGCCACGACGATCGCCTTAAGCCAACTGAACACTTCTTTCAACTTGCCTCACTCCTCTGTCCGTTTGAACTTATTGTACTAGAAAAAAAGAAGCTTGTCGCAAGCGACAAGCTTAATCCCCATCTTAACGACGGATTTCTTTAATACGTGCTGCTTTACCGCGAAGGTTGCGGAGGTAGTAGAGTTTCGCACGACGGACTTTACCGTAACGAACGACTTCGATTTGCGCGACACGCGGTGAGTGAAGCGGGAATGCACGCTCAACACCTACGCCGTAAGAAATCTTACGGACTGTGAATGTTTCGCTGATGCCGCCACCTTTACGCTTAATGACAACGCCTTCGAAGATCTGGATACGCTCACGCGTTCCCTCTACGACTTTAACGTGGACACGTACTGTGTCACCAGGACGGAAAGCAGGTACGTCCGATTTGAATTGTTCTTCTGTGATTTCACGGAACAGTTTTTGTGTGTTCATGAATTGTTCTCCTTTTTCTTCAATGTTCATATCTTCATCTGCCCAAGCATCCAACAGCGGAACATCGGTAATCGGTGGGGGTTAACCCACATGCTCAAACATAGCATAATTTGGTCAATCGCGCAACGATTCAATGAATTTTTTATCCGCCTTCGACAGGTCGATTTGCTCGAGCAGTTCCGGCCGCCGTCGATACGTGCGTTCAAGTGACCGTTCACGACGCCACGTCTCGATGTTGGCATGATTGCCCGACAAGAGGACGTCCGGTACCTTGAGACCCCGGAAGTCGGCTGGACGCGTATAGTGCGGATATTCGAGGAGTCCCGTCGAAAACGAGTCGTCCTCGTGGCTCGCCTGGTCGCCGAGCACTTCCGGGATGAGGCGCACCGTGGCATCGATCATGACCATCGCCGCGAGCTCACCGCCGGTCATGACGAAATCGCCGATTGACACTTCGTCCGTCGCAAGCTCGTCATGGATCCGTTGGTCGAACCCTTCATAATGACCGCACAAAAAGATAAGGTGTTCCTCGGACGCCCACTCTTCTGCCATTCGTTGATCAAAACGGCGTCCGGTCGGTGTCGTGACGATGACACGGGGTCGCGTCTTCGCGATCGCGTCAATGGCGTCAAAAATCGGTTGCGGGGTGAGTAGCATGCCCGCCCCGCCCCCGTACGGATAATCGTCGACTTTGTGGTGCTTGTTCGTCGAGAAGTCACGGAAGTTCGTGAACGCCATCTCGACGTGACCGAGCGTGCGCGCCCGTCCGACGATCGAATGATCGAGCGGGGCGAACATCTCAGGGAATAAGGTTAAGACATCAATCTTCATCGTCGATCATTCCCGGAATCGGGGTGATGACGACACGTTTCGCCTCGACATCGATGTCGCTCACGACCGATTCGATGTACGGGATGAGCGCATCCGACTTGCCAGGACGTTTGATGACCCAGACGTCGTTCGCGCCGGTCTCGAAGATGTCATCGACGACTCCGATGACCTCACCATCGACGACAGCTTCACAGCCGATAATCTCATGGTAATAAAACTCATGTTCCGGCAACTCGTGGACGTGCTCGACGTGGACATACAGCTTCATCCCTTTATATTTCTCGACGAGATTGATGTTCTCGAGCCCTTTGAACGTGACGAGATGGAACTGCTTGTGTGGACGATACGTCGTCACTTCGAACGGCACTTTCTTGCCGTCGATGTCTAAATAGAGCGTCTCGCCCTTCTTGAAGCGCTCCGCCGGAAAATCGGTCGCGGCGAGCAACTTCAATTCTCCTTTTAAGCCATGGGTGTTGGCGATCTTACCTACGTATAACCATTCCATTGTTATGCCTCCTCACAAAAATGGGCCGACCTCATAAAAGGTCGGCCACATCCTTACTTCGCGTTTTTCGCGTTGTGGAATTTCTCCATGATCCCTGCTTTAGAGAACAAGTTACGTACTGTGTCAGATGGCTTCGCGCCGTCTGACAACCATTTGAGAGCGAGTTCTTCGTTGATGCGAACTTCTGCTTCTGGTTTTGCAACCGGGTTGTAGTGACCGAGTTGCTCGATGAAGCGGCCATCACGTGGTGAACGTGAATCAGCTACAACGATCCGGTAGAAAGGTGATTTGTTTGCGCCCATGCGCTTGAGACGAATTTTAACTGCCATGGTAATATACCTCCATCATGTGTTTAAGAATTGACAACTTTAATAGTATACTGCTTTTTTGTCCGACTGACAAAAGTTTTCTTAGAAGAATGGAAGGCCGAGACCTTTTTTCTTCCCTTTCATTTGTCCTGACATCTGCTTCATGAGCTTCTTCATGTCATCGAACTGTTTGATGAGACGGTTCACTTCCTGGATGGAGCGACCGCTCCCTTTTGCGATCCGCTTGCGACGACTCGCGTTGAGCACTTCAGGATTGGAGCGCTCATGCTTCGTCATCGAGCGAATGATCGCCTCGACATGATCAAGTTGCTTCTCGTCGATTTGGACGTTCTTCAACCCTTTCATCTTACCTGCACCAGGTAACATCGAGAGCAATTCATCAATCGGGCCCATGTTTTTCACTTGACCCAATTGCTCGATAAAATCATCGAACGTGAACGATGCGTCGCGAATTTTGCTTTCAAGCTCTTTCGCGGCATCTTGGTCCATCTGTGACTCGGCTTTTTCAATGAGCGTGAGCACGTCACCCATTCCAAGAATCCGTGACGCCATGCGTTCCGGGTGGAAAGGTTCGAGGGCATCCAACTTTTCACCGAGACCGACGAACTTAATCGGCGCTCCCGTGACTGCCTTGATTGAAAGGGCTGCCCCACCACGTGTGTCACCGTCGAGCTTCGTGAGCACGACGCCGGTGATTCCGAGTTTCTCATTGAAGCTATCGGCCACGTTGACCGCATCTTGACCCGTCATCGCATCGACGACGAGGAAGATTTCATTTGGTTTGGCAATCGTCTTCACGTTTTCGAGCTCGCCCATGAGCGTCTCGTCAATATGAAGTCGACCGGCCGTATCGATCAACACGAAATCGTGATGATTGGTTTTGGCGTACTCGAGCGCTTTTGTGACGATTTCTTCCGGCTTCACTTGGTCGCCAAGTGAGAACACCGGTAAATCGAGCTGCTTGCCGAGTGTCTCGAGCTGTTTGATGGCCGCAGGCCGATAAATATCTGCCGCGACGAGAAGTGGACTCCGGTTATGCTTTTTGCGAATCAAATTCGCGAGCTTACCGGTCGTCGTCGTTTTCCCCGCACCTTGTAACCCGACCATCATGACGACTGTCGGTGGTTTTGGGTTAAATGTGATTGGGACGACGTCGCTTCCCATCAAGTTCGTTAGCTCTTCATGAACGATTTTGACAACTTGTTGGCCAGGTGTCAACGATTTCATGACGTCTTGGCCGATGGCCCGCTCTTTCACGTCGTTGACGAACTGTTTGACCACTTTGAAGTTGACATCGGCTTCAAGGAGAGCGAGACGAACTTCTCTCATCATCTCTTTGACATCTGCTTCGGAAATTTTACCTTTCCCCCGCATTTTCGCCAGTGTCGATTGCAACCGTTCGGATAATCCTTCAAATGCCATGCTTCAGCCCCCTACTCTAAATTCTCAAGCGCCGAAATCGTTTCCGTCAAATCGGGCGAGTGCTCGACTTGACGTTTGAGCGTTTGAAGCAGTTGTTGCCGCTGTTCGAATTTCTCGAACAAGGCCAACTTCTCCTCATACTGCTCAAGCATCGCTTCGGTACGCTTTATGTTATCGTAGACCGCTTGACGGCTGACTTCAAACTCTTCCGCAATCTCTCCGAGCGAGTAGTCATCTAGGTAATAAAGAGACATGTAGTTGCGCTGTTTCGGTGTGAGAAGCGCTTGATAAAAATCGAACAGATAGTTCATTCGATTCGTCTTTTCGAGCGACATGACCTCCACCTCCACATGTTAAGTGAAATCCCTTTACAACTACCAATAGTACAGCCGTCCCCACCTCTTGTCAAGTTTTTTTCTTAACAGTGAAAGTTAGGCGAGGTCATCGTTTGTCTGTTGTTTTTCTTCGAAGATGTCCCCGAATAATCCGTACACGAACTGTTCCGGGTCGAACGCCTGTAAATCATCAACTTTCTCACCGAGACCGACATATTTGACCGGGATATCGAGCTCGTTTCGAATCGCAAGCACGATCCCCCCTTTAGCCGTCCCGTCGAGCTTCGTGAGGACGATCCCGCTCACGTTCGTCGCTTCTTTGAACGCTTTCGCTTGAACCATCGCGTTTTGTCCCGTTGTGGCATCTAACGCGAGCAATACCTCGTGCGGCCCGTTCGGTACTTCACGTTCGATGACGCGCTTCACTTTCTCGAGCTCTTTCATCAAGTTGACCTTGTTTTGCAAACGACCGGCCGTGTCACAGATCAAGACGTCGACGCCGCGTGATTTCGCTGCCTGCACAGCGTCGAACACGACCGCAGCCGGGTCCGACCCTTCGGCTTGACGGATGACCGGGACTCCGACCCGTTCACCCCAGACTTGGAGCTGATCGATGGCACCGGCCCGGAACGTGTCGCCTGCCGCGAGCATGACCGAACGCCCTTCCGACTTCAATTGATGGGCGAGTTTGCCGATCGTCGTCGTTTTGCCGACACCATTGACGCCGACGAACAAGATGACCGTCAATCCGTCCTGCATGTTCAACTCACGATCCGCCTCGTCTTCTTGGAGACGGTTCGCCACGACTTCGACGAGGGCGTCACGGACAGCGACCGGGTCTTTCAAATTGCGACGTTTCACCTCCTCTTTCAAATCTTCGACGAGGTCCATCGTCGTCGTCACGCCGACATCCGCCTGGATGAGCAAATCCTCGAGTTCATCGAAGAAATCCTCATCGACTTCGCGGAACCGATAGACGAGGTCGTTGACGGCACTGGCAAATCCGTCTCGTGTCTTCGTCAATCCGTCGGTAAACTTTTGCGACACCTCTTGTGTCGAGGTCGTCAATTTATCTTTTAACTTCTTAAAAAAACTCAACTTAATTCCTCCATCTCTTGTTCCGTCTCGACGACGCGCTTCGCTTCGGATAGTTCGACCGAAAGCACCTCGGAGACACCGTTTTGTTGCATCGTCACGCCGTAGAGCGTGTCCGCCGCCTCCATCGTCCCTTTACGGTGGGTGATGATGACGAATTGTGTATCGATTGAGAGCGTCCGGATATATTCCCCGAACCGATGGACGTTCGCCTCGTCGAGAGCCGCCTCGACTTCATCGAGCACACAGAACGGGACGGGTCTGGTTTTCAGGATGGCGAACAGAAGCGCGATCGCCGTCAAGGCCCGCTCTCCGCCGGATAACAGACTGAGCGTCTGCAACTTCTTCCCGGGCGGTTTGGCGACGATCTCGATGCCCGTGTTGAGCAGGTCGGACTCGTCGACGAGTTTCAAATCGGCCTCCCCCCCGCCGAACAGCTCGTTGAACGTCTGTTTAAAGTGACCACGAACGAGCGTGTACGTCTCTTTGAACAAGCGCGTCACTTCACGGTCCATCTCGGTGATGATGTCGTATAAATCCTCTTTGGCGCTGACGAGGTCGTCCCGTTGCTCGGACAAGAACATGAAGCGTTCATTGACGAGGTCGAACTCCTCGATCGCGTTCAAGTTGACCGGCCCGATTTCTTCGATTTGACGAACGAGCAGTTTGAACTCTTCTTTCGCCTCATCGAGCGGAATCGTGAGGGTCGGAAGCAAATCGAGGACGAGCCCTCGTTCCTCGAGTGCGTCGAGTTTCCACTTCCGCTTCAACTCGAGCTCGTTCGCCTCGGTCTCGAGCTTGCGGACATCCGCCTCGACCCGACGACGCACGTCCGACGCCTGTTGTTCACGCTGTCTGAGGATGCGATACGACTCTTCTTCGGCGTGAAGCTGTTTCGTATGCAACGCCATCCGCTCTTTCAATCCGTCCATCTGTTTGACCGCCTCGACGTGCTCGAGCTCGAGCTCGGCAGACGAGACGACCCGGCCGCTTGCCACATGTTCGAGCTCACGCTCGATCTGCCCGAGGCGGGACGTCTGTTTAGCGACCTCGGCCTCGAGCCGCTCGACTTCTGCGCGGACGCGGTCGAGGTCGAGCATATTGCGTTGACGATCGAGTTCATTTTGACGAATGGCTGCCTGAAGTTGCCCCGTCGTCTCGGCGCCTTTGGCTTGCTCGCCGCGGAGCGCCTCGAGTTCGGTCCGAATCGAGGCTTGCAATGCATCCGTCGCCTCAAGTTCTTCGGCGAGCCTTGTCAACTCATTCGTGGCGGATGTGATTGTTTGGGCGTAACGCGCCATCTCATGGTCGAACAGTTCGAGTTGCGCTTTGGCGTCTTGCGACACCCGTTCCAAGTTTCTAAACGCCTGTTCCGTCGAACGGAGCGTCTCTTCGGCCTCGCGCTTCTTGAGCCTGAGCGTCTGGAGCGACGCACGCAGTCGGGACATCTCATCGGTGTACGTCGACACCCGCAACTGTTGCTCGTGAAGCATGGCCAACCCTTGCGTCAATCCTTGCTTCAAATCATCGAGTTCACGGGACTGGGTGAACAAGGCGACACCTTGCTTCCGGCTACCCCCGGTCATCGAACCGCCAACGTTGACGATATCCCCTTCGAGCGTGACGATGCGATAGCGATACCCCGTCGTCTTGGCGATCCGGTTGGCCACCTCGAGGGAATTGGCCACGATCACGGCGCCGAGGAGCGACCGTTTCAATTTCTCGTAGGCCGGGTCCGTCTCGACGAGGTCGGCGGCGATGCCGACGAATCCGTCGACTGATTCGAGACGGTGTGCGACTTCACTCGGGACGTAACGTTCCTTCACGCTCGTCATCGGTACGAACGTGGCTCGTCCGGCACTTGCTTTCCGTAATCGTTCAATTTCTCGGCGTCCGACCTCTTCCGTCTCGACGACGATATGTTGTTGCGTCTGACCGAGCGCCGTCTCGATGGCGGCCTCATAGGACGGGAGAACGCGAATCAATTCTGCGACGGCACCGAGCACGCCCGGTCCCCGTTCTTTCAAGACAAATTTGACCGCATGGAAATAGCCTTCGTACGACTGTTTCATCCGTTCGAGCAACTCGATCCGGTCCTCGGTCTTCTGACGCCGGCGGTCAAGGTCGTGGTACGATTGCTCGGCCCGCGACAATTTGTCTCGAAGCGTCGCTTCCCGTTCGGTCAAATCAGCTTCTTCCGCCATGAGCGTCTCCCACGTGTCCCGAGCCTCGTCGAGACGAGCTTGTTCGGCCTCGAGTGATGCCGTCTGTTCGGTCCGCACGTCAAGGCGATCCTTGTTTTCACGAAGCAGACGAGCTTTCGCTTCTTCCGCTTGTTCGATATCGCGCCGTTCCCGCTTCTGTTGGTTGCTCAGTGTGGCCCGTGTCGTCGCCAACTCGAACGCCTCGCCTTGAAGCTGTTCGATTTCTGCGTTAAAGTCACGCGTCGCCGCCGTCAATTGTGCGTCAAGTTCGGCCCGTGCCGCTTCCACGGTATGTAACGCCTCAGCTTTTGACGCCATATCCGCGTTTGCCACGTTCAACTTCTGCGTCAACTGTTCGGTCTCTTCGGCCAATTCGACCCGTTGGCGCTCGAGGCGTTCTTTCGTCTCCGCCCCGTGCTCTTCACGGGCTTTCGCGAGCTTGATCTCACCTGTCAACCGTTCCAGCTCGGTCGCTCGAGACCGTTCTTCTTGATGGAGCGTGTCGAGCGATTCTCGATCTTTGGCGAGCGTCGCCTCAAGCGTCGTCCGCTCTTCTGAAATCGCGGTCAACGCGCCATCTTGCTCGGCGAGATTCGTCTCGGCCGTCCGCAGTTGCTCAGACACACGAGCGATGCCCGTACCAAGTTCTGTGATCTCGGCGCCGAGAATACCCGTCTCGAGCTCATCGTGGCGCGCTTTGGCGACTTGATACTCGCGTGCGAGCGCGGCCTGCTCTCGGAGCGGCTCGACCCGATCGGCGAGTTCATACAAGATGTCATCGACCCGAGACAAGTTCAACTCGGTGTCTTGGAGCTTCCGTTCGGCTTGTTTTTTACGCTGCCGGTACTTCAACACCCCGGCCGCTTCTTCGATGACAGCCCGACGATCTTCCGGTTTTCCGGAGATGACTTGCTCGACCCGTCCTTGCCCGATGATGGCGAACGCATCGCGTGATAGGCCCGTATCCATGAACAGGTCGATCACATCTTTAAGCCGGCACGGCTTCTTGTTCATGAAGTAGTCGCTGTCGCCGCTCCGCGTGACACGGCGCGTCACACTGACTTCTTCATACGGCAACCGCAAATGGGCGTCCGTGTTGTCTAGGACGAGCGTCACTTCGGCGACGTTGCGATGGTTCTCACCTTCACTGCCGGCAAAGATGACGTCTTCCATTTTCGCTCCGCGGAGCGATTTGGCCGACTGCTCACCGAGTACCCAGCGAACAGCGTCCGATATATTTGATTTCCCGCTTCCGTTCGGCCCAACCACGGCTGTGACGCCGGGACGAAAATCCAGTTCAATCCGCTTGGCAAACGATTTAAAGCCAGCGAGTTCGATTCGTTTTAAGTGCATCGTGACCATCCTATCCTCAGTAAGCATTCATTTGTTTATTTTACCACAGTTGCCAGTTCGTCAAAATGCTAGAATCATGCTATTCTAAAAAGAACTGTAGAAAGGGGTACGACCAATGACTAACGAACAAATGATTGAGGAAATTCTCGACAAAATGAACATCATCAACCGCGGCGCTATCAAAGCGGAAGAATATAACCGTGCCGACGCCTCGGCCGTCAAAGAGATTTACGACTACGTGATGAACCGCTCATCGCTGTCGATCTCTGAAGTGGATGGGATTGTCGAAGAACTCGGACAATTGACGTGATGAGATGACAGAAAAGGAGTGGACCCATTAAACTGTACCCTGAGTAGTAGACACTAAAAAAAAGTCTACTGCTCAGGGTTTTTGTGTACACTGGACTAAATCATATTGGGAGTGAATTCGAGTGTCGAAGAAGATATTTACGTCAAAAGAAATAGATGCGCTAGCCGCAAATCCTTACGTTAAATCTGTGAGCCCGAAAGGGATCACGTATACCGATGAGTTTAAGGAACTTTTTATAGCACAGACGTTGGAAGGAAAGTTCCCTGTGGAAATCTTCCGGGGATGTGGATTCGATGTGGAGGTACTCGGTGAACGGCGTATGAGTTCTTGTAAAAATCGTTGGACACGAGCTTACCGAAAAGATGGGGTAATGGGGCTGCGCGATACACGATCAAGTAATTCAGGACGTTGGAGAGATAAAGAGCTGTCGACAGAAGAACGGTACGCGAAGCTCGAGGCCGAAAACAAACTGTTGAAAGCAGAGGTCGAACTATTAAAGGAGATCCGCCTGGCGGAAGGGAGAGGAAAGCTGGACTTAACGCATCGCAAAAGTATGAGCTGATTCAAGGTGTCATCATCAAGCACAAAATGAAGGGGATGGTCAGCCATCTCTGCCAGGTGGCCGGGGTGTCACGTCAGGGATACCACGCCTATTTCTCGGAACGGAGGAGACAGACCAGACAGGAGCGCGAATCGAAAGACGTGGCTCTTCGTGACCTCGTTCTGAAGGCGTTCCACTTCAAGAAGCGCAAGAAGGGTGCTAGGCAGATCAAGATGGTGCTGTCTGGTCATTTCGGTGTGACGATGAACCTGAAGTGTATCCGACGTATCATGCGGAAATACAACATCGTGTGTCCAATCCGCAAGGCGAAGCCATACAAACGGCTCATTAAGGCGACGGCCGAGCACCGGGTGGTGCCGAATCGCCTCAAACGCGAATTCAAACAGGGCACTCCCTACAAGGTGCTTCTCACCGATATCACCTACATATTTTACGGGAACGGTAAGCGAGCCTATCTTTCGACCATCGTGGACGGTTCGACCAATGAGGTACTGGCGCATCAACTCTCTGAGAACATCAATCTCGACATTGTATTGGATACGTTGAAGCGTTTACGGAAGAACCG
Source organism: Exiguobacterium mexicanum (assembly GCF_005960665.1). Classification (GTDB taxonomy): domain Bacteria; phylum Bacillota; class Bacilli; order Exiguobacteriales; family Exiguobacteriaceae; genus Exiguobacterium; species Exiguobacterium mexicanum_A. The sequence goes on from NZ_CP040676.1 coordinate 1,612,837, forward strand.
GAGGATTCGCTTGGACAAGGACGCATTCATCCATTCAGATCAAGGAGGGCACTACACGAGCCCGACCTATCAGAAAGAGGTGAAGCGTATGAAGCTAGGTCAATCCATGTCCCGACGGGGCAACTGTTGGGATAACGCTGTCCAGGAATCATTCTTTGGACATTTCAAGGATATCGTCGAGTTAAAGGCCTGTACCACGTTCGATTCACTACAGCGTGAAATCCGAAAAACCATTAACTATTACAACCATCATCGTTATCAATGGAACATGAAAAAGATGACTCCCGTACAGTACAGGAATCATCTCCTTGAATCAGCATAAGTTTTTTTATTAATGTCCTTTACAAGGGGTACAGATTACATTGAGGTCCACTCCTTTTTTTATAGGCCGGCGTACTGCCGGTTGAATTCAATCAACGCTTCCTTCGCCGCGAGTTGCTCGGCTTCTTTCTTCGATCGGCCGATGCCTTCGCCGACGATATCGTCTGACAGACGGGCATGGGCGACGAACTCCCGGCTATGGGCCGGACCACGCTCTTCGATAATCGTGTACGAGACAGGCCCGAGACCTTCTCGCTGGACGCTTTCTTGGAGCTGACTCTTATAATCGGTCTGTTCTTCAAACACACCGGCCAAGACTTTCGGAAAAACCGCTTCGGCGAGGAACTGTTCGACTGGTTCAATCCCTTGGTCCAGATAGAGCGCGCCGATGTATGACTCGAACACGTCCGCGAGTAGCGCCGGACGCTTGCGTCCGCCGGTCAACTCTTCGCCTTTCCCAAGCAAGATAAAATCAGAGAAAGCATAGGCTTCCGCAAAGTTAACGAGTGATGGCTCACAGACGATGGCCGCCCGCAACTTCGTTAATTCCCCCTCGGAGCGCTCCGGATACGTCTCATACAAAAACCGAGACACCGTCAACTCGAGCACCGCGTCGCCTAAAAACTCTAAGCGCTCATTGTCTTTTTTCAGACCGCGTTGTTCGTTGACGTATGAGGAGTGGGTGAACGCTTGCATCAATAGGTCTTGGTTCGTGAATCGAACCGACAGCCGTTCTTCAAGTACTTTAAACTGCTCGAGAATCCGTGACCGCTCGAGCTCATTTCGCCGACGCCGTTGCGCCGACCCTTGACGGTCAAACCGTCGCTTGTCCTTTGTCATAATTCCCTCCGTGTATAAGCACAAGCCCACCGCTCATGACGAGCGGTGGGAGGCTTGATTACAATTTAGTTTCGATGTAAGCGACGACGTCGCCAACAGTCGCGAGCTTCTCAGCATCTTCGTCTTCGATTGTGATATCGAACTTGTCTTCAAGGTCCATGACCATTTCCATTACTTCGAGCGAATCCGCACCGAGGTCATCCTTGAATGATTTGTCGGCTGTGATCTCAGATACATCTTTCCCGAGTTTCTCTGCCACTGCTGCTTGTACGTCTACTAAGATTTGTTCTGTTGTCATGATAAAATCCCTCCAAATTAAAGTATATAAAATGTGTTTCGATTGGTAAAGTTCTGATTTTAAGCCATCGTCATGCCGCCGTCAACGGCGATCGTCTGACCCGTCACGTAAGCCGCTTGGTGAGAGGCGAGGAATGAGACGAGGTTCGCCACATCTTCGACCTGACCGAAGCGATTGAACGGGATTTGACCGAGCGTCGCCTCGCGTTGCGCATCTGTCAACGCGTCAGTCATGTCCGTCTGGATGAAACCAGGACAGACGGCGTTCACCGTCACGTGACGTCCGGCGAGTTCACGCGCGACCGACTTCGTCAGCCCGATGAGCCCCGCTTTCGCCGCCGCGTAGTTCGCCTGACCGGCATTCCCCGTGATCCCGACGACCGAAGCGATATTGATGATGCGGCCCGCCTTCGATTTCAAGAGCGTCCGCGTCGCGGCTTGCGACGTCAAGAACGCACCTTTCAAGTTTGTCGACAGGACATCGTCAAAGTCAGCTTCCTTCATGCGCATAAGCAGACCATCCCGCGTGATGCCTGCATTGTTGACGAGACAATCGATGCGGCCGTACGTGTCGACCGCCGTCTTGATGAGTGCTTTCACATCATCACTGCTCGAGACGTCGGCTTTGACGGCGATGGCCTCGCCACCGTTCGCTTCGATCTCGCTGACGACGGCGTTCGCTTTCTCAACACTACCCGAGTAATTCACGACGACCCGAAAGCCGTCCTCCCCTAAACGCTTCGCGATGGCGGCCCCGATTCCTCGAGATGCGCCTGTCACGATTGCTACTTGGTCATGCACGTACTTCTCCTCCTAACGCGGCCACCTCTTCGAGCGTCGTCGCCTGTTTGATTGTCACTTTCGAATCGATCCGTTTGATAAGACCTGACAGCGGTGACGTCGGACCGAACTCGATGAACGTGTCGACACCAGCGTCGATCGCTTTGCGAACACACGCTTCGAATCGGACCGAGGCGTACAATTGCTCAGTGAGAAGTGCTTTCAATTTTTCCGGGTCGGTATGGACATCCGCATCGACGTTGGAAATAATCCCAATCGCCGCCGGTTTGAACGGCGAAGAAGCGAGCACATCTTTGAACCGCGTCGCGGCCGGCATCATGTAGGAGCTGTGGAACGCCCCTGAGACGTTCAGCGGCAAGACGCGTTTCGCGCCTGCTTCTTTCAAGTCTGTTTCGGCCTGTTTGACCGCATCGACATGACCCGAGATGACGAACTGACCCGGACAGTTGTAGTTGGCGATTTGTACAAGGTTCCCGCTAGCACTGATTTTCTCCGTCACATGGAACGCTTCGTCGACATCGGTCATACCGATGACGGCTGCCATCGTCCCATCCTTCACTTCTGACATGAGCTTGCCGCGTTCGTGGACGAGCACGCTCGCTTCTTCCAAGTCGATGACGCCGGCGACCACGAGTGCCGTATATTCTCCGACGCTGTGACCGATCACCAAGTCTGGAGTGGCCCCCGTTTTGGCGTGAGCTTGTGCGAGTGATGCCGCATGCGCCACGATGGCCGGTTGGGCCACTTCTGTCCGTTGAAGCTCTTCTTTTGATCCTGCCGCCATGGCGTCGAGTAAATCAAATCCGAGGCGACGGTTGATCGCTTGCAGTTGTTCAGGATTGTCGAGGAACGTTTGGCCCATGCCGACGGCTTGTGACCCTTGTCCCGGAAATACCCATGCTGTTTTCCCCATGTACTCACCTTCTTTGAATTAGTTTGTGGCTTTTGCTTGCTTGATTTTCGCGACGACGTCGTGATCGACCATGATTTTCGCCTGTTTGAGCGCGCTCATGATGGCGAGCGCGTCGCTCGAACCGTGTGCTTTAATGACCGGGGCGTTGATTCCGAACAAGCCGGCCCCACCGTGTTCCCGATAATCTAATGTTTGTTTCAATCGCTTCAACTTCGGTTTTAAGACGAGAGCGGCGAGCTTCGAGACGAGATCGCTCGTGAACTGCTCTTTCATCATCTTCATGAGCATCGACGACGAACCTTCGACACCTTTGAGCAAGATGTTTCCGGCGAACCCTTCCGTGACGATGACATCGACATCACCGGACATCGCCTCGCGCGCTTCCACGTTGCCGACAAAGTGGACCGGGGCTTGTTCAAGGAGGGGGTACGCCTCTTTCGTGAGGGCGTTTCCTTTCCCAGCCTCGGTCCCGATGTTCAGTAGCGCGACCCGCGGACGTTTGACGCCGCGAACGTGCTCGGCATAGAGCGAGCCCATGATCGCATAGTCGACCAAGTGCTCGGCCTTCGCGTCCGGGTTGGCCCCGACGTCTAAAATGACGACACCGCTACCCGTATATGTAGGGAACGTAGGTGACAACGCGGGGCGCTCGATTCCTGGGATCCGTCCGATGACGAACAGTGACGCCGCCATGAGAGCACCGGTATTCCCAGCCGAGACGAGTGCGTCGGCCTCTCCGTCTTTGACGAGTTTGGCCGCCACGACGAGTGAGCTGTCCTTTTTGCGACGGACGGCTCGGACCGGTTCGTCGTCCCCGGTGATGACTTCGCTCGCTGGAACGATTTTGATTCGCGGGTCGGTCAACCCGTACGAAGCGAGTTTGACCTCATCTCCGACTAAAAAAAGTTCCATCGATTCGTTCGGGAATGCGTCGGCAAACTGCTTGACGCCTTCCACGATCGCTTTCGGGGCGTGATCCCCGCCCATTGCATCAATTGCTAATTTCATGCCTGTTCCTCCTCACCGCGACGATAAATCGTGAAGTCTCCGCTAAAGACACACTCTTCGCCGACATAACTATCCACTGTGACGTCCGTTCTTCCGTCCCGACGCAGTTTGATCACACGAGCCTTGGCAACGACTCGCTCTCCAAGATGGACTTGGCGACTGAAGCGGATTTCCGCTTTAGTGGTCAACGCCAATTCATCATTGATGAGCGCCACCGCTAACGAGTTGGCCTGGGCGAACAATACATGTCCCCGGGCGATCTCGTTGCGGCTAAAGACGTGTTCTCTCTCAATGTCGAGAACCGAGATGGCCGATTCATCGAGCTTCAAGTCAATCATATCACCGATGACCTCGCTCATGGCGAGCGACTTCACTTCATCGAGGTGTTCTGAAGCAACATGCTTAATCCGTTCTCTCACTTCCGGAATTTTCAACTCCATCCGATCGAGACGAATCGTTTGAATACTGACGGCGAACTGCTTCGACAGCTCTTCGTCTTTGATGAACGGGTTACGATCAATCGTTTCTTGCAATAAGCGTTGCCGCTCTTTCTTAGGTACCCGCATTCAGTTCCCTCCTAAACTCTATGCTAAAGAACTTAATACCTGGTACTAATAGCAGTATATATTCTTTAGATTGTATTTTCAAGTGTTGTTTCTCATTCCAAGCGGCTCCCGACGAGTAAGTCGAGTCGCTTCAAGTATTGACGGAGCGGCGCATACGTCGCTTCATTCCAAAACGCCTCGCTGCCGAGCAGACGAACCGCGTCTTGCATCGCTACCTCCATCACTTTTAAATCAAGTACGGGATCGGCGACGCGGAAGCTCGGAAGACCGCTTTGGGCCGTCCCAAAGAAATCACCGGCCCCGCGCAATTCCAAGTCTTTCTCGGCCAAGACGAATCCATCGTTCGTCTCCGTCATCGTCTTCAAACGAAGTTTGCCGACATCGGACTTCGGGTCCCCTACCAATATACAATAAGATTGGTCGGCGCCTCGACCGACGCGTCCGCGCAACTGGTGTAGTTGCGCCAAGCCGAACCGCTCCGCATCATGGATGATGATCAGCGAGGCGTTCGGGACGTTCACGCCGACCTCGACAACCGTCGTCGAGACGAGGATTTGGAGGGCATTGCTGGCGAACGCCTTCATCACGTCATCTTTCTCGGTGCTCGACAGTTTTCCATGCATGAGACCGACCGCATAGTTTGGGAAACGTTCCCGCAACACTTCGTAGAGCGCAGTCGCACTCTCGACCTCGAGCGTGTCCGATTCCTCGATGAGCGGGGCAATCACGTAAGCTTGGCGTCCAAGCGTCAGTTCACGGTCGACCATCGCGTGGACCCGGTCGATTTGGTCGGTCTTGGCCCAATACGTCTCGATCGGTTTCCGGCCGGCCGGCATCTCATCGATCGTCGAAACGTCCATCTCGCCGAAAGCACTGATGGCGAGCGTCCGTGGAATCGGTGTCGCCGTCATATAGAGCACGTCGGCGAGCTCCGCCTTGTCACGGAGCATCTTGCGCTGTTCGACTCCGAACCGGTGTTGCTCGTCGGTGATGGCTAAATGTAGGCGCGAGAACTCGACCGGCCCTTGGATCAAGGCGTGCGTCCCGACGATGATATCGACGTCCCCCGCTTTGATGGCCTGAAGCAACTCAGTACGGGCCTTGCCTTTGACCGAACTCGTCAATAAACCGACTCGAATCCCATACGGCTCAAACAGCGCTTGAAGCGAGGCGAGATGCTGTTCAGCCAAAATTTCGGTCGGGACCATGAGCGCCCCTTGATAGCCGGCGCTCACCGTCGCATACAAGGCGATCGCGGCAACGACTGTCTTTCCGCTCCCGACATCCCCTTGTAGCAACCGATTCATTCGTTCTGGCACTTCTAAATCCCCGACGATTTCCCGGATGACACGCGTCTGCGCCCCGGTCAACGGAAATGCAAGTTGTTTGACGAATTCGTTCAATTGAGGCTTATCGAGCGTGAGGGCACGGCCTTTACCCGACCGTTCCATCTTCCGGAACGCCTGAAGCTTCAATTGATAGAGCAGACATTCTTCATAGACGTAACTGCGGCGTGCCTGTTTGTACGTCTCGACCGAATCAGGGAAATGCATCCCTTTTAACATCGCCTCCCGATCCTCGAGACGATAGCGTTGCCGAATCAATTCCGGCAGGCGGTCCTCGAACGAGGTCGTCTGTTCAAACGCAAGCTTGACGATCCGGCTGAAGTTCTTCTGGGTCAACCCGGCCCGAAGCGAATAAATCGGTTGCAGCCCGTCCGACAGTTCACCGAACTCGAGGTCGGTCGCGCTGATTGTCATCCGGTTCATGTCCCATTTCCCTTTGACCGTCACGGTGGCGCCGAGCGTGAGCTTGTCTTTATAGAACGCCCGGTTGAACATCGTCACGTGGACGACGTAGCGTTCCTCGAGCAATAGCCGAAATTGGAGCCGGTTCTTGCCTTTACTGTAATAACGGACGAGCGGTTCCGCTTGGACGGTACCGCTCCATTTGACGAGGTCGCCGTGGATGGCCGTCGTTACCGTGCCGCTATTATAATTTTCATAACGAAACGGAACGTGCTCCAGCACGTCCTCGATTCGTTCGAGACCCATCGTCTCTAATTTTTTGGCCATCTCTGGCCCGACCCCTTTGAGCGTCGTCAGCGCCTCACTTCTCGACATTTTCTTTCTCTCCAAAGATGTTTCGTTCGAGACGGCGGGCCGTCGGCGTATTGGCAAGTCCACCGCGGGCTGTCTCTTTCAAAGCGGTCGGCATCATCTGGCCGATCTCATGCATCGCCGAGATGACCTCGTCACAAGGGATGCGAGACGTGATACCAGCGAGGGCCATATCGGCCGCGACAATCGCGTTCGCTCCACCCATGGCGTTCCGTTTGACACACGGCACTTCGACGAGACCCGCCACCGGGTCACAGACGAGACCGAGCATGTTTTTCAAGGCGATCGCAAACGCCGTCGCCGATTGTTCCGGCGTCCCACCGGCTGCTTCGACGATGGCCGCCGCGGCCATTCCGGTCGCCGAACCGACTTCCGCCTGACAACCACCGGCCGCCCCTGAAATCGAGGCGTTGTTGGCTACGACGAACCCGAACGCACCAGACGTGAACAAGTAGCGGACCATCGCGTCACGGTCCATTTTCAGACGCTCTTTGACCGCAAACAACGTACCCGGTACGACACCGGCGCTGCCGGCCGTCGGGGTCGCACAGATGCGTCCCATCGCCGCGTTGACTTCATTCGTCCCGATCGCTTTGGCGACCGCGTCTAAAATCAAATCCCCAGCGAGCGACTTGCCAGAGCGGATATAGTCGGTCATGAGCACGGCGTCATTCCCCGTCAACCCCGTCACAGACGTCACGCCTTCGAGTGCCCGCGCAACCGCTTCTTCCATCACCTCGAGGTTGCGTTCCATCATGCCGACGACGTCTTCACGCGTCGAGCGTCTGACGTGCACTTCTTGCTCGATCATCACTTCTGAGATCGGAATCCCTCGTTCCGTTGCCGTTCTGACTAATTCTTCTACTGATTTAAACATATTGGTGTCTCCTTATTCCCCAAAGATGGCTACCCGCTCGATTTGAGGTAACCGCTCGATTTCCGCTAACACGTCTTTTGACAAATGATCATCAATCTCGATCGCCATGAGCGCTTGCTTGCCTTTCTCATGACGGCTCACTTCCATGTGCCCAATATTCAACTCATGCCGGGCCAAAATACCCGTCACGGCCGCGATCGCCCCGAAGCGATCGTGGTGCAAGACGACGAGTGCCGGCCCGCCGCCCGACAATTTGAGCGGGAATCCGTTCAACTCGGTGATCTCAATCGTCCCGCCGCCGATTGAAATCCCGACGATTTCAAACGTACCGTCCTCGTCTTCTAGCCGGACGCGGGCCGTGTTCGGATGGTCCGTCAGCGCATCGCTCGTCTCAAAGACGACCTCGATGCCGCGCTCTTTCGCGATATCGAGCGCTTGCGGGATGCGCAAATCAAACGTATCGAAGCCCATGATCCCACCGACGATGGCCACATCGGTACCGTGCCCCCGATACGTATCGGCGAACGACCCATAAAACGTGATGTGTGCGAGTAGTGGCGTTCGCCCGAACAACTTCCCAGCCATGAGGCCGATGCGCGCGGCTCCGGCCGTATGCGAACTCGATGGACCGACCATGACCGGTCCGATGATATCAAACACACTGCGATATTTCATCGCATTTCCCCCTTTCAAAAAAACCCTACCTTCATTATACAGAAGGTAGGGCTGAGTTACAGCTTATTCCACACTAAAAATGTAGGAGTAGAGCGGTTGTTTCCCGTCATGAACCTCGATTTCAATCTCGTCGTTCTTCGACTCGATGTACGCCGAGAGTGCCTCCACGTCTTCTGCTGACGAACCTTCGCCCGTCAAGATCGTGATGATCTCATCGTCGGCATCCACGAGGGCGTCGACTAATTTCTTCGCCGCTTCGAGGCTCGAGGCCGATGAGGCGACGATTTTCTTCTCGGCGATCGCCATGTGGTCGTCTTTACGAATCTCGACGCCGTCGATACTCGTATCACGAACCGCATACGTCACTTGACCAGACTTGACGGTACTAGCCGCCGTCTTCATGACGCTTTCGTTCGTCTCGACATCGGCTTCCGGGTTGAACGCGATCGCTGCCGCAAGTCCTTGTGGCACCGTCTTCGTCGGAATGACCGAGACGCCGCAAGGTGCGACCGAAGCCGCTTGTTCGGCAGCCATGATGATGTTCGAGTTGTTCGGGAAGATGAAGACATGATCCGCGTTGGCCGCTTCAATCGCCTTGACGATATCTTCCGTCGACGGGTTCATCGTCTGACCGCCTTCGATGACGTGAGCCGCACCGAGTGAACGGAACAAGTCGCTGACACCTTCACCCATCGCGACCGTGACAATCGCATATGGCGCTTTCGCCTTCGGAGCCGTCGGTTGGACGCCATGTTGGTTCGCGCCGTGTTCTTCTTCTAAAATGGTCGAGTGCTGTTGACGCATGTTCTCGATTTTGACAGCGACGAGTTCACCGTAACGCTGTCCTTTCGTGATGACGTCGCCTGGCGTCTCGACGTGAACGTGAACTTTAAGCAACTCTTCATCTGCGACGACGAGGAGTGAGTCCCCGAGTTCAGACAGTTCGTTGCGGAACGCATCCTCGTTGAACGGGGCATCCTTCAACTTCGCGTCTTGGAAACGAACCATGATTTCCGTGCAATAACCAAACTCGATGTCTTCGGTCGACATGAATCCTTGCGCGGCGTGGGCATGATGTTCGGCTTCGATGAGCGCATCCATGACCGGTGCATGTGGCTTCTCGAGCTCTTTTCCTTCAAGGCTCGCAAGGAACCCTTCATAAATAACGAGCAAGCCTTGGCCGCCCGAATCGACGACGCCAACTTCTTTCAAGACCGGCAATAAGTCCGGCGTCCGCTCGAGTGAAGCTTTCGCTTCCACGATCACACGTTCCATGAACTCGTTGAAGTCGCTCGTCGACTCTGAAGCACGGAGCGCTTCGTCGGCCGCTTCACGAGCAACCGTCAAAATCGTTCCTTCAACCGGTTTCATAACCGCCTTGTATGCCGTGTCGACACCACGTTTCAATGCCTCAGCGAAATCGACTGTCGACACTTCGGTCTTTCCTTCGATCGCTTTACCGAAGCCACGGAACAATTGGCTTAAAATAACACCGGAGTTCCCGCGTGCCCCCATCAAGAGACCACGTGCAAACTTCGATGAGACGTCAGCGATATTTGCCGTGTTGAGTGCGGCCACTTCCTTCGCACCCGATGTCATCGTCAAATTCATGTTCGTCCCCGTGTCGCCATCCGGCACCGGGAAGACGTTAAGCGAATCTACATAATCCGCATTCTGGCTCAAGTTGGCTGCACCGTTCGCGACCATGTTCGCGAACACCAATCCATCTAAACGTTTTAAACCCACACCAAATCCTCCTTCGTTCTCGTCAGTCATTCGTCAGACGAACGCCTTGTACGAATATGTTTACCGACGAAACGTTTAATCCTAAAGTTTCACCGAGCGTGTATTTTACACGGCTTTGCACGTTGTATGCGACTTCCGACACTTTCGTCCCGTAGCTCACAATGATGTGCATGTCGATATGTACGTCTTCTCCATCTTGACGTACGACCACGCCTCGGGCGTAGTTTTCACGCTTCAATAGTTCTGCAATCCCGTCTTTCAATTGAGCTTGAGACGCCATTCCCACAACGCCGAAACATTCCATCGCCGCACCGCCTGCGAGTGTTGCGACCACGTCGTTCGTGATGTCAATATTGCCATATGTTGTCTTCATTTCAATTGCCATATGGAGTAGCCTCCTTCATTCGGAATGATTCCTTCACTACATTCTACAATAAGTACCTAGTTATTAAAAGAACCTGCTCCATAAACTCGGTCAATTGTAGCCGTAACCCTCATTCATTATTAAAATCCTTTCCAGTAATGTCAAGTTTTTTTCTTGTCATCCTATGATTTTCTAGTTGCATCGTGAAAAAACCCGTGCTAATATAAACGAGTGTCTATTAGGACGAACCCACATAAAAAAGGAGGGGAAACGCATGGCACGTAAATGCTACGTAACAGGTAAATCACCTAAATCAGGTAACAACCGTTCGCACGCACTCAACAAGACAAAACGCACTTGGGGTGTAAACGTACAAAAAGTTCGTATTCTCGTTGACGGTAAACCTAAACGAGTTTGGGTTTCAGCTCGCGCTCTTAAATCAGGTCTCGTTGAACGCGTATAATTTTTATACACGAACGAAAAAAATCCCAGCGGCATTCGCGAGGGCACTGAAAAACTTCAAATGATTTTGAACAGATGAGCGTCGTCCCGTTTGGGATGACGCTCATCTGTTTTCCTTGTCCTTCAGCCGCCCTGTCCGGCACGCCGCTTTCCTGGGGGCGGGCGTCGAGCCGCATCGCGACGTCGTCGCTGCTGGGTCTCGCCTTGCCCGCTGATTCCCCGGGAGTCGGCGTGCCCTCGGGCGGCGCTGTACGCGCCCGGCATTCCGGACTATACTGGCAGTAACCAACCCATTTGGAGGCGATCCCGATGATGCCCGACCTGCCGAACATGCCGCCGAGCCCATACGCTGCCCTTTATGACCTGTTGATCCCGGCCGATGACGAGCTACGGCTCATCCACGACCTCGTCCCGTTCGATTTCATCACCAAGCTGCTCGAGGACACGTATTGCCATGACAACGGTCGGATGGCCGTCCATCCTGTCCGGATGTTCAAGTACCTGTTCCTGAAGGCGCACTCGAACCTGTCCGACGTCGACCTCGTCAGACGGGCGAAGACCGACCTCGCCTACAAATATTTTCTGGATCTGGCACCGGAAGATGACGTCATCAATCCTTCCTCGCTCACGAAGTTCCGTCGTCAGCGCATGGCCGACGACGAGCTGCTCGACAAGTTGATCGAGCACACGGTCGAGGTCGCGAAAGGGATGGGACTGCTCAAGTCACGAACATTGATTGTCGACGCGACCCATTCCCGTGCCCGGTATGGGCAAAAACCGATCGGGCAGGCGATCATCGAGGAAGCGAAGGGGCTCCGTCATGCATGTTACAAAGAGACCAACGACGCGAAGGGACGTTTTCCGGAGAAGGCAAACGAGTCAGACATCGACCAGCTCCTCTCGTATGCGCTCGCCGTCGCCGAGACCGTCGAGGGCGAGATGCCTGAGCTGATGGCGCGCGAACACATCCGTGACCGTGTGAACCGTGTCCGCGAGTTCGCGGAGGATGCGCACGTCGAACTTCAAGTCTCCAGGGATCCTGATGCCCGGACCGGGCACAAGAGTGCCGACTCATCATTCTTCGGTTACAAACATCATCTCGCGATGACGGAGGAGGGCATCATCACGGCCGTCGTCGTCACATCCGGCGAAGCGTCGGACGGGCATCAGATGTCGAGGCTCGTCGAGAAGAGCCACCGCGCAGGGGCCGAGTTCGACCACATCGTGGGCGACGGGGCCTATTCGAGCCGGGACAACCTGATCTATGCCGCCTCGCAAGGGTGCAAGCTCGTCGCGCCATTGAACCCACAAGTCTACTCGCCGGCACCGAACCGCGTCGAGGGTTTCACCTACAACAAGGATGCCGAACGTTACGTCTGCCCAGCCGGGCATATGGCCGTCCGCAAAGCCCGTGGCGGACGGAAGGACGTCGGAAAGAACCAAGTGGAGAGCCATTTCTTCAACATCGAGCTGTGCAAGCAATGTCCGTTACGAAAAGGCTGTTACAAGGACGGCGCCAAATCCAGATCCTATAGCGTGTCGTTGAAATCAAGGGAGCACAGCGATCAACTTGACTATGGGCAGACCGATGACTTCAAGGACCATCGTCGGAAACGCTTCGCCGTCGAGGCGAAAAACAGTCAACTGAAGAACCCACAAGGTCTGGCGCGCAACAAGACGCCAGACCTGAAAGGCATGACGTTACAGAGCGTGATGGCCATCGTCGCAGTCAATCTGAAGCGAATCATCACCCTCCGGAAAGAGAAAACGGATTAAAGGCAAGGAAAAAAGGCGATCGTCCCGACACAAGTCGGGCCAATCGCCTTTTTCACGTTCTCACGCTCGGATAGAGCGGGGGTTTTTCAGTGCCCTCGGCATTCGCCGATGGGATTTTTTTGTGTTCATTTTTTGACATACAGCACGAGGACCATACCTTCGTGCACGATCAAATCCGCTGATTCGCCGGCCCACTCGTTCGAGATCGTGAGCGCCTCATGGCTGACGACATCGTGACGGTCGAGCGGATATTTGACGCCGCGGATTGACACGTTCGCCCGTTTCCAGGGGATGAGCGACAAATAATGATTGGCTTGACGTGGGAGCTCGTGACGCCCAGCTCCAACAAGACGAGCGGTTTGCCCGGCCGTGAACAAACGCATCTCTGGATATGCCTCGAGCAGTCCGATATTGCCGAGCGTCATGTCGAGGCGTCCACCGAGAGCGCCGTACACGAGCATCTCCGTCGCCCCGTGTCCACGGGCCGCCTCGAGCGCGATCTCGAGGTCGGTCACGTCTTTTTCAGATGGGTAACGGACGGCGTCAATCGGCACTTCGCCCGTGAAGGAATCGAAATCGCCGACGACGAGATCCGGGTTCAGCCCGTGGTTCAACAGTGTCTCGTACCCCCCGTCGACGCCGATGATGTAATCGACGTCACGCGGGAGTCCCGAGATTGGTTCCGGGCTGGCCGCCACAATCAACACCCGCATTAGCGGAGACCCCGGGTCGCGAGCGTGGCGAAACGTGGTACCGAGACGAACAAGAGAACGAGGACGACGGCCGACACGAGGAAGGACGGCAACATATACGTCATGTTATAAGCGAACGAATAGGCGACGACCGGCCCTTCCGCGTACTCGGCGAAGAACACGATCCCTGATAAGACGTGGGCGCCGTAGCGAAGCAAAGAACCGAGGAGCGCCCCGAGCACCAAGTAGACGACGAGCGTCTTTTTCGCCTCGTCCTTGGCGGCCCGTTTCACTTGACCAGCGAACAGTCCGGCCATCCCGACGACACCGTAAGCGAACGTGTAGTCGAGCAGGAACTGGACCGGTGTGAAGATGTAGGCCCCGAACAGCAGTTGCAGCGTTCCGACGAGCGCTCCTGTCGCCAGTCCGCCTTTTAATCCATGGCGGTACGCCATCACAAAGATCGGCAACATCGCCAGGCTGATCGATCCGCCCTGCGGCATCCGGAACGGGATGAGCAAATCAAAGATCAAGCCGAGTGCGGCGAACAATGAGATTTCAATGAGCGCCTGTAGTTTTAAACGTTGTTTCATCTTATTCCCTCCTTATTATATGAGCGAACGACAAAAAGCAGCATGACGTAAACGCCATGCTGCTATCGAGTAGCAACGTGCATTTTCGCCACATCCCTACGTCCGTGTGAACGGAACAGGTTCAAAGGGTTAGCAAATGCCTCTCAGCCACAGAATGTGACACCCCTTGCGACAATATTTGTTGTTCTATCGACGATTATACACGAGAAGCGTGACGAATGCTATCGATTGCGTCTTTATAGCTCGGTTCGTTATAGATGGCTGAGCCGGCCACGAGCACATCAGCTCCAGCGTCGATGCATAATTTCGCCGTCTCAGCGTTGACACCGCCGTCAATCTCGATTTCAAAGTCGAGACGACGCGCTTGGCGCATCTCGCTCAGCGTCGCGATTTTCGGGACGACCGATTCGATGAATGCCTGGCCCCCAAAGCCAGGGTTCACCGTCATGAGGAGCACCATGTCGACGTCACCGAGCACATGTTCAATCGATGACAGCGGCGTATGCGGATTCAAGACGACACCACACTTGGCGCCGGCCGCTTTGATTTGTTGCAACACGCGATGCAAATGATTCGTCGCTTCAACGTGAACCGTGACGATATCCGCCCCGGCCTTGATGAAATCTTCGACGAACCGTTCGGGCTGGTCGATCATCAAATGGACGTCTAACACCATGTCCGACTTCTTCCGTAAGCTCGCTAACACCGGGAGACCGATCGAGATGTTCGGGACGAATTGACCGTCCATGACGTCAAAATGGATGTAATCCGCTCCGGCCTCTTGGACCGCCTTCACTTCTGCCTCTAAATTGGCGAAGTCCGCCGCTAAAATCGATGGTGCAATTTTAATCATGTCAGTACCTCCGTTGTCTATCGTTTAACTCTGCCATAAACGTAACATAATTCTCATAGCGGGTGGAAGCGATTTCTCCCGCCTCGACGGCCGCTTTGACGGCACAACCTGGTTCGTTCAAATGGGCACAACCGCGGAATTTACAGTCATCATGCCGCTCGACGAACTCAGGGAAACACCAGCGCATCTCTTCGACTTCGAGTTCTTCTGGGAACTCAAGGCTCGAGAAACCAGGCGTATCGGCCACGAGCCCGTCAGCGAGCGTGATAAGCGTGACGTGACGCGTCGTGTGCTTACCGCGCCCAAGTGATTTCGAGATCTTCCCGGTCGCAAGTTCAAGCTCAGGTGCGACTGCGTTCAAGAGCGAACTCTTACCGACCCCGGTCTGTCCGGCGAACACACTCGTCTTATCCTTAAACGACCCGCGGATTTTTTCGATCCCCGACCCGTCCTCGGTCGACGTCTCGATGACCTCATAGCCGATGGAACGATATAAAGCCGCTGCTTCATGAATCTTCTCCCGTTCCGACTCCGTCAACAAATCCATTTTCGTCAAAACGATAATCGGATGGACTTGCTTCGACTCGATCAAGACGAGGAAACGGTCGAGCAGATGGAACGAGAACGCCGGCTCTTTTACCGAGAATAACAAGAACGCTTGATCGATGTTGGCAATCGGCGGGCGGACGAGATGGTTCGACCGCTCGTCAACAGCCAATATATAACCGGTACCATCCCCTTGGTCTTGGATGTCGACATCGTCACCGACGACCGGCGAGATGTTCCGGTTGCGGAAATTGCCGCGGGCGCGACAACGGATCTCTTGTTTTTCTTCCGTCATGACGTCATAAAATCCGCCTTGTAATCGAATAATCGTACCTTTCATTCCATTCCCTCCTTAGAAAAAGAGGCGACGCGCACGCCACCTCTTCATTGTGAATCTTTTGCTTGTGCGTAAGTCACCGTATCCGTGCGAACGACTTCGCCGTCGACTTCAATCGTCGCGGTTCCGACTTCGTCCGGTGCGATGACGAGCGTATACGAGTAAGTCGTCGTCTCCGTTATCTTATCACGCAACACCTCGACTTCGCCACGGGCGTCGACCGTCCGAATGACGACTTCGAGTGCCTCGGCTTCTTCGCCTTCAGCGGGCGGCTCGATTTCGACGTTGACTTCCCGTTCAATCGAGACGTCCGTCGGTTCGACCCCTTGTGACACGATGACGGTCAGTTCCGTCCCCGGGTCGACTGCCGTACCGGCCGTCGGGAGTTGACGGATGATTTGATTCGCAGGAACGCTCGTTGAATACTCATCACGTTTGACGATTTTCAAGCTATTCTGTTCGGCATACGTCGTCGCTTCCTCGAACGTATAGCCCGCCAAGTTGGCGAGTTCGATTTTATTGCTGCCGGTCGAGACGACGAGCGTCACCGTCTCTTCAGATGGGACGACCTCGTTGCCTGGGGCGATCGATTGGGAGATGACATCCCCGCTATCGACCGTCTCGGATGCCTCCGACTGAATCTCGATATCCGTGAACTCAAGATCTTTGAGCGTCCGCTCGGCCGACGACTGGGACAGTCCTTCAACATCCGGCATCTCGACCGTCTCTTTTCCGGCCGAGACGACAATCGTCACGGTCGTCCCACGTTTCGGCTTCCGTCCGGCTTGCGGTGTCTGCGAGATGACGTCGCCAGCCGCGATGTTGTCACTCGCCCGTTCAGTTGCCTCGACGACAAAACCGGCCGTTTCGAGCTCGGTCGTCGCCTCGTCGCTCGTCATGCCGACGACGTCCGGGACGACGGCACGGGACATCTCATCGGCGATGACATATGCCCCGATTCCGCCGCCAATCAACAAGAAGAGGAGTAGGAGCCAAAGCCACCACTTCTTCTTCCGTTTCGGCTTCGGGTTCGCTGTCTCAGGTTCGCTCGGTGCGACCGGTTGTTCCGGTGTCTCTTTGACGTTCGGTTCGTCCGGGACGACCGGTGACATGACGAGCGTCTGATCGAATGCGTCCTGTTCTGTACTGAGGCGTTTCGGTTCGTTCGCACGTTCCGGGTCGAGCGCCGTCATGCAATCCTTCTTAAAGGCGGCGACCGATGTGTGACGGGCGCCCGGTGATTTCGCCAGCGCCTGCATGATGCAGTTCTCAAGCGCTTGCGGGATGTTCGGGTTCAAATCCATCGGTCGAATCGGGTCGTCTTGCAAATGTTGAAGTGCGACGGCGACTGGCGTCTCGCCGATGAACGGAACGCGTCCGGTCACGAGTTCATAGAGCACGGCACCGAGTGAATAAATATCTGACTTCTCATCGGCGAACTTTCCGCGCGCCTGTTCTGGAGAAAAGTAATGGACCGAGCCGAGCACTGACATCGTATGGGTCAGCGTCGCGTTCGACATGGCCACCGCAATCCCAAAGTCCGTCACTTTGACGTTGCCGCTCTGATCGATCATCATGTTTTGTGGTTTGATGTCCCGATGAATGATTCGATTCGCATGGGCATGGTCGATGGCATCACAAATCTGTCCCATGATGCGAAGCGCCTCGTCGACAGATATGTACTCTTCTTGCAAATATTGTTTCAGCGTCATCCCGTCGACATGTTCCATGACGATGTAATAGATGTCGCGTTCGTCTCCGACGTCGTAAATGGCGACGATATTCGGATGGTTCAGACTCGTCGCCGCATGGGCTTCTCGTTCAAACCGGCGTATAAATTGTTCATTATGCGAGAATTCAGATCGCAACACCTTGATGGCGACGGTTCGGTTTAAAATCTCATCGTGAGCCCGGTAGACATTTGCCATGCCGCCGCTGCCGATTTGCTGTTCGATCCGATAACGATCGTTGATTCGTTCTCCACTTCGCATCGGATTCATCCTCTCTTTCTATCTGTGAACTGGACGAGGGCAACAGTGATGTTGTCACTCCCACCCAAACGGTTGGCTCGATCGATCAATTGATCCGCCTTGACGTCCGCCGAGACGGGGCGTTCCAAGACTTGCTTGATCTCGTCATCGGTCAAATGCGTCGTCAAGCCGTCCGTACAGATTAAAATCGTGTCAAACTCGGGTTCGGCAAACACTTGCAGATCAGGTTCGACATGCTCTTTCGAGCCGATCGCACGGGTGATGATATTACGTTTCGGGTGGACGCGTATCTCTTCCTCGGTCAACTCCCCGAGCTGCTTCAACACGTTCACGTAGGAATGGTCTTCTGTCAACTGCTGAAGTTTATCGTCACGCAAGGCATACACACGACTATCCCCAACGTGGACGATGACGATCGTCTCGTCGTGCCAGCAGACACCGGCGATCGTCGTCCCCATCATGAGCAGGTTCGCTTGTTTCGAGAAATCGAGCACTTGCTCATTGGCCAGTTCCACGTTGTGGCGAAACCAATTCTCCATCTCCATCGGTGAGGCCGGAAGCGTCGGGAAGGCACGACGAAACTGCTCGATGACGAGCTGACTCGCGACCTCCCCGGCTTCATGCCCTCCCATACCGTCGGCCACGAGTGCGATCCCGGCGTGCTCGTCCCCTAAAATCAAGACGGCATCCTCGTTTTGCGCTCTCACTTGCCCCCGGTCGGTTCGGTATGCTAATTCCATCTTCCTGATTACCTCGTTTCTTGTTCGCGCTCCTTCGCTCGAAGCTGCCCACAAGCCGCATCGATATCCGAACCTTGTTCGCGACGAATCGTCACGTTCACTTTTCGGTCTTTGAGCACTTTTTCAAAGGCAAAAATTTGTTTACGTGGTGTGCGGACGTAGTCGCGCTCGAGCACGTGGTTGACTGGAATCAAGTTGACGTGACATTTGACGCCTTTCAACAAGTCCGCCAACTGATGGGCGTGTTCTTCCGTGTCGTTGACACCACCGAATAAACCGTATTCGAACGTGATGCGGCGACCACTCTTCTCTGTATAGTAGTTGACGGCTTCCATCAACTTATCCAAGTTGTAGGCTCGGTTGATCGGCATGAGACGAGTCCGAATCTCTGTCGTCGGCGCGTGAAGCGAAATGGCGAAGTTGATGCGCATCCCTTCATCGGCGAACTTGTAAATCTTCGGTACAATCCCACTCGTCGACACGGTGATATGGCGTGAACCGATGTTCAAGCCGTCATCGTGGTTGACCGTGCGCAAGAAGCGCATCAATTCGTCGTAGTTATCGAACGGTTCGCCGATACCCATGACGACGATCGAGTCGACTCGCTCTCCGCTCTCGTCAAGCGCGCGTTGGACGTCGAGGACTTGCGCCGTGATTTCACCGGCTTCTAAGTTACGTTTCAAACCGCCGAGTGTCGAGGCACAGAACGTGCAACCAATCCGGCAGCCGACTTGTGTCGTGACACAGACCGAGTTGCCGTACTCGTGACGCATGAGCACGGTCTCGATCGAATAACCGTCTTGAAGCTCGAACAAGAACTTGATCGTGCCGTCCTGTGATTCTTGACGGACGAGTTCTTTCAACGTCGTCAATTGGAACGCCGCGTCTAATTTCTCGCGGAGCGGTTTAGAGACGTTCGTCATATCGTCGAACGATGTCACACGCTTGACGTACATCCAGTCATATAACTGTTTCGCGCGGAACGATTTTTCTCCTGCTTCAATGAGCCACTGTTCGAGTTCTGAATACGTGAGGGAATAGAGTGACGGCTTGGCACCGACCAATGGATTTTTTTCAACTGCTTTTGGATTCATGTTTATACCTCTTTCTTGAATGCGGCGATATAGAAACCGTCCGTCCCGAACGTCGTCGGGAGTAATTTGAGTTCAGCGCGGTCCGATGACACCATCGGGCGCAATACTTGGGGAAGACGGTCCTGGAGTGTCTCATCCCACGTCAATCCGTTCGACAAAATGTAATCGGCCTGCTGCTCATTCTCAGACGGGTCGATCGTACATGTCGAGTACACTAGCGTACCACCTCGTTTGAGGAGTGGCAAGACGGCGTCGATGATTTCACGCTGGACTTTCGGCAGTCCGGCGAGAGCAGATTTGTCTTTTGTCCATTTGATATCGGGCTTGCGGCGGATGACGCCGAGTCCTGAACATGGGACATCGAGCAAAATCCGATCGAAGCTCTCCGGTTCAAACTTGTCACCGGCCTGACGGGCATCGAGGGCAAGTGCGGTCACTCCATCGATATGCAGACGCTTCGCTTGTCGTTCAATCAACTTCGCTTTATGCGGATGCAAGTCGAGCGCGACGAGCGTTCCGCCGTCCATGCGTTCGGCCGTATGCATCGCTTTCCCGCCCGGGGCGGCACAAGCGTCGAGCACGCGTTCTGTCTTCGCGGCTTGAAGCGCATCGGCGACGATCATCGAGCTCTCATCTTGAATCGACAACAAGCCCATGTCGATGAACGCCGTCGCATGAACGTTTCCGGACTCGATGACGAGCCCGTCCGCTGACAGTTCCGAACGTGTGGCGACGACATCGACTTCAGCGAGCCGTTCAATCATCTCGTCAACGGTGACACGTTGGCGGTTGACCCGGACCGTGACCGGCGCCGGTTCGTTATTCAATTTGCACATCGCCTCGGTCGCTTCGACACCATACGTCTCCACCCATTCGGCGACGAGCCAATCAGGATGGCTATGTTCGATGGCAATTCGTTCAGCGTCTGGCAGCTTGCTCAAATCCGGGAACCCATCCCGGACGACGTTGCGCAACACGCCATTGACGAACTTGCCGGTTCCCGAATGGCCCCGTTTTTTCGCGATTTCAACCGCTTCATGCAACACGGCCCGATCCGGGATCTTGTCGAGATAAAACAGTTGATAGACGCTCATCCGCAAGAGCGGCAAGACAAATTTGTCCAATTTTTTCGGGTTTTGGACCCGCTTCTCTAAAATATAATCGAGCGTCCGTTTCCGACCGAGCGTCCCGTAGACGAGCTCCGTGTAGAGGCCGACGTCTTTCGTCGCTAATTTTTTTTGTTTCAATAGGTCGTTGACCGCAATCGTCGAATAGGCGCCGCCTTGTTCGATTTTGATTAGCGTATCAAGCGCTGCAACTCGTACGTTCATATTATCCTCCTAGTCGATCGCCGACTTGTAACTTTTGGCCGGCCCCACGCATAAATGTGGCCCCGTCCATTCGTTTTTTACCAGATGGTTGCAAATCGATCACTTTGATAGCGACCGCGTCACCTGTCGCGACGACAAACCCATCCTCTTCAAGCCGTACAATCGTTCCCGGTTCACCCGTCCCTGACGTCTTCGACCCGAAGAACAGTTTGACCCGTTCACCCGCAATCGTCGTATACGCCGTCGGGAACGGATTCATCCCTCTGATATGGTTATAAATGTCTGTGCCGGAACGGGTCCAGTCAATCTGTTCCCGCTCCCGGCTGATGTTCGGTGCGAACGTGACGTCACGCTCGTCCTGCGGCACGGCTTCAATCCAACCAGCAAGGAAAGCAGGAAGCGTCTTGATTAACAAGTCAGACCCTGCGACCGCGAGCTTGTCGAACAACGTACCGACCGTGTCCAATTCTTCGATTGGTACGACCGTGTTGGCAATCATATCGCCGGCATCGAGCTTATCGACCATGTACATGATCGTGACGCCCGTCTCTTTGTCCCCGTCGAGGATGGCTTGATGGATTGGAGCACCACCCCGATGTTTCGGCAAGAGCGAGGCATGGACGTTGATGGCTCCATGTTTCGGCGCTTCTAACAGTTCGGTCGGAACAATTTGACCGTACGCCGCCGTCACAATCAAATCCGGTTCAAGTGCCAAGATGTCCGCATAATCGGTGCGCACCTTTTCAGGCTGTAACACCGGGATGTTGTGGCGCAGGGCACACTCTTTCACCGGCGTCGGTTTCAGTTCGCGTTTTCGTCCGACCGGCTTGTCCGGTTGCGAGACGACACCTACGACATTGTATCCTTCTTCGAGCAAGCGCTCAAGTACGGATACGGCAAACGTCGGAGTGCCCATGAAGACAATGCGTTGATCCGTCCCTTTTTCCGGCACGGCGAGTTTGTCCGTGAACAACACCCCGTCGAGATGATCGATCTCATGTTGAATCGCCCGGGCGAAGAAACCGCTCGCCTTCACTTGTTGGGTGCGGCCCTTCAAATCTTGCGTCTTGACGACGATCGTCTCATGCCGTTCGACGAATCCGAACTCTCCCGGGATGCTCAAGCACCCTTCAAGGCCGACCTCGCTTCCCGACGTCTCGATGATCTCTGGATTGATCAACACGAGCGGTCCCGTCTCATCATCCGTATGGACGACGGCGAGCCGTTGATTCAAGTTGACCTGCGGGGCGGCAACGCCGACGCCGTCATATTCGTATATCGTGTCGAACAGTCGGTCGACCGTCTGACGCAACTTTTTATCAAATTTCGTCACCGGATCACACGTGACCCGTAAAATCTCATTTGGAATCTCTACTACTTTATACATCTGGTTCCACCTCACATGAATACGTATGGGTTTACGTCGATACTCAATTGATACTCTTTTTTACTGATCGCCTTCGCGCGTGCCTGTTGCAACGCGGCGAGGACCGGATATAGCGCCTCAGGATGTTTCGTTTTGATGAACAACTGATAGCGGAACAAGTTCTTTAGTTTAGACAACGGTGCCGGCATCGGTCCATTCAGCCGTGACTGGGCCACATGCGCCTCGACGAAATCAGAGGCGAACAGCTCGGCCTCGGCTTGGGCGACGAGCGGACTTTCGGCCGCGAACGTGACGAGCGTGACGTACCAATACGGTGGATGGTTGCCGACTTGGCGCAACTGCATCTCACGAGCGAAAAAGGATTCATAGTCGTGCTCGCTCGCCGTCTCGATGACGTAATGGTCGGGATTGTACGTCTGCACGTATGCCTCACCTGGTAGACTTCCTCGACCGGCCCGGCCCGCGACTTGGGTGACGAGCTGGAACGTGCGCTCGGTCGCCCGGAAATCGGGCATGCCGAGTGTCGCATCCGCCGCGAGCACCCCGACGAGCGTGACGTTCGGGAAGTCGAGTCCTTTGGCGATCATTTGGGTGCCGAGCAAAATGTCGGCCTCTCCATCCTCGAAGCGTTTCAACAGTTGCTCGTGCGACCCTTTTCGGGACGTCGTGTCTTGGTCCATCCGGATGATCCGCGCCTCGGGGATGCGGTTCAACAGCTCGGTCTCGATCTTTTGCGTGCCGGTGCCGAACTGTTTGATTTTCTTGCTGTCACATGTCGGACATTTTGATGGCATCCCAATCTCATAGCCACAGTAGTGGCATTTGAGCCGGTCACCATGTTGGTGATACGTCAAGTTGACGGCGCAGTGCGGACAAGTGAGTCCTTCCCCGCAGTCGCGGCACATGACGAACGTCGTGAAGCCACGACGGTTGAGCAAGATGACACACTGTTCTTTTTTGGCGATGCGGTCGTTGATAGCGACAAATAAATCTTCTGAGAACATCGTCGTGTTGCCTTTGGCGAGTTCGCGTCGCATATCGATAATATGGACCGGCGGCATCTCGCCCCCGTACCGTTCGCTGAGTTGCAGATAACGATAGACGCCTTTTTGGGCGCGGGCGTAAGACTCGAGTGACGGGGTCGCGCTACCAAGGACGACGGGACAACCGTGGTAACGGGCCCGCCAAATCGCAACGTCACGCGCATGATAGCGCGGGTTCTCTTCTTGCTTGTACGTCGTCTCATGCTCTTCATCTAAGATGAGCAGGCCGATGTTCTCAAGCGGGGCGAAGATGGCCGAGCGTGCCCCGACGACGACATCGACTTCACGCCGCTTGATCTTCCGCCATTCATCATATTTTTCCCCTTGCGACAAAGCGCTATGAAGCACAGCGACCCGGTCGCCGAAACGGCGCTTGAACCGTTTCACCATCATCGGCGTGAGCGAAATCTCCGGCACGAGCAAAATCGCCTGTTTGCCTTCATCGACGACTTGACCGATCGCTTCGAGATAGACTTCTGTCTTCCCGCTGCCGGTGACCCCATGCAGGAGCAACGTCTCCCCGGCTTCCGCGTCACGGATGGCATGAACGGCCGTCGCTTGACTCTCGTTCAATTGGACCGTCTCAACGACCTGTTCGATCGTGGCATACGGGTCGCGATTCAGTTCGACCTCGGTCACTTTGACGGCACCGAGCGACTCCATTTTTTGCAGTTGGGCGCGCGATAGCCCGATTTGACGTAACAACGACCAATACATGCGCGGTACGTCCTTTAGCAACTCAATCGCTTCTTGTTGTTTCTTCGCACGGGCCGGGATGACAGTCGCATCGATGAGTTCGATGACGAGGTCCGTCTTGACCGTGCGTTTCTCTTTTAACACCGGCGCGAGCAAGATGTCCCCTTTTTTGGCGAGCGCCAAGATGATGGACTGCGTCTCTTTCGGGTACTCGGAAAGATGGGTACCGGTCCGGACGCCGTCCGGTAGCGTCTCGCCTTTAATCTCTTTGTCGTAGCTCACTTTCAGCGCCGCCGGCAGCATCGCGAGAAGCGCCGACGACCGGAAGCAGAGCGTCGTCTCTTTCACGTGTGTCGATAAGTCGAGCAACTCGTCCGTCAGAGATGATTCTTCATCTAATAGGGCTTCAAGTGGCTTCAAGCCTTCACGCGTCCCTTCCGAGACACCCGTCACGATCCCGAGCAGGCGTCGTGAGCCGAACGGGACCGAGACGCGCATGCCCGGCTCGATCAATGTCTCGAACTGGGACGGGACCTCATAATCGAACGGACGGTCGATCGTGATGACCGGGGCGTCGACGTGGACGTGGGCGATCATCGTAAATCTTCCTTAAAGTGGGTGAGCAACTCGACGGCGAGCTCGCGTTTGCTTTGACGAGGCAAGCGGACATGCGCCCCGTCCGCGCGGAACAACATGACCTCGTTGTCGTCAGAGCGGAAGCCGATATCCGGCTGCGACACATCATTCGCGACGAGGTAGTCGACCCGCTTACGGGCGATTTTATCGCGTGCATGTTGCTCGAGGTTCTCCGTCTCGGCCGCAAAACCGACGAGGAGCTGATGCGTCTTCTTCTCACCGAGTGTCTTCAAGATATCGGTCGTCTCTTCAAGCTCGATCGTCAACGGCCCGTGTACTTTTTTGTGTTTCTCGGTGTGGACCGTCTTCGGACGATAGTCGGCGACGGCTGCCGATTTGATGACGAGATCTTGGTCATCGAAGCGTGCGAGCACCGTCTCGAGCATATCTTTCCCGGATTCGACGGCGATGGCGGTCACACCGTCCGGTACGGGTATTTGCAGCGGACCATGGACGAGCGTGACAAAGGCACCCATATCGCGGGCCGCCTCGGCGAGCGCGACGCCCATCTTGCCTGACGAGTCGTTCGATAAGAAACGGACCGGGTCGATGCGTTCGACCGTCGGCCCCGCCGTGATCAATACTTGCTTCCCGAGCAGATGTTTCGGGACGAACTGGCTCTCGATAATCCGGACGAGGTCTTCCGGTTCCGGCAGACGTCCCCCGCCGACCCAGCCGCAGGCGAGGTTGCCGACACCGGGCTCGATGATTTGATAACCGAACGTTTTGAGCGTTTCGATATTGCGGCGTGTGGCCGGATGTTCGAGCATATTGACGTTCATCGCCGGTGAGACGATGACCGGGCATTTCGCCGCTAAAATCGAGGTCGTGATGAAGTCGTCGGCAATACCGGCCGCGAGTTTCGCGATCATGTTCGCCGTGGCAGGTGCGACGACGATCAAATCACTCGTGTCGACGACGTCGATGTGGGCGATTTTGGTCGGGTCGTGTTCCTCGAACACGTCGGTGTATACCGGATTGCGGCTGAGCGCCTGAAACGTCGCTTTCCCGACGAACTCCTGGGCTGAGGCGGTCATCGCCACGCGCACGTTCGCACCGGCCTGGACGAGTTTCGAAGTGAGCGCGCACGCCTTATACGCCGCGATCCCGCCGCTCACACAAAGCAAGATATTCCGATCGTTCAACATTCACATTTCTCCCCCTTATAGACAATGAGACCCAAGTCGCATCCGACTTGGGTCACAATTCATCCGTTGTTTTTTTCGTTCGTGATGATTGTCGTGTCACCCGAGAATATTTCTTCTAGCGCTTGACCGACCGGCTTATACGATTTTGGCACGACGATTTTCGCTGCTTTTCCGTCCTGGATTTGGCGGGCCCGCTTCGCGGCCACCGTCACGATCGTGTATTTCGACGGGATGATACGTTGTAAGGCATCAATCGAAGGGTATAACATTAAATGACCTCCATCATGGCTTTTTTATAGAGAGATGCGACACGTTCACGTTTACAATGTTCGGCCGTCACGATCGCTTTGATACGATCAATCGCTTTGTCCACTTCATCATTCGTAACGACGTAATCGTATGCATCCATCAATTCAATTTCTTCCCGGGCGACGAGCAAGCGTTGCTTGATCACATCTTCCGATTCCGTACCTCGACCGACTAAGCGGTTGCGTAGTTCTTGCAAGCTTGGCGGAGCCAAGAATAAAAAGACCGCTTCCGGGAAACGCTCTTTCACTTGGAAAGCACCTTGGACTTCAATCTCAAGGATGACGTCTCTTCCGCTCTCGAGTGTCTCACGAACCCATTCGACCGGTGTCCCATAATAGTTGCCGACAAATTCAGCGTGTTCGAGCAATTGATCGTGCTCGATCATGTCTTCAAATTGTTCTCTCGTCTTAAAGAAGTAATGCACGCCTTCCACTTCCCCTTCACGCGGTTTCCGGGTCGTCGCCGAGACCGAATATTGAAGGTTGTTGTCCTCTTCCTCACGGAGTACACGGCACACTGTCCCTTTACCGACGCCACTCGGGCCAGACAAGACGATTAATAATCCTCGTTCTTTAAAATTCACTGCAAGACCTCCATCTTCTAACATCACATTTAATTATAATAGCAGTCAATCAATTGTTCCGGCAAGAAGAAGTTCGGATTTCCTACTTCATCGTACCATATTTTCCATGAATCTGATAACGTAGAGACAGAAAAAGAACAAAGGTGATGAGACTAGTGGCATATGATGGATTAATGACATATCGTGTTGTAACAGAATTACAAGCTCTTGTCGGAGGGCGAATCAATCGCGTGCACCAACCGTATTCCCTCGACTTGATGATTCAAGTCCGATCGAACCGCCAAAGCGTCCAATTGCTCGTTTCGGCGAACGCGATGTACGCGCGGCTCCAATTAACGGATAATCCGACCAAGAACCCGCAAGAACCCCCGATGTTTTGCATGATGCTCCGCAAACATATCGAAGGTGGCTTCATCACGGCGGTCGAACAAATCGGACGTGACCGTGTCATCGTCTTGTCGATTCGTTCACGAAACGAGCTCGGCGACGAAGAGAACAAGAAAGTGTATATCGAATTGATGGGACGGCACTCGAACGTCGTGTTGACGAACGAGGACGGCAAGATTTTAGACGCGATCAAGCACTTGCCACCGTCACAGAACACGTACCGGACGATCATGCCGGGCAGTGATTACTTATTGCCGCCGGCCCAAGACAAGTGCGACCCGTTGACAGAACGTGAGGCCGGCTTGAAGCGAATCGATTGGAATGCCGGAAAACTTGATAAACAACTTGTCGCCAGTTTCGCAGGTCTGAGCCCGCAGATTGCACAAGAAATCGTCCATCGGGCCAAACTCCCGAACCGGGCGAGCATCGAAGAGGCGTTCATCGGTGTGATGGCCGACCTCGAAGGACCGTTCGTTTTCCAACAGCTCGCTTCCGGAAAAGAACGTTTCAGTCCGATCGTGCTCACGTCAGGAGAGATTACCGCCGAAGAACGCTACGAGACGAGCAAAGACGTCCTCGACCGCTTCTTCTATGAAAAAGCGAACCGGGACCGCGTCAAACAACAGGCGCATGATGTCGAACGTTTGCTCAAGTCCGAGCTCGAGAAGAACATCTTGAAGCGGAAGCGTCTGCTCGACGACTTGAAGGCGACGGAACGGTCCGATGAGCTCCAAAAATACGGTGAACTGTTGACGACGTACTTGTTCCAACTTGAGAAAGGCATGACCGTCGCTCACGTCGTCGACTACTACGACGAAGAAGGCGGTATGATCGACATTCCGCTCAATCCGCTCAAGACGCCAAACGAAAACGCACAAGCCTACTATAAGAAATACAACAAGTTGAAAGTCGCCAAAATCGAAGTGCAAAAGCAAATCGAATTGAACGACGCCGAGATTCACTATTTAGAGACGCTCGTCGCCCAACTCGATGTCGCCTCGCCGGCCGATATCGTCGAGATTCGGGAAGAGTTGGCCGAAGGCGGCTATATGAAACAACGAAGCCAAAAGAAAAAGCAGACGAAAAAAGTCACGCTCGAAGCGTATACGTCGTCGACGGGGACAGAGTTCTTCGTCGGGAAGAACAATACGCAAAACGATCATTTGACGTTCAAGTTCGCCCGCCGCGACGAGATTTGGCTCCACGTGAAAGACATTCCCGGTTCACACGTCATCATCCGTTCGAGCGAGCCCGACGAGACGACGCTGCTCGAAGCCGCGACAGTCGCCGCCTACTTCTCGAAGGCCCGTGCCTCGAGCGGTGTGCCGGTCGATTACACGAAAGCACGCTACGTGAAAAAGCCGAGCGGCGCCAAACCTGGATTCGTGATCTATACGGACCAGCAGACGGTGTACGTCACGCCGGATGAGCGACTCGTCAAATCACTCCAGCAATGAGTTCAGACCACGTCACATGACGTGGTCTTGTTTGTGACTTGCATAGAAATCGATGCTTACTATCGCCTTCGCCGGCACCCTCCGTTCCTGGGGCGATGCGGATGCCTCCGCAGTGCGTACTGCACTTTACGGGGTCATCCTTGCATCGCTCTCCCCTAGGAGTTCGGGTGCCGGCCCGGACATCGGTTGGTCCTGCTTCTTTTTGGTTTTCCTCTAATACGTAAAGATGAAAGATTGCTTGTCCGTGGCGCCGGAGACTCCTACAGGATAGCAATCCGACGGAGACCCAGCAGCGACGCTAGTCGCGATGCGGCTCCGGGATTGCCTGTGGAAAGCGAAGGCGCCTAAAGGACGAGCTCTCAATCAATCATAAAGCAAGGCCCCGTCGCCAAAACGGGGCCTTGCTTCATTTCCGGTTATGTTTGAACGCTTCGAGCTGTTCATGATAGTCGAGCAAGTGCCCGTGTAAGATTTCAGAAACGGATAAATCCTCGTGCGGCAACGTGAACAGCGAATACGGCTTGTCACACGTGTAGAGGATGTCGTGATGATGCGCAAGGAGATATAAAAACTCGGATTCGAACGCCCGGCGTTCTTCCTCACCCATCAATAATAGTGCCTCGCGGTGTTCGGCGAGACTCTCGAGCAACAAGACGAGCTTGTCCTCAAGGTGAATCAATAGACGATACTGTTTGATCGTCAAATGCTTCAATGTCACGTTCGTCACTTTCATGTCTTCTTGGAGCATCATGTGCAGCTCCTGATGCCCGAGGATGCGGGCCCGCGTCTCGAGCAATTCTGATGGGGATCCGACAAGTTCACGCCAATGGTGAAACATGTAGGCCGATGTCTTTCGAATCTCATTGAGCAACCGATCTTCATAACGAGGCGGCAGGAACGCATAGTTCACTCCGAGTGAGACGAAAACACCGACGGCCGTCAAAAGCGAACGGGTCCACGCATAATGGAAGAAGTCGGTCGTCGGGTTCTCGAGCATGAGCACGATTGCGAACGCCGCGTACGTCGACATGTGTGTCTTATCGAACGTCGTGTTGAGCGTGAGCGCCACGATGACGGCGAGCCCGATCGAGATCGGGTTGACTCCGAACGCGTAGACGATCAAGAGACCGCACATGAGCCCGACAATCGTCCCGAAGATTCGACTGAAGACGATATTTGATGACCGTTTCACGGTCGGTTGCATCGCGACGACGGCCGCGATAGCCCCCATGCCTGAATAGATGCCAAACACGTACCACGACAAGGCAATCGTGATGGCGACGGCAATCCCCGTCTTTAATGTCCGGAGTCCGACTTTAGGGATGTAACGTTTGTTGATCATTTAAGTTCGACCTTTCCTGTCTCGGAAATGAGTTCGATATTCGGTCGGTTCGAGTTCGACAGATGATACACGCCGCCCCCGATTTCCTTGAACCGCTCGGATGCTGTCACGTTGCCGGACGTGGTGACGTTCACTTGTCCGGTCGCATTGCGCGGCTCGTAGGCGAGCGTCCCAGCCTCGGTCTGAACCGTCAAGCTTTGATTGACGACGATGTCACCCACGGCCGCATTCCGATAGGAGCGGATATTTCCCGTGACGACCCGGACGGTCTCTAGTGTCGCATCACTCCGCGTCTCGACACGAAGTCGATCACTTTCGAGTTTCTTTACATTGACTGCGTTCGCCTCCAAGATGATCGTCTTGGCGATCAATCCTTGTCCCGTCACTTGCTCGGCCTCGACATCGATTGACGTCATCGAGCTCGGCAAGGCGACGCGAATTTTATAGCGGGACGGCTCATCGCTCGCCCGGCTGCCGAATTGACTCAGCTGGCCATACCGCTCGACGACCGAGATTGTGTCGCCGACCGACTT
The DNA here is from genome assembly GCF_005960665.1 of Exiguobacterium mexicanum. Classification (GTDB taxonomy): domain Bacteria; phylum Bacillota; class Bacilli; order Exiguobacteriales; family Exiguobacteriaceae; genus Exiguobacterium; species Exiguobacterium mexicanum_A. Next base: position 1,643,301 of record NZ_CP040676.1, read on the forward strand.
GACTTTGATGCGACGCTCTTTCGAGTTCGTCTGCAACACGTCAATCTGAACCTTCTCATTCGTGCTCCGAACAAATTCGACGTTGCCATGCGCTGTCTCGAGCCGAAGCCTCTTCATCTGGTATCGGTCCTCGTACGTGTCCCCGAGTGCCAACACATGGCTGAATAAGAATAAATTCAAGAAAAAAATGAGGGGCAAGACGGTGAGGACGAGTCCGAACGCGATTTTACGATGTTTCGGGATCGCTTGAAAGCGAGCTTTCAAGGACTTTCCCTTCATTCTAGAATACGCCATACACATCTCCTTTATTAACTGCTTTCCCTATTCTAACACGTTCAGTATGCCATGTTACCAATTGAAAAAGAATCCGCCCGGAGGTGGATTCTTAGAAAGGTAGATTACGATGTGACACGAGCGCTCCAACCTGTCGGATCATTCCGCCAGTCACGTAAAGTAGCAGCCTCTTCTTTACTGATGATGCGCTTCTTGACGGCGACGTCGAGCACATCCAACAGTGTGATTAGCGCGTGCGCAGTGAAACCGGAGTCCAACAAATTGATGTGAAGACGGCTCAGACTGTAGGAAAAGATCGCTTGAATCTTGATCACTTCCCCGCCCGCTTTCTGGATCGCTTTGGCGGCCTCGATGCTCGATGAACCGGTCGACAACAAATCTTCAATCACGACGACACGAGCGCCAGGCTCGAACCGACCTTCGATTTGATTCCCTTTCCCATGTCCTTTCGCACTCGAACGGACGTAGACGAGCGGCAAGCCGAGCCGGTCGGCGACAAGCGTCGCATGAGGAATTCCCGCTGTCGCTGTCCCGGCGATGACATCGGCGTTGAGCGGACGGATCGCTTCGACGAGCGCATCGATGATGAGATTGCGGACATCAGGATAGCTGAGCGTCAAACGGTTGTCACAATAAATCGGACTCTTCATCCCGCTCGACCATATATACGGGTTCTCGGGAGAAAGGGTCACGGCCTCGATCTGTAATAAAGCTTCAGCGATTTGTCTCATACGTTCGACTCCATTCCTGTAAGTAGTATTCATATGCGGCGTTCGGGTCTTCGGCCCGGGTGATCGGCCGGCCGACGACGATGGCCGACACGCCGGCCTCACGCGCCGCTTTTGGTGTGGCGGTCCGGACTTGATCGTCTACTGTCTCGTTCATCCGGATACCCGGCGTCACGGTCAAAAACGATGAGCCGAGCGCTTGGTGAATCGCGCGGGCCTCATGCACGGACGCGACGACCCCGTCGAGTCCGGCCCGATCGGCCATGGCTGCCTGGCGAAGGACGGCCTGCTCCAGACCGCCTTTGATGTTTAATTCTTCAGAAAGCATCCGTTCATCGGTCGACGTCAACTGGGTGACCCCAATCAATTTCGTCGTATCGGTCACATCACGTAAGCCGTCTAAGGCGTAGCGCATCATCGTCTCGCCGCCGAGTGTATGGACGTTCGTCAACTCGACGCCGAGGCGGCCGATTTGACGGAGCGTCCGCCGTGCCGTCTCCGGGATGTCGTGGACTTTGATGTCTAAAAAGACGGGGTATCCATTGTCGACGAGTTGCTCGACAAAACGCCCCCCTTCCCGATAGAACAGCTCCATCCCGACTTTGACGGCTGGTTTCTGATTGATTCGTTCCAATAGACGGAACGCGTCGGCGCCCGTCTCGACATCAAGCGCGAGATACAGTCTGTTCATAAGCTTTCCCCCTGATGTCTAAAATGTGATCGATGCCAAGTTCGTCAAGTCGTCCCGGCAACGCTTCGATGATTTCTTGACAGACGTACGGGTTCTCAAAATTGGCCGTTCCGACCGCGACCGCTGAGGCACCTGCGTAGATAAACTCTAATACGTCGTCCACCGTCCGCACGCCGCCCATCCCGATAATCGGGATATCGACGGCCTGAGCGACTTCATACACCATCCGAATGGCGACCGGTTTGACGGCAGGGCCAGACAAGCCCCCGATTCGATTGGCGAGAATCGGTTGTCCGGTCGTGACGTCGATGCGCATCCCGACGAGCGTGTTGATCATCGTGATCCCGTCGGCACCGGCCGCTTCGACCGCCTTGGCCATCGCCGTGATCGATGTGACGTTCGGTGACAGTTTGACGTAAACCGGTTTCGTTGACGCCGCTTTGACAAGCCGGGTCAATTCGGCCGCCATCTCAGGATCGGTCCCAAACTGCATCCCGCCGCACTTCACGTTCGGACATGAAATGTTCAGCTCGAGCGCTTTAATGGTCGGGTCGGCACTCATCTGGCGGGCGACGTGAATATACTCTTCTGGCGTCGAGCCGGCCACGTTGGCGATGATCTCGGTATCAAATCCCGCCAGGAACGGAAGCTTGTCTTCGATGATGGCGTCGACACCTGGGTTTTGAAGGCCGATGGCGTTCAGCATTCCTTGTGCCGTCTCAGCGACTCGGGGCGTGCCGTTGCCGAATCGCGATTCGCCTGTCGCCGCCTTAATCATAATACCGCCTAATATCGATAAGTCATAAAGTTTGGCGAACTCTTCACCGAATCCGAAACAGCCTGACGCCGGCATGATTGGGTTTTTCAACTGTAAGCCTGGCAAGTCGACGTGTAATCTCATAGCGTCACCTCTTCCGCACGAAATACCGGTCCGTCACTGCACACTTTGACGTAACCGCCTGGCGCTTCGCACACGCAAGCGAAACAAGCTCCAATGCCACACCCCATCCGATTCTCGATCGAGATATATCGCTCTTCGATATGTGACGCGGCGACTGCCTTCAACATCGGTTCCGGTCCACAGCTGAACAACACATCGGCCTCGACCCGCGCGAGCGGGCCGGTCACAAATCCCATTTCCCCATACGTTCCGTCGACCGTCGTGATGATCGTCTCCCCCAGTTCACGGAACGCGTCTTCATAAAAAATGCTCGTTTTCGTATCAAACCCGAGAATCGCCACCGTCTCAATCCCGCGTGCGGCGAGCAGACGCCGCGTGTAGTAGAGCGGTGGCACCCCGATGCCCCCACCGACGAGGACGACACGCTTGCCTGTTTGCTCGAGCGGGAAACCGTTGCCGAGCGGTCCGAGGACGTCCAAGACGTCTCCCGTCCGACGAGCGGCCAAATCTGCCGTCCCGCTGCCGATGACTTTATACAGGAACGTGACGACGTTGCCTTCGACGTTCGCGACCGAGAGTGGCCGGCGCAACAGCTCTGACGTCTTCACGTGGAAGAACGTGCCCGGCGCGACTTCTTGCGGTGCGATTTCGACTTTCATCTCCATCGTCGCTGTCGCGATCAATCGGTTCGATAAAATGGTCGCGAGTTGTCTCATACGGTCACCCCGAATGTCTTGAACTCCGGCAAACTCGTTGTTTGGAACGACAGGCTCTCGATGACTTGGAGCAGCGCCTTAACCGTATCGAGCGACGTCAGACAGAGCACGCCTTGCTCGGCCGCGGCCCGACGGATGATGAACCCGTCTTTCGTCGCGAGGGCGTCACGCGTCGTCGTGTTCAAGACGATGTCGACTTCTCCTCGTTCGATGACGCTCAGCATCGTCTCACCAGACTCATTGATCTTCCCGACCGGATGGACCGGTAGGCCGTCTGCTGAGAGCGCCTGCGCCGTACCGGACGTGGCCATCAGGCGGAATCCGAGTCGATTGAAACGGCGGGCGATGTCGAGCGCCTCTTCCTTGTCTTGGTCGGCGACCGTCAATAGGACGTTCCCTTTCAAGGCGATCGTCATGCCGGCGGCGACGAGCCCTTTATACAGTGCTTTTTCGAGCGTACGGTCTGTCGCCATGACTTCACCGGTCGATTTCATTTCCGGCCCGAGCGACGGATCGACTTCTTTTAATTTCGCGAAACTGAACACTGGCACTTTGACCGAAATCGCGTCCGCTTCTGGATGCAGGCCGGTCCCTAACCCTAAATCTTTCAGACTCGTCCCGAGAATCGTCTGCGTGGCGATGCGCGCAATCGGCAGGCCCGTCACTTTCGAGATGAATGGGACGGTCCGGCTCGCCCGCGGGTTGACCTCGATGACATATAAGTCGTCCGCGTAGACGAACTGGATATTGAGCAACCCTTTGATTCGGAACGCCTTGGCGAGTTTAATCGTGTAGTCGACGACTTTTTCTTTCAATGCCTCACTCAATCGTTGCGGCGGATACACGGCGATCGAGTCACCCGAGTGGACGCCGGCCCGTTCGATATGTTCCATGATGCCCGGGATATAAACGTCGGTCCCGTCACAGATGGCATCGACTTCAATCTCGATGCCCGTCAAGTAGCGGTCGATGAGGACGGGACGGTCTTTCGAGGCGACGACGGCGTGGCGCATATACCGTTCGAGCTCCGAGCGCTCATAAACGATTTCCATCGCCCGGCCGCCGAGGACGTATGATGGGCGGACGAGTACCGGATAGCCAAGCATATCGGCGCAAGCGACGGCCTCTTCGACCGTGACCGCCGTCTTGCCCGGCGGTTGGGCGAGTTGTTCGGCCGAGAGCGTCGCTTCGAACGCTTTCCGGTCTTCGGCGCGGTCGATATCTTCAAGCGACGTCCCTAAAATTTGGACCCCTTCCGCTTCGAGCGAGGCCGCCAAGTTGATCGCCGTCTGACCGCCGAACTGGACGATGACGCCGAGCGGCTGTTCGTTGCGGATGACCTCGAGCACGTCTTCGGTCGTGAGCGGTTCGAAGTAGAGCCGGTCCGAGATCGAGAAGTCGGTCGACACCGTCTCCGGGTTATTGTTGATGATGATCGCTTCGTAGCCTGCGTCACGGATCGTCTGGATCGAGTGGACGGTCGCGTAGTCGAATTCGACACCTTGCCCGATCCGGATCGGTCCCGAACCGAGGACGAGAATCGATGGTTTGTCCGTCTTCACGGCCTCGTTCTCGACTTCGTACGTCCCGTAAAAGTATGGTGTCTCCGAAGCGAACTCGGCCGCACACGTGTCGACCATCTTATACACCGGGCGGATGCCCCAGTCGTTCCGAAGCGATGTCACCGTCTCCACAGTCTCATTCGTGATTCGGGCGATCATCTTATCGCTGAAGCCGAGACGTTTCGTCTCGATGAGGCGTTCTTTCGAAAGCGGCTCATGCTGAAGCGTCTCTTCTTGTTGCCAAATCCGAGCGAGTTTCGATAAGAAGAAACGATCGATTTTTGTCAGCTCATGCAACTGTTCTGTCGAGTAGCCGCGGCGGAGCGCCTCATAGAGCATCCACAACCGCTCATCCGTCGGTGTCGTCAGTTCGCGGTCGAGCTCCGCGGTGCTGAGTTGCGCGAGGCGTGGCACGGCCAAGTCTTCTGTCCCGAGTTCGAGCGAACGGACGGCCTTCAAGAGTGCTTCTTCCAAGTTACGGCCGATCGCCATCACTTCCCCGGTCGCTTTCATCTGCGTGCCGAGGCGACGATCAGCCGTCTCGAACTTATCAAAGGCGAAGCGCGGAATTTTAGCGACGACATAGTCGAGCGCCGGTTCGAACGAGGCGTAACTCGTCTCCGTCACCGGGTTCTTCAGTTCTGACAACTTGTATCCGACCGCCACTTTCGCAGCCAGCTTGGCGATCGGGTACCCCGTCGCTTTCGAGGCGAGCGCCGAACTGCGCGAGACACGCGGATTGACCTCGATGACGTAATACGTGAAGCTGTCCGGGTCGAGAGCGAATTGGATGTTACATCCGCCTTCGATGCCGAGGGCGCGGATGATGTCGAGTGAGACGCTGCGAAGCATCTGATAGTCGCGGTCAGACAGTGTTTGTGTCGGTGCGAAGACGATCGAGTCGCCCGTATGGACCCCGACCGGATCAAAGTTTTCCATCGCACAGACGATGATTGCCTGGTCGCTCGAATCGCGCATCACTTCATACTCGACTTCTTTCATGCCAGCGATCGATTTTTCGAGCAACACTTGTGTCACCGGGCTCGCTTTCAGTCCCGATTCGACGAACTGCTCAAATTCATTCCGGTCATGGGCGATCCCGCCACCGGTTCCTCCGAGTGTGTACGCCGGACGGATGATGATTGGGTAGCCGATCCGTTCCGCAAAGCCCCAAGCCGACTCGAGTGACTGCACGATCTCGCTTTCCGGGACCCCGTGCCCGAGTTTATACATGAGGTCGCGGAACTGTTCCCGGTCCTCAGCCTGTTCGATGGCCGATAATTTCGTCCCGAGCAATTCGACGCCGCAATCTTCAAGCACGCCGCGGCGGTCGAGTTCCATCGCCAAGTTGAGGCCGGTCTGGCCGCCGAGTGTGGCGAGGAGCGCGTCCGGACGTTCTTGACGGATGATCCGCTCGACGAACTCCGGTTCGAGCGGTTCGATGTAGACGCGGTCCGCCGTCGTCGGGTCGGTCATGATCGTGGCCGGGTTCGAGTTGACGAGGATGACCTCGTATCCTTCTTCTTTCAAGGCAAGACACGCCTGGGTACCAGCATAGTCAAATTCTGCCGCCTGTCCGATGACGATCGGGCCGGATCCGATTACAAGGATTTTCTGAATATCTGGTCGTTTTGGCATGTCACATTCCTACTTTCTGTTTGTTTTCTTGGACGATCTGCATGAAGCGGTCAAATAAGTCGTTGGCGTCATATGGACCCGGTGCCGCTTCCGGATGGTATTGGACCGAGAACGTCGGATGATGCAAGTGCTTCACCCCTTCAACCGTGCCATCGTTGACGGCGCGATGCGTGACGACGAGTCCGGTCGTCGCGAGTGATGCCTCATCGACCGCGTAGCCGTGGTTTTGGGATGTGATTGTCACCGCGCCGGTCTCAAGTTCGAGCACCGGATGGTTGGCGCCGCGATGGCCGAACGGGAGTTTGAACGTATTGGCCCCGCTCGCGAGTGCGATCAACTGATGGCCGAGACAAATTCCGAAAATCGGCAACACCGGCATGAGGCGCTCGATGAGCGGCAACGCCGTCGGGACGTCTTTCGGGTCCCCCGGTCCGTTCGACAGCATGACGCCATCCGGTTCATAGCGCATCACTTCGTCGGCCGTCACGTCGTGCGGCAAGACGACGACTTCACAGTCGCGCTTCACGAGTTCACGCATGATGCCGAGCTTCGCACCGAAGTCGATGAGGGCGATACGCGGCCCGCGGCCCGTGCTGACATACGCCCGCTTTGTCGAGACGCGCTCGACTTGATCGGTCGGAAGAAGGACGTCAAAGCGATCCTGGACCGATGCCCACGTCGATTCCCCATCGACCATGACGCCGCGCATGACGCCACGTGAGCGGAGATGACGCGTCAACATCCGCGTGTCGACCCCTGCTAGACCTGGGATATTGAAGCGGAGAAGCGTATCGCTGAGCGTTGCGGTCGACCGGAAGTTTGAAGGCAAATCGCACACTTCTTTCACGATGAGTCCTTTCGCCATCGGCACAGTCGTCTCAAAATCTTCCCGGTTGACGCCGTAATTGCCGATCAACGGGTTCGTCAGCACGATGAGCTGGTCGCAGTACGATGGGTCCGACAACATCTCCTGATACCCGGTCATCCCGGTCTGAAAGACGACTTCCCCGATCGTCTCGACGTCTGCACCGAATGCTGTTCCTACAAATGAAGTGCCGTCCTCAAGCCATAATGTTCGTTTCATCGAATCTCCCCTTATATACGATTTTTCCAGCCGCGATCGTCATGACCGGCCAGCCTACCAGTTTCATCCCCGCGAACGGTGTGTTTTTTCCTTTCGAGCGGAATGTCGTCGGATCGACCACTTGCTCCGTCTCCGTATCGATGAGGGCAAAGTCTGCCGCCCGTCCAACTTCAATCACACCGTACGGTAACCCGAACACGTCGCTCGGACGTTTCGTCATCCAGTCGATGAGCGCCGCTTCTTCCATCTGACCCGTCTTGACGAACGTCGTGTACAAGAGCGGGAACGCTGTCTCGAATCCGGTGATGCCAAACGGGGCCCGTTCCATGCCGGCCGCTTTTTCTTCGGCCGTGTGCGGGGCGTGGTCCGTCGCGATCATATCAATCGTCCCGTCGAACAAGCCTTCAAGGAGCGCCTCACGGTCGTCACGGCTCCGGAGCGGCGGATTCATTTTAAAGTTTGGGTCGAGGCCCGGGATATCGTCTTCACAGAGGACGAGGTGATGCGGTGTCACTTCGGCCGTCACCCGGATGCCGGCTCGTTTGGCGTCGCGGATGACACGTACCGACTGTCGTGACGAGACGTGGCAGACGTGATAGTGACAGCCCGTCTCTTCGGCAATCAAGACGTCACGGGCGATATGGATGCTTTCGGCGAGGCTCGGGATGCCTTGGATGCCGTGTTCTTCACTGAACCGGCCTTCATGGACCGAACCGGCCTTGAGCGTATTGTCCTCGCAGTGGGCGACGACCGCCTTATCGAGACGTTTCGCTTCCCGCATCGCCTCACGCATCATCGCCGCCGATTGGACGCCGACGCCGTCATCGGTGAACGCGAACGCATCTGCGAGCGAAGCCATGTCGACTTGTTCGGTGCCGAGCTGTCGTTTCGTGATGGCGGCGTATGGAAGGACGCGTACGCTTGCGTCTTGCTCGATTTTAGCCAGGAGCTGGTCCATCGTCGCCCGGTCGTCCGGGACGGGACGTGTGTTCGGCATGGCGCAGATTGTGGTGAACCCGCCGGCCGCAGCCGCCTCGGTCCCCGTTTTGATCGTCTCTTTCTTCTCCCCGCCCGGCTCGCGCAAATGAACGTGGACATCGACGAGCCCCGGAATGAGGAGCTTCCCTGTCGCATCGATCACTTCATGTCCTTCGGTCGTACCGTCATAGTCGATCGAGCGGATTTCGCCGTCCTCGATCAATAGATTCGTCGTCCGTTTCGTGTTCCCGTCATACCAAGTTGCGTGTTGAAGTATCATAATTGTCCCCCTAATGCTCGATTTAAAATGGCCATCCGGGCGTAAACGCCGTTCGTCATCTGTGGAAAGATCCTCGACTTCGGATGTTCAATCAAACTGCCGGCGATCTCGACGTCACGGTTGACCGGTGCCGGATGCATGATGATCGCTTGCCCTTTCATTCGGTCGACGCGTTCGGGCGTCAACCCGTAGCGCGCATGATAATCTCCTTTCGAGAAGATGTCGCCCATGATGTGGCGTTCGTGCTGGACGCGGAGCAGCATGACGACGTCACAGTCCGCTAACACATCGTCGAGGTCCCGATGTTCGAGCCCCATCGACTCGTCCCACCAAGAGGCGGGGCTGCAGCCGACGACGTTCGCCCCCAGGCGTTTCAATACGCTTGCGTTCGAACGTGCGACGCGGCTATGGACGAGGTCGCCGCAGATGGCGATGTTCAACCCTTCGAATGTCTTGAACTCTTCAAAGATCGTGACGAGGTCTAACAGTGACTGCGAGGGGTGCTCCCCGCTCCCGTCACCGCCGTTCAACACCGGGATGTTCAACTTTTCAACGAGTTCATGGTAATAGCCCGACTCCGGGTGGCGGATGACGAGGGCATCGACCCCGATTGCCTCGAGCGTCTTGCACGTGTCGTACAGCGTCTCGCCTTTCGTCACCGATGACGTCGCCACGTCGAACGGAATCTCTTGTACTTTCAAGTGCCGTTCGGCCATTTGAAACGAATTTTTCGTTCGCGTCGAGTTTTCAAAGAACAAGTTCGCGACCGTCTTGCCGTCGAACAAGGGTGGCATGTCCCCTTGTTTGTAGCGTAGCGACTCCTCGATCAATCCCATGATCTCGTCGAGCGAGAGCGTATCCAGACTGACAAAATGCTTCGGTTGTTGTTTGATTAAGTTCATGTTCGTCTCCTCCTTTTGTGTGAAGGCAAAGAGAAAAGGCGTCTCTTCACCTACGTGAAGGGACGCCTTCATTTGGGTAGACTACACCCAAATAAACGAGCCTTCACTTTGCCGACCTCACGGGATCGAATTAAAAGTTACTTGCTTGTCGTGTATCTTCAGTTGTTTCGGCAGCAGCTTCGTCGACCGCTTCTTCTTTTGGCAAGAAGGCGTTCAAGAGAATCCCGACGACTGTGGCGAGTGCCATCCCTTGAACCGGGAAGCTTCCAAGTTGGACCATGGCCCCACCAAGTCCGATGACGAGGATGACCGAGGCGATGATGAGATTGCGTTTCTCAGCGAGGTCGACGTTGCTTTCGACCATCGTCCGCAGACCGTTCGAAGCGATGACTCCGAACAAGAGGATCGAGATGCCGCCTTTGACCGGGTTCGGGATCGTCGAGATGAACGCTTCGACGTGACCAAGGAAACCAAAGCTGATAGCCATGAGCGCTGCTCCGGCGATGACGTAGACACTGTACACTTTCGTGATGGCCATGACCCCGTTGTTCTCACCGTAAGTCGTACACGGTGGACCACCGAGCGCCGAGGCGACCGCTTTCCCGACCCCGTCGCCGAGGAGTGTCCGATGGAGACCTGGATCTTTCATCGTTTCGCGTCCGATGATTTTTGACGTGACCATTTGGTCGCCGATATGTTCCGTCATCGTGACGAGCGCGACCGGGACGATGGCGAGCAGTGCTCCGACTTGCCACATCGGCATGTAGTCGACGAACACCATCGTGAAGTCAGGCAGTTGGAACAAGCTCGCTTGACCGAGCGCCGAGTAGTCGATGATGCCGAACAGGGCGGCGATGATGTAACCACCGATGATACCGAACAAGATCGGTACGGCGCCCCATACTCCTTTGAGCGTCGTCATAGCGAACATCGTGATGCCGAGCGTGAGAAGCGCGACGGTGATGAACGTTCCATTGTAGGCACCGTCTTTGTTCATCGACATGTCGATGGCGACCGGTGCGAGCGATAAGCCGATGACCATGATGACCGGACCGACGACGACTGGCGGCAAGAGGCGCAGCAACCAGTTCACACCTGTATTATAGATGATGAGCGAGACCACACCGTAAACCGATCCGGCGATGATGCCACCGAACAAGGCGGCTTCGACACCCCATTGCTGGCTGACGGCGATGATCGGGGCGATGTAGGCGAAACTTGACCCGAGATAGGTCGGGACTTTGAAGCGGGTAATCGCTAGGAATGAGAGCGTGGCCACACCGGAAGCGACGAGGGCGACGGACGTGCTTAGGCCCGTCAAAATCGGGACTAAAATCGTCGCTCCGAACATGGCGAAGACGTGCTGCAGGCTGAAGAGCAGCCATTGCGGTAAGTGAGCGGGACGCTCGTGGATGTTGAGGATGGGTTTCATATGTGGTTCTCCTTCCTGGCCTCTCTGGACCACCTTAAAGGTTTTGGATTATTGCTGTTTGATAAACACTTCGTCGGTCGTGTCGACTTCACTGAGTCGGACGACGACTTGTTCTGACTTCGAGGTCGGGACGTTCTTGCCGACGAAGTCTGGGCGAATCGGTAGCTCGCGGTGTCCCCGGTCGATCAAGACAGCGAGCTGGATGTAATCCGGACGACCGTGGTCGACGAGTGCGTCCATGGCGGCTCGCACCGTCCGGCCCGTGTAGAGGACATCGTCAATCAAGACTACCGTCTTGCCGTTGATGTCGTGTGGCAGTTCAGTCGCTTTCACTTCCGGGTCGAGTGACTTCTTAGACAGGTCATCCCGGTACAGCGTGATGTCTAAGTTACCGAGCGCGATCGGTTTTCCTTCGATTTCTTCGATGCGGCGGGCGAGTCGGTCAGCGAGCGTCTCGCCTCGGGTTTTAATCCCGACGAGCACGACGTTGTCCGTTCCTTTGTTGCGCTCGATGATCTCGTGAGCGATTCGGGTAAGTGCACGGCGGATGGCCGCTTCATCCAATATGGTAGAATGTTTCAAACGTTTCCCCCCTCTCTCAAATTATACAAAAAAGAAGACTTCCTCATCCGGCTGGAAAAGGAAGTCTTCATATGTGAGGGCAGACCTCTGCCTCAAATAATCGACGTGTCGCGGCCGCGGCCACAATCCTTTCACAGCCTCTCTGGACTGGGTTTAAAGGTGTTATGCTTCCTAGACTATAAATCGGAATCGGTTGAAAGTCAACGCGTTTTCTCGATTTTGTCCAATTTTGCAAGTTCCGCTTCGAAGTCGGCCGGGAGCGGCGCCTCGAATTCGAGCCATTCGTCCGTGCGTGGATGGAAGAAACCGAGCGTCGCCGCATGGAGAGCTTGTCCGTTCAATTGAATCGTGCGGCGCGGACCATATTTCGGGTCACCAGCGAGCGGATGGCCGATATAACGCATATGAACGCGGATTTGGTGTGTCCGTCCCGTCTCGAGCTTACACTCGACGAGTGTGAAGTCTTTATACCGCTCGAGCAGACGGAAGTGCGTGATCGCTTCTTTCGCGTTCTTGTCCGTCACTGTCATCCGCTGACGGTCGTTCGTGTCACGCCCGATTGGCGCCTCGATCGTCCCGAGCTCATGGGCAACTTCGCCGTGGACGAGAGCGATATATTCACGCTTGATTTTACGATCCTTCAACTGGCTCGCGAGCGATTCGTGGGCCACATCGTTTTTCGCGACCATGAGGAGACCGGTCGTGTCTTTATCGATGCGGTGGACGATGCCTGGTCGTTTGACACCGTTAATACCTGACAAATCGTCACAGTGATAGAGGAGTGCGTTGACGAGCGTGCCTGACGTATGACCAGCCGCCGGATGGACGACCATGCCGCGTGCCTTGTTGACGACGATGACATCCTCGTCCTCATAAACGACGTCGAGCTTGATATTCTCTGGCAACACCTCGAGTTCGACGGCCTCCGGGACCGTCACGACGATTTCGTCGCCTTCTTGCAGTTTATAGTTCGGCTTGACGACCTGGCCGTTGACGAGGAGGTCCCCCGCCTTGATCCAGTCTTGGATTTGCGAACGTGACCAGTCACTTTGTTCGCTCATCCATTTGTCGATACGTGCCTTTTCTTCGGCGACAAATGTGTAAGTTTCCATTACGATTGTCCCCTTTCTTTGTTTAATTTTTCTTCGAACAAGACGCCGATGATCATGAAGATGACCCCGAACGTGAGCGCCATATCGGCGACGTTAAAGATTGGGAAGTTGTAGCCGAACGGATACGTGTCGACGAAATCGACGACTTCACCACGGAACAGACGGTCGATGAAGTTCCCGATCGCACCGGCGAGCAGTAACCCGACGCTATAACCGAGCAAATCAAACCCGTTCACTTCTTTATGCAAGAAATAAATCAAGCCGACGACGACGACCGCAGTGACGATGAAGAAGAACACCATCTGCCCTTCGAGCATGCCCCAGGCCGCGCCTTTATTGCGGTAAGACGTCAAGTAGAGCAATTCTGGGATGAGCTCGATTGACTGCCCGATCGTCATCGTCTGGACGACAATCCATTTCGTTACTTGGTCGAGCAAGATGAGGAAAAGTGCTAATCCGTAATAACGTTTCATCAGATTCTCCTTTCAAGTCATAAGAAACCGGAGTGGACGATCGCCACTCCGGTCCGGCTTATGCGATGACTTCAGTACAACGCGGGCAAAGCTCTGGATGTTCAGCATTTTGACCGAGTTCGGTCGAGTATGTCCAGCAACGGGCACAAGCGGCACCGTCAGCCTTCATGACGCTGATTTCGGCCGTCGTATAATCGACATCGGCCGATTCGACGTAATCGAGTTGCGACACTTGAAGCAACTGACGAACGTTATCGATCGTCTCGAGCAACTGTTTCGTCTCACCTTTTGGCGCGACTTGTAGTTTTGCTTCGAGCGGTTTACCGATCAACTTCTCGCCACGGGCGATCTCGATCGCTTTCAACACGTCGTCACGGAACGTGAGGAACTTCGACCATTTAGCAAGCAATGCCGTCTCATCTTCTGTGAGAGGTGCCACTGCCTCAAGGTCTGTCAAGAAGACGCTATCAGCTGTCTTCGCCGGCACTTCTTGCCACACTTCGTCCGCTGTGTGCGGGAGGATTGGTGCAAGCAATTTCGTGAGCGTGACGACCGTGTCATACATGACCGTTTGAACGGCACGACGACGTGCGTCGTCTTCACGTTCGATATATAGAATATCTTTGGTGAAGTCGAGATAGAACGACGACAACTCGTTGACACAGAAGTTATGGCTCAAGTGATAGACAGCCATGAAATCGAACGTGTCGTACGCTTTGACGACTTTCGTCTGAAGTTGCTTGAGTTTTGTCGCCATGAAGCGGTCCGCTTCCGGCATGTCTTCGAAGGCGACACGCATCGATGGGTCGAACCCGTTCAAGTTACCGAGCAAGAAGCGCAACGTGTTGCGGATCTTCCGGTAGACTTCCGACACTTGTTTGAAGTTATCGTGCGATGCGCGGACATCCGACTGATAGTCGACCGACGATACCCAAAGACGGACGATTTCCGCTCCGTATTGTTTGACGAGATCGTTCGGTGCGATCGTGTTGCCGAGTGACTTCGACATCTTACGGCCGTCGCCGTCGAGGACGAAGCCGTGGCTGAGCACGTTGCGATACGGCGCTTTGCCCGTCGTCGCGACTGCCGTCGAGAGTGACGAGTTGAACCAGCCGCGGTATTGGTCCGAGCCTTCAAGGTACAAGTCGGCCGGACGGCGCAAGTTATCGCGCTGTTCGAGTACGCCCGCATGAGACGAACCTGAGTCAAACCAGACGTCCATAATGTCGAGTTCTTTCCGGAACTCGCCGTTCGGGCTGTTCGGGTGTGTGAAACCTTCTGGCAACAAGTCTTTCGCTTCACGCTCATACCAGACGTTCGAGCCGTGCTCATGGAACAAGTTGGCGATGTGGTCGATCGTCTCGTTCGTGATGATCTCCGTGCCGTCTTCGGCGTAGAAGATCGGAATCGGGACGCCCCATGCCCGTTGACGGCTGATGACCCAGTCCCCACGGTCACGGACCATGTTGTAAAGGCGCGTCATGCCCCACTCCGGTACCCAGTTCACTTCTTCGATTTCACGAAGCATGTCGGCACGGAAATCTTTGATTGACGCGAACCATTGCGGTGTGGCGCGGAAGATAACCGGTTTTTTCGTACGCCAGTCGTGCGGGTACGAGTGCTTGATGAATTTCAAGTTGAGGAGGTAGCCGTTCTCTTCAAGCTTCATGCCGATTTGTTTGTTTGCGTCTTCATAGAACAAACCTTCGAAACCTGGCGCCTCTTCTGTCATATAACCACGGTCGTCGACCGGGCAGAGGACGTCGAGTCCGTAAGCTTGTCCGACACGGTAATCGTCTTCCCCGTGACCTGGTGCCGTATGGACGAGACCTGTCGCGTCAGCCGTGACGTGATCGCCGATCATGACGAGCGATGTCCGGTCATAAAGCGGGTGCTGAGCCGTCATGTGTTCGAACTCGCGCCCGTTCCAAGAACCGCTCACTGTGTAATCCGTCCAGCCGAGTGCCGTCGTCACGTCTTCGACGAGCGTTTCGGCAACGATGTACCCTTTGCCGTCGTGCTCGATGCGCGTGTACGTCAACTCGTCGCTGACCGCGATCCCAAGGTTGGCCGGGATCGTCCATGGTGTCGTCGTCCAGATGACGAAGTGGTCCGTTGTCGCTAAGACGTCTTTGCCGTCGACGACTTGGAACGCCACGTAGATCGCCGGTGACTTCTTGTCATAGTATTCGATTTCTGCCTCGGCGAGGGCCGATTCAGAAGACGGTGACCAGTAGACCGGTTTCTTCCCTTTATAGATGTAACCCTTCTCGGCCATCGTCCCGAACAAGCGGATTTGAGCCGCCTCATATTCCGGCAATAGCGTGATATACGGGTTGTCAAAATCAGCCATCAGTCCAAGACGCTTGAACTGCTCGCGTTGCGAGTTCACTTGTTCCATCGCGTACGCCGCACACTTCTCGCGGAATTCGGCGACGGTCATCTCTTTACGATTGACGCCTGCTTTTTGAAGCGCGTTCTCGATTGGGAGACCGTGTGTGTCCCAGCCCGGGATCATCGGTGACTGGTAGCCGTTCAATGATTTGAAGCGGACGATGATGTCTTTCAATACTTTGTTGAGCGCATGGCCCATATGGATGTCGCCGTTCGCATACGGAGGTCCGTCGTGCAGGATGTATTGTGGCTTTCCGGCATTTTTTTCTTGGACGCGGTTATATAGGTCCATCTGTTCCCAAGCCTCGTGCATGGCTGGCTCGCGTTTTGGCAGATTTCCGCGCATCGCGAATTCTGTTTCAGGCATCAATAGTGTGTCTTTGTAGTTCATTGAAACTCCTCCTGCATCTTTTTTTGACAACAAAAAAAACCCGCCCCTAATAGGGACGAGTTGGTCGACTCGCGGTACCACCCTACTAATCTCAGGGAAAGCCCCGAGACCGCTCTTGGTAACCGATAACGAGGTCAGGCGGTCGCGCTTACTAACTTCAGCCCGACACTCATAGGGGATACCGATAAAGTCTTTCTCTTAGGCTTGCACCTTCCCTAAGTCGCTTCGTAGGTATGACTTTATCGACGTGTCCTAATCGACGTATTGTGTATTATCCGTGATGTTTGGTTGGTATGACTTCGTCGTCATTATACGCAAGTTCGGTCGTATCGTCAAGAACCGTCTGGACCGGCGGCTCCCCGACAATCGTGTCCCATTCCGTGCTGTTCAACAGCTCCATCTGAGCATCGACGAGGACGCGGAAGCGGGTCCGGTACAACTCGACTTTTTTGAGCATTTGAATGACTTCGCGCTCAGCGAGCTGTTCTTTACGTGACGCTTCTTCCTCACGGGCGAGCGCCTCGCGTTCGGCCTGCTTCAAAATGAGACTCGCTTCTTTCGCCGCGTTCGTCTTCACTTCTTCGGCAGCCTCTTGGGCGACGATAATCGATTTGTTCAACGTGTCTTCCATCGAGGAGAAGTAGTCGATACGGGCTTGCATATCGTTGACGAGTTCTTCGTACCTTCTATTCTCACGAATCAATAGCTCAAACTCTTTGATGATTTGATCTAGAAATTCATTGACCTCATCGATATCGTACCCGCGAAAACGAGTCGAGAACTCTTTATTATGAATATCAATCGGTGTCAACGCCATTCGACTTTCCTCCTAAGTTCAACGTATGATGCCATACTGGATTTTTATTTTCTCACGTTTCGTCGAGCCGAGAATCGCCGTCAATTTGACACGGCCATACCCTCGAATCGAGACCAAATCGTCTGGTTCAAGGATGAAGCTCGCATCGTCAATCGGTTTATGATTCACTTTGCAGTCTCCATGTTTGACGAGCGCCTGCGCTTTTTGCCTTGATAATCCGAGCACTTCGCTGACGACCGTGTCAAACCGGAGCGATGAGACGATTCCGAACTCGTCGCTCCATTTGACTTCGGGCACGACGAGCACGGACTCGGGCGGCACCTCTGAGATGCGAATCCGGGCCTTGCCGACCCGGTCGACGTTCATCTCGATGAACCCAACCGCCTCACGCGTCGTCGCGAATTGGGCGACGCCATCGTCGAGGACGACATCTCCGAATTTTTGACGCTTCAACCCAGCGTTCAAGAGCGTACCCGTCACCTGACGATGCGTCAATTCGACAAATTTGGTTGGATAGTCGATTTGACGAATCGCGATATCAAAATCGTTCGGGTCGAGCTCGTAATAGTCCGGAGCGAGGATGAGTCGACGCCGTTCCGCGCCTTCAAATCCGCCGTCCTCATAAATCGCGAGCTGCTTCCCGACGAGTTGCCGGACGATTTGTTGCTCGCGTGGATCTAAAAAGTCCGTCACTTTAAACACATAGTTGTCCTCGACTTGTTGAACCCAATCGAGCACTTGCTCGACAAACGGGCGCTCATTCGGACGATAATGATCGAAGACGCTCATTTAAATACCGAAAATCGCTCGCACTCCAAATTGTGCCATCCGTAGCACAAATAAAGCGACGATTGGGGAGATATCGAGCATCCCGCCAATTGGTGGGATGATTCGACGAAACGGGTTTAAAAACGGCTCGCATAGATACGATAAAATTTGACCAAATTTAGATTCACGCGCATTTGGGAACCACGATAATAAAATATAGGCAATCAAGACCCAACTATAATACCCAAGTAATGTAACGATCGTGTTGCCTAACGCAGGTATAGCATTTTCCATTCAGTTACCACCCTTTACTATTGAGTTCGTCCTCCGAAATCAAATTCGAGATCGATCCCGTCAACTCGATGTTGTTTGGAGTACATAAAATCGTGTTATGTCCAATCGACGTCATCGTCCCTTCTAACGCATAGACGACACCTGACAAGAAGTTGACGACTTGACGAGACTGCTCTTTCGACATCCGTTGGAGGTTGACGATGACGGCCCGGTTCTCTTTCAATTGGTCGCTGATGTCTTGGGCTTCGGCGAATACACGCGGTTCGGCCAAGACGACTTTTGAACGTTCTTTCTTCTTCGTGTTCAACGCGACGATATTGTTTGATGCTTTCGGACGGTCCTCAGTTTTGACGATTGCCTCCGTCATCGGTTGTGTCTTCGTTTCGGCGACAGCATACTCGTCTCCTTCGAACTGGTTGTTCGGATCTTCCTCGAGTCCAAAGAAGTCCTTCATTTTGTTTTTGATTGACATAACGGATTCCTCCTTAAAATATATTATTGCACAAGTACGGTTCCAATACGAACAAACGATGCGCCTTCTTCGATCGCCAACGTGTAGTCGTTCGACATCCCCATTGACAGTTCGGTACACGGTGCATGCGGATAGGCAAGACCTGCGACGTCATCGCGCAATTGTCTCAAGTTTCGGAACGTCTCCCGAATCACCGTCTCGTCCTCTGTGAACGGTGCCATTGTCATCAATCCGATGATCCGCACGTGAGGATACTGTTTACAGTTCTCGATGAACGGGATGACTTCCTCTTTTTCGAGACCATGTTTTGATGCTTCGCCCGATATGTTCACTTGCACGAAACAATCGATCACGCCTTGGGCGCGCTTATCGATCTCTTCGGCGAGCGAGAGACGGTCGAGCGAATGGATCGCTGCCACATGGTCGATAATTTGTCTCACTTTACGTGTCTGCAGGCTGCCGATGAAATGAAACTTGGCATCAGGCGGCAACTGCTCGACTTTTTCAAGTAATCCTTCGGGACGATTTTCGCCGAAGTCGCGGATGCCTTCCGCATAAAGGGCGTTCGCCACGTCGGGACCGACCGATTTCGTGACCGCGATGAGCGTCACCGCTTGATCGGTCCGATGCACGTCGATCGTCTGTCTGACTTGATTCACATTATTCGCTATACTCACGATTTCTTCTCCTTGACGAGGACAGCCGCAAATCGACGTTTGGCATCTCCGTTCCGATATGAGAAAAAGCTTCGATCGGCTACGGTCGACAAGTTCGATTGGGTCACCTCGATATTTCGTTCAGCGGCGAGCGTCTCGTTCACTCGTTGCAGGGATAGATGGGCATGGCCTGCCTGTTCGTCCGAGACTGATGCTTCATAAGCTGCCGGCGAGACAGCTTCGACCGCATCAAGGACACGGCGGTCGACCTCGTAATGGTCGGCCGTGATGGCTGGTCCGACAAACATATCAATATCTTGTTCCGGTACGCCCAATGTTGCAAATGCATCGGTCATCGAGGCCACGATGTTACCGACTGTCCCTTTCCAGCCTGCGTGTGCGACACCGATGACGCCATGGTCTTTGGCGCAAAAGAACAGCGGGACACAATCAGCGAACACGAGGGCGAGCGGTAACGAGTCAACCGTCGTGACGAGACCGTCCGTCGCCGGAATCGTCTCATCGTAACGGTACGCCCCTCTGCCTCGGTCAGCGTCTCCGACGACTTCGACGTTTGTTTGATGCACTTGGTCGGCCCATACCGAATCAGCGAGGTCGAGACCGGCCGCTTCGAAAAATTGCTTCCGATTGGCGACGACTCGATCCGGGTCATCTCCGACGTGGAGTCCGACGTTGCCTTCGTTATGCCCATCGGTCCGGGTCGTGACGTAGGCGCGGTAGCGATCCGTCTCGGTTTCCCATGTATGTAACAGTCGCATATGATTCTCCTTTTTTAGAAAAAAGGGATGCCGAGAACCGGCACCCCCCTGTTGTTTAGTTACGGCGTTGTCTTACGAACGCTGGGATGTTGATCGTCTCGTCTGGGACGTCCCCGCCATAGACCGGTCTATGGAAGTTCCCTTCATCTTGTGGCGCAGCTTCTTGCGTTTTCGGTTGAGCCTCACGGTTCACTTCAGCTTCCGGTTTTTTCTTCGGTTGCTGGAGGAACGGGTTCGTCCCTTGCGCTTCTTCTGCGAATTCAGTTGCGATCACGGTTACGATGATCTCGTCGTTCAAGTTTTCGTTGATGACCGAACCGAAAATCAAGTTCACTTCTTCATCAGCGGCACTTTGTACGATTTGAGCAGCTTCCGTGACTTCGAACAAGCTGAGGCTAAGTCCGCCTGTGATGTTCATCAAGACACCTTTCGCGCCTTCGATTGAAGACTCGAGAAGTGGAGATGAGATGGCTTTCTTCGCTGCCTCGACGGCACGGTTCTCGCCTGTCGCGACACCGACACCCATGAGGGCCGAGCCTTTTTCTGTCATGATCGTCTTCACGTCAGCGAAGTCGAGGTTGATGAGTCCAGGGATGGCGATCAAGTCTGTGATCCCTTGGACACCTTGACGAAGGACATTATCCGCTTCACGGAACGCTTCGATCATCGGCGTATTGCGCTCGACGATTTCAAGCAACTTATCGTTCGGAATAACGATGAGTGTATCCACTTTTTCTTTGAACGCTTGAATCCCGTGTTGGGCGTGTTGCATCCGTTTGCGTCCTTCGAACATGAACGGTTTTGTGACGACACCGACCGTGAGCGCTCCGATTTCTTTCGAAATCTCAGCGATGACAGGTGCAGCCCCAGTCCCGGTTCCTCCGCCCATACCTGCTGTGACGAAGACCATGTCGGCGCCATCAAGCGCTTCAATCAACTGTTCACGGCTCTCTTCTGCCGCTTTTTTCCCGATATCAGGATTTGCGCCGGCACCGAGGCCACGCGTCAATTTCGCGCCAAGTTGAAGCTTAACGTCTGCTTTTGACATGTTGAGTGCTTGCGCGTCTGTGTTGACGGCGATGAACTCGACACCTTGCACTCCGTGCTCGATCATACGGTTGACGGCGTTTGAACCGCCACCACCGACTCCAATTACTTTAATTTTTGCTACGGCGTCAATCGCCTCATCAAAGTACATCATTTCAGGTATCCCCCTACGTAATTTCCAATTGTTAACACAACGTCAAGTTTACACGCCAAATAGTTTTTCCATTAAGCGGCCAAATCCATTTTTCGTTTCGCGATCGTCCCGCTCCAAATCCACGTCGTGTTCGTGGTCGTGGTCGTTTGGCATCGTGCCGTCCGGTTTCGTGACGGTCACGCGCTCTTCCGGCTTTTCAAGTCGTGACTTCGAGACGTGATGATCGCTCATAAGCACGTACTTGAGGACGCCGACCGCGGTCGCGTATTTCGGGTGTCTGACGCCAATCGACGAAGGCTGATACAGTCTCGTCGTTTGACCCATAACACGAGTCGCCAATTCTTGGATGCCAGGTAAAGCAGCGGCCCCACCGCAGAGGAGATATCCTCCACTGAGCGTCGGGACGCCTACCTTTTGCACTCTATTCAACACAAGTGTAAACATTTCCTCTATTCTTGCCTCTAAAACATAACTAATTTCTGCTTGCGGTTCGAACGTGACTTCTCCGTTAATGTTCGTGAACGAGAAGCCCTCGGATGCGTCGGCCATTTCTTCAAGGGCGAGTCCGTATTCTTCTTTCGCCACTTTGGCGTCCTGGTATTTACAGTTGAGCTTGTAAACCAAGTCGCGTGTCATATGATCGCCTCCGACAGGAAGGATATATGAGTAGACAAGGTCGCCCCGATAGAAGACAGAGACGGTTGTCTTTTCATGTCCGATATCGATCAATCCGATACCAAGATCGATTTCGTCGACAGATGCCGCGCTCATACCGAGTGCCAAGTTGCCGAGGACGAACCCTTCGAGTTTCAGACCCGCTCGTTCGATGGAGCGACGAATGCTATGTAAAATCGTCTTCGAACCAGTTACCATCTTCCCGTGCATCTCTAAACGATAGCCGAGCATTCCCCGAGGATCGACGACACCTGTCTGTTGATCGACCGTGAATGACGACGGGATCACATCGATGACGCTCATCTCGTCCGGCAAGCGCATGACTTGCGCCGAGTTGATGACTTCGATGACGTCTGTATCCGTGATTTCTTGGTCTTCTCGTTTGACCGACGCGATTCCGTGACATGGGGCGATTTGGATATGTTCCCCTTCGATGGCAACATATACCGACCGAATTTGATCACCGAGTGCCGCTTCGGCATGTTCGACGGCTTGTTTGATGGCTTGAACCGTCTTATCGATGTCGACGACGGCGCCACGTTTTACTCCTGCAGACGGGGCACACCCCTCCGCCAAAATGTTAAGCGTTCCCCCGAGTAATTCACCCACGACGAGCTTAATTTCTGACGTTCCTATATCCAATGCGGCCACATAACCATTCGCTTCCAAAAGGGAAACACCTCCGCGCTTTAATTTCTAAACTTGAATTCCGTTACATTGTTACAGATATCCAAAAATATTGTTAGGTCCGGCAAGATATCTCACGTCTAAGTTTACAACAAATAAGATAGTGAGAAAAGGTAGAATCCTACAAATTAAGCGGTTTTGGGGTGTCAATTCGATTACAATCGATAAAAAAACAGCCCTTATGTGTCTAAGGACTGTAAAATATCAGATTATTCTTTCGGTTTTTCATACGGGACGAAATAATATCCGCCATCCATGACGACAGTTCCTCGTTGTCCTTTTGGAATGTTTTCATAGATTTCACCGTATTTGGAGACGGTTTGACTGAGCTTGAACGTCGGCGTTTGAATCGTGTTGCCGTCGTTCATATAAATCTCATATCGGGTCGATTCCCCGTCTTGTTTCGAGAACACGATCTCCGACATCCGGGCCCGCATCGCGTCATCAACTTGTTCAAGCTCAGTCGCGATTTTTTCGAGTTCCGTTTTATCCGTGAATTCACGCAAGAGTGGACCGTCCTTTAACTTCTCAGGGTCGGTGATACCGCCAGTCGGATGAAGCGAGCCATCGGCAAGTACCACGACTTCTTCTTGATCCGTCCGCGAGTACGCGATCATCTTTTCTTCTTCGACATCGATTGTCACGATGTTATACCATGAGCGGTCGACGTCGACATCTTTCACGCCAGGCACGGCGCGGAGTTCTCGTTCAATCTCCTTCGGTGACACTTGAACGATTTTTGTGGACGTATCGATGTCCGTCCCGGCGAGCACGTACGCTTCTGTCAGCCAGGACAGACCGTTCACGTTCACCGCCTTCACGTCAGAGACCGACGTCTGCATATATACGACGAGTGCGATCAGCACCGCGAATAAGATCAAGATGGTCGACAAGCGTCGGTTCGCTTTTTTACGACGCTGATCTTTCATATACGGGATACGGTCTTCTAAACTACGAACGGTGTTCTGACGTGTCTCCATGTCTATTCTCCTTTATCGGCGGACTTCTTCGACGAGGTCGGCGAGTGATTCCGCAGCTTGCGGGAATCCTAGCCGTTTCGATGCTTCTGCCATCTCAGTATGATGTGCCAATACGTGACGGATCGACTTGACGAGTGTCTCGCCCGTCAAGTCTCCTTCTTTGATCAATTCGGCCGCGCCGCTCTCAACGAGGGCTGACGCATTTTTCGTCTGATGATCGGCCGTCACATACGGGCTCGGAATCAAGATGCTCGGTAGACCGAGCGCGGTCAACTCCGAGATCGTCGACGCGCCGGCCCGTGACACGACGAGGCTCGCGCAAGCGAGAAGCTCAGGCATATCGTAGACGTATGGCAAGACATGGACGTTTTCAGCTGTTGGCGCGGTGGTCACGACGTTGTCGTAGTGCACGTTCCCGGTCACGTAGAGCACGTTCACCGGTTCAGCCGCGAGCTCGGGAATAGCTTCGATGACAGCGCGATTGATCGCTTCTGCCCCGCGGCTTCCGCCGTAAATCAAGACGATCGGCCGCTCATCGATCCCGTACTCGGCACGGACGGCCGCCTCATCTACGGTCGTCTTCAACACTTCGCTCCCACGCGGGTTTCCGATGACGCGAACGTTGGCTCCGGGAAACTGCGACTCAGAACCGGCGAACGACAAGGCGACGCGGTCGGCTTTCTTCGAGAGGAACTTGTTCGTCAAGCCCGGGATGCTGTTCTGTTCATGCAAGATGGTCGGAATTCCGAGCTGCTGTGCCGTAAAGACGACCGGTCCTGAGACGAAGCCACCCGTTCCGATGACGACATCCGGACGAAACGTCTTCATCTCTTTACGTAACGTGAGGACGGATTGAATGAACCAATACGCCGTCTTGATGTTGTCTAGCGATAGAGAACGTTTTAGTCCGGCAATCCGGATCGATTTGAACGGGACGCCCGCCCGTGGAACGAGGTCAGCCTCGAGACCGTTCTCAGTCCCGATATAAAGCACCTCGAGGTTCGGGTGCCTCGCTTTGAGTGTGTCGAGAAGAGCGAGTGCCGGGTAGATATGTCCACCCGTCCCTCCACCAGAAATCATAACTTTCATCGATTGGCCTCCTCATATGAATTCACGAGTCGGACGAAATGTTCGCCGCGCTCTTCGAACGTCTTATATTGATCCCAACTTGCACAAGCCGGCGATAATAAGATCACGTCATCAGTCGCCGACTGTTCGAACGCGAGCGGTACCGCCGCCTCGAGCGTAGCGACCGCGAACGACGGAATCAGCTCGGCCTCACCTAACGACTTGAACCGCTCTGCTGTCTCGCCATAAGCGACAATCGCTTTGACCCGGCCGAGCGCCGGAACGAGAGAAGTGAGGTCGGCGCCACGTTCGAGTCCTCCGCACACCCAGACGATCGGGGCCTCGAAACCGTTCAATGCGGCTTCGGCGGCCACGTTGTTCGTCGCTTTCGAGTCGTTATACACCCGGCGGCCGAGCACTCGCCCGAGGCTCTCTGTACGGTGGGCCACTCCGCCGAACGTCTGAAGGACGCGTTCGATGTGTGCTCGCGGAATGTCGAACGGTTCGACGAGCAACAAGGCTGCCAACACGTTCTCGACGTTATGGGCCCCACCAAGGGCAAGGTCCTCGACGCGGATGACCGGTTCTCCATGAAGCGTGATCCAACCGTCCACTACGTGTGCGTCTCCACTGTCGTAACCGAACGTTGAGACGGGAAGACCGGACGGGACACGTTTCATCACTTCCGTGTCGCTGCCTTTGACGACGACACGGTCTGCGGCCGTCATGTTCCGGAACAAGTTTCCTTTGGCATCGGCATACGAGTCAAAGTCGCCGTGGTAATCCAAATGCGCCGGTGACAAGTTCAACAGTGCCGCCGCTTGCGGATGGAACTGTTCGACGCCCATCAGTTGAAAGCTCGACAGCTCGATGACGATGACGTCACCCTGCTTCGCTTTCGATGCCACTTCGATGGCCGGGAAACCGATATTCCCTGCCACATGCACCGGACGACTTCCCCCTTTAAGCAATTCGTGGACGAGCGTCGTCGTCGTCGTCTTCCCGTTCGAACCAGTGATGGCGACGAACATGGCATCGGTCGCCAAGTAGGCGAGCTCCACTTCTGTATAGATCGGGATGTTCCGCTCAAGCGCTGCTTGAAGGAGCGGGATGTGATACGGGATGCCCGGGTTTTTGACGATCATATCCGTCGTGTCGAGCAATTCGAGCGGATGGGAACCGAAGACGCCGTTGATGCCGAGCGCTTCGATTTTCATCCGTTCTTCCGTTGACGGTTCGCTCCCGGTATTGATGGTCACGTTCGCGCCGACATTTCTTAAGTAAGCGGCAGCGGCGATGCCGCTCCGTGCCGCGCCGAGTACGAGGACTCGTTTATCGTTCCACTGTTGTTGCATGTCTTCCACCATCCATTACATGAGTAGTAACGACAAGACTGCCGTGATCAAACTAATTCCACCGAACGTCAAGACGATGCGCCATTCTGACCAACCGACCATTTCGAAATGGTGATGGATCGGGCTCATCTTAAAGATTCGTTTGCCCGTCGTCTTGAACGAGAGCACTTGCAAAATGACGCTGAGCGTCTCGATGACAAAGATGATACCGACAAAGACGAGCAACAACTCGAGCTTGAGCATAAGGGCGAGACCCGCGACCGCACCACCGAGGGCGAGCGACCCCGTGTCGCCCATGAAGATTTTTGCCGGGTATTTATTGAAGACGAGGAAACCGAGCAAGGCGCCGACGGCACTGAAGGCGAACCAAGCGATTCCGGCTTCATCTTGCCCGAGGGCATAGATGCCAAAGAAGGCGAACGTCGGGATGGCCGAGAACGAGACGAGACCGTCGAGACCGTCCGTCAAGTTGACCGCGTTCGAGAAACCGACAAGCCAGAAGATGACGATGGCCACATAGAACCAACCCGTTTCAAACGCGATCGAGGTGAACGGGATTTGAATCGTCGTGTCGAGCTCCCCACCGAGTGAGAGGAACCAGACGAACAGGACGGAGACGACGATTTGGCCGATCAATTTCTGGAGCGATGTCAAACCGAGGTTACGTTTGTTGACGACTTTGATGTAGTCGTCAAGGAAGCCGATCACACCGAAGGCGAGTGTCACGAACAAGAGCGTCCCGAATCCGGCGACGGCTTCTCCGAAGACGACCGAGACGAGGAATCCGATGATGAGGGCGAGCAAAATGACGATGCCTCCCATCGTCGGAGTGCCTGATTTCTTTTGATGCCAACCCGGACCTTCGTCACGGATTTCTTGGCCAAACTTTAAGTTACGCAGTGCCGGGATGGCCCGCGGCATGACGACCAATACGGTCAATAATGAACTGATTAAGACGATTAAACTGATTAGCATGTTCGTACCTCACTACTCTCTTTATTGAACTAAGCGCTCAAGCGCCAGTCCTCGCGATGCTTTTAACAATATCACAGTCTGGGGGCGTTGATAACTGCCGAGAAGCACTTTCGCTTCCTCGACGGTCGGCACCGTTGTCACGTTCACACGCGGGTCGGTAATGCCGTTCGCAATCCATTTCGCCTTCTCTCCGATGAGCACGCAATCTGTGACCGGGGCCGTGATGACACGGCCGACACTTTCGTGTTGCGTGACTTCATCTGCGCCAAGTTCATACATGTCCCCGAGGACGAGGACACGTCGCGTGAACCCTTCAAGTGTTTTCATCGTCTCGATGGCGGCGATCATCGAAGTCGGGCTGGCGTTATAGGCATCATTGATCAAGTGCGCATCACCGAACATCCGCTTCTCCATCCGCATCGATGTCAACTGGACCCGATCGAGTCCGCGTTGGATCGTATCGTGTCCCAATCCGAACTTGAGTCCGCAAGCGATCGCATAGGCAGCGTTGCGAATTTGGTGGGCGCCGAGCACTTTCAATTCATACATCTCGTTGTTGTATCGGAAAATCGAAGCGTCAAACGTCGCCTCCACGACCTCGAGTTTGCCGTCAGCGGTCGCCTCATAACCGACGCGGTACCCGCCAGCTTCACTGAGGAGCGGCTCGTCGGCATCGACGATCAAGACGCCACCCGGTTTCAGACCGGCTTTGATCTCGAGTTTCGCCTTGGCGATGCCCTCGCGCCCCCCGACTTGTTCTCCGTGCGACTCTCCGATATTCGTGACGAAAGCGATATCCGGTTTAGCGAGCTTCGACAACAATTCAATTTGACCGAATCCGTTCATCCCCATCTCGAGGACGGCGACTTCCGTATCGCGTGGCATCCGTAACACGGTGAGCGGCAAGCCGACATCCGAGTTGAAATTGCCTGCCGTCTTGTGTGTCTTAAACGTCTCGCCGAGCACGACGGCGATCATATCTTTCGTCGAGGTCTTTCCGTTCGATCCGGTGATGGCTACGACTTTTGGATCAATCTCTGCCAAGTAGCGGGCCGCCGCCTCTTGAAGCGCCTGAAGCGGCGATGCGACCGGAATGGCGACAATCCCTTCCGGCAACGGCCGGTCTTGCTCCCAAAACGTCACGATCGCACCTTGTTTGACGGCAGCCTCGATATAATCGTGTCCATCGACACGCGCCCCGATGATTGGGACGAACAAGCCGTCGGCGTTATCGTCTCGCGAGTCGGTTGCGACGTGGCGCACCTCACGCGTATCATCTGTCTTCATGCCGAAC
This sequence comes from Exiguobacterium mexicanum, assembly GCF_005960665.1. Lineage (GTDB taxonomy): Bacteria > Bacillota > Bacilli > Exiguobacteriales > Exiguobacteriaceae > Exiguobacterium > Exiguobacterium mexicanum_A. Next base: position 1,671,480 of record NZ_CP040676.1, read on the forward strand.
CAAGATGCGAGTGTTTGTATCGTCAACTGTTCCATAACCATTTCCTCCTGTGACAAAGGAAAAGAGAGCCGAGGCCCTCTTCATCCCTTTGCGTTAGTTCGACGGTGACTGGAGCTTCACTTTTAACGTTGCCCCGGTCTTGACAGGCTTGCCTTTCCCAATCGACTGGGACGTGACGAAGCCGGTACCGTCTATTTCTAAATTCAATTGGTAAAGTGTCGCCAACCGTTTCACATCACGGAGCGACCAACCTTTCAAGACCGGCATCGTGAACGACTCATCCGTCTTCAATAGCAAGCGCTCGCCGACGACGTACGGTTGACCCTCGACCGGACTTTGCGCGATGACCGTTTCGCCACTGCCGAGTGACACCGGTGTGAATGCCGCCGCCTTGGCCGCCTTCACCGCCTCGTCACGGCCTTGCCCGACGAATGACTCTGTCGTCTTCGTCGACGCATCGATCGTCTTCGCCTGTTTGTCTGGCTCGACACTCCGGTAACGGAGCGCGACGTCCATCACGTCTTTGAACAGCGGTGCCATGATGCGTGGTCCCGTCGTCGACGAGTCGCTGTTCGGACGGTCGACGGCGATATACATGACGAGTTCTGGATCGTCCTCCGGCGCCATGCCGACGAACGAATGGATATATTGTCCACTCAAATACTTCCCGTTCTCCGCAATTTGCGCGGTCCCGGTTTTCCCGATGACGCGGTAGTTGTCAAGGGCGTACAATTGCCCCGTCCCGACGTCACTATTGACGACGCCGTCAAGTGCTTCCCGCGTCTGTTTTGCCGCCTCGGCTGTAATTGGCTGTCCGACGATTTTCGGATTCGTCGTCCGAATCGTCTCGCCCGTCTCACGGTTCACGACTTTTTTAATGACATGAGGTTGCTTCATCGTCCCATCGGTCGCGATGGCCGACGTCGCTTGCAAGATTTGCATTGGCGTGACGGCCGTCGATTGACCCCATGCTGTGATCAAGACGTTGAGCGGGCTCTCGAAATCGAACTGGCTGTTGACCTCGCCCGGTAAATCGACGCCCGTGCGTTGGTCGAACTTGAACGCTTTGAAATAATCCTCGTAGCGACTGAGTCCGAGCCGTTCGTTCGCCAATATCGAAAAGGCGACGTTCGACGAGTGCCAGACGCCTTCTACCATAGGAATCGTACCCCATCCGGTAATGTTGTAATCATTGAATACGGTCTTGCCATACTTATATGAACCCGACTTGTACAGTTCGTTCGGGTTGTAGACACCTTCGTTGATGGCAGCGGCCAACGTGAAGATCTTCATCGTCGACCCCGGCTCGAAGCGGGACGATACCGAGAAGTTGCTGTATGAGCTGATTTCACGCGTGTTCGGATCGAATGATGGGCGGTCCGACAAGGCGATGATTTCGCCGGTCTTCGGGTCCATAATGATCGCCGTCGCATTCTTCGGCTTGTACTCTTTATACAGCTCTTCCATCTTCGTATCGAGCAGCTGTTGAATGCGGTGATCGATCGTCAGTTGGACGTCCGCCCCATCTTCCGGGTCAACCTTCAATTGCTCGTCACTCGAGACGAGTTGACGGCCGGCCAAATCTTTCTCGAACCGATACAGCCCATACGACTCGCTCAAGACGTCATTGAGTGACTTTTCAATCCCGAGTTCTCCAACGAGTTCGATCCGCCCATTCTGGTCAATCTTTTGGGCGTATCCGACGACGCTTGATGCGAACACTTTGTTCGGATAATAGCGTTTCGGTTCTTCGACGAACGTGATCCCGGGAATCTTGAACGTTTCAATCTCTTCTTTTTGTTCGACCGTCAAATCACGACCCGGCACGCCGAACTCGATTTGCCCACGGTCTTTGTTTTGCTCGAGCCGTTTCAAGATGTCACCTTCCGTCATCGGAAGCACGGTCGCAAGTTGCTTCGCGGCCTCAGGAAACGCTTCGGGCATGAGCGTCTTGTTTTCTACCCGCTCGCCGCCGAGCTTCAACACGGCCACGACTCGGTACGACGGGATGTTGATGGCGATTGGTTGTCCAAACCGATCAAAAATCTCGCCCCGCTCCGCTTTTAACGTACTGACCGCTTTCCAGCGTTCTTCCTCGGCGAAGGCGAGCATGTTTTCCCCTTTGTACGTCTGGAAGACGGACAAATAAAGGAACCAACCGACAAAAAATAAAAAGAGTGGTGTGAAGCAAACAATCGCCACCCACGCCACTCTTTTTTTACTCTGTTGTAGAGAATTCATCAGTCAATCACCTTGACGTTGTTCTCATTGAATTGCATTCCGAGCTTTTCAGCAATCGCATAGATTCTCTCAGGTGAGCTTAGTTGGGCGATCTCATACTTCAATTCTTCATTCTCTTTCGCGATCGTGTTCGTCTCTTGTGTGATCAGAGCCGTGTCGCGCATGATGTTGTACGCTTCGTTATGTTTCGATACCGTGATGCCACCGAACAAGACAACTGAACAGATCATGGTCGGGTACAGGATGGATTCGAACAAAGTCAACGTACGTCGTTTTGGAGCTGGTATTGGTCGTTCTTGCGGAATCGGATTGCGATTCGGCGAAATTTGAGGCTGCAAAGCCTTGCGAGCAGCTTCTGGCATCAGGTATCCCTCCTACGTACAGTCTATTTTTGTTTTTCTGCGACCCGAAGCTTGGCTGAACGGGCCCGGCGGTTGTCTTCAAGTTCAACGTCCCCGGCCGTGATCGGCTTGCGCGTGATCAACTTCAACTCGGGTTCAAACTCTTTCGGGATGACCGGCAATCCTGGTGGTAACGGCGGATGCTGGCTTCTCTCTTTGAAGACTTGCTTACAAATCCGATCTTCTAACGAGTGGAACGTGATGACACAAATCCGTCCACCGATGGCGAGTAGATCGATCGCGTCTTGGACGGCGCGGTCGAACACGTTCAATTCATCGTTGACGGCGATGCGGATCGCCTGGAACGTTCGTTTCGCAGGGTGTCCGCCTTTTCGTCGTGCCGGCGCCGGAATCGCGTCTTTAATCAACTCGACGAGTTCAAACGTCGTCTCGATCGGCTTGACGGCACGGGCTTGCTCGATCTTGCGGGCGATCTGTTTCGAGAATTTTTCTTCCCCGTATGTAAAGAAGATGCGGGCAAGGTCCCCGAACGGCCATTCGTTGACGACATGGTAAGCCGATAGCTCACGCGAACGGTCCATGCGCATATCTAACGGCGCGTCGTAATTGTAGCTAAAGCCACGTTCGGCCTCATCGAGCTGCGGCGAAGACACGCCAAGGTCAAACAATACCCCATCGACCTGGGTGATTCCCCGTGCCAGCAGTTCATCTTTCAAATGGACGAAGTTGCTTTTAATGAACGTAACCCGGTCCTCATATGGAGCCAACCGCTCACTCGCGTGCTTGAGCGCGACGTCGTCTTGGTCAAAGGCGTACAGATGGCCTGTCGTCAAACGCTTGACAATCTCTTCGCTGTGACCGGCTCCTCCTAACGTACAATCGACATAAATCCCGTCTGGCTTAATATTCAATCCCTCAATGGACTCCATTTTTAAAACCGTTTCATGCTCAAACATACAAAAACCCTCTCAACCTACATTTTTCAACTATTTTATTACGTTTACTTTATCATAAAAATGTCAAGCGCCGCATAGGTTTTTAGCGAAAAGAGGAAACAAAAAGGTAACAAACAAAAAAGATTCCCTGATTGCTCAGGGAACCATCAAAAAACAATGGTATTTATTTTACAGTTTAACGAGACATCGCTCCGATTCAGACTGTTCGTAGGCGGCAAATAGCCGTTTGAACACATCGAGGCCATGACGATTCAAGAGCGGTACCATCGACCAGATCCGTTCTTGCGGCGCATCCATCGGTAAGAGCCTTGTCGACAGATGAATCCGCCGACTGTTCAACCGATATTGGTCACGTTTCGCCTCGGCCCGCATCTCGTCAGCGAGCCGATCAAGTACGTGTCGCGCCTTGGCGTCAAATCGATGGCCCCGCTTCCCGGCTTCGCGACCGAGCGCTTCCGTGAGCGTTCGGTAGGCGTAAAGACTCTGGTCGAACGCCTCGTCATCGAACGTATGGTCCGGCAACGGGTTCGTCAAGTAATCGACGAGCGTCACGCCTTCTTGGGCAAGCTTCTTCTCATCGTTCGTCGAAACGAGGACGGCCCCGAGCCGTGGGATGAGGAGCGGCATGTTCCAACCAAAGAGATGGAACAGCGGGCGCAACTGAAGCCAGTAGGCGATTTCCCCCGGGCCGGCGATATAAGCGAGCGTCGGGAACAAGAAGTCTTGCATGAGCGGACGTGACACGACGTTGTTCGAGAACCGCTCCGGGTGCTCCTCGACTTGTTGCAGCAACTCGGCCTCGGTGAATCGATGGCCTCGTTTCGTCGTGAACACCCCGTCTTGTTTCGTCAACAACTCGCGTGTGCCGTCGTGATAGAACAGATGGGCCGCATCCCGGTTCAAGTCGACGTGTGGCATGCCATCCTCGAACGCCTCTCGTAGCGCCGTGTTCAGACGATCGTGTTCGCGAATCAACCGCTTGAATGCATCGCGCTCGAGCGCCCGGACTTCCGGTTGGTGCGGGTCGAACAGGATGAAGTCTTCTCCGACGAACCGGCGCATCATCCGCCCGAAAAATTCGGCGAACGAATGGCTCGCTTGGAGCACGGCGACGAGCTCTTGATAAAGTGTCGTCGTGTATGGCGTCTCCGTCTCTGATAACAGCACACGCTGTAGCATTTGCACGAGCTCAATTTTCAGTCGATCGAATTCTAACTCCCCGATCGATGCCTTGCCGGCGAGCGGGACCGTCGATAGCGCCTCTTTACGCAATTGACGCGACAACGGTTGGCTCACGAACACGTGGTTGATTTCCGCATAGTCGTGATCCTCGGTCGCCATCCAAAAAATCGGGATGACCGGTTTGTTCAGTTTCGCTTCTGCCTGTTTGGCTTTTTTGATCACGGTCAACAGTTTATACACCGCGAACAACGGACCACCGAATACCCCGACTTGCTGTCCGGTCACCATCGTCAACGCCTCGCCACGAGCCAACGCGTCGAGCTTTGATTCGAGCGCGGGAGACATCGGACCGTGGACGGTTTGTTGGTCTCGCAATATAGTTACAAGCGCGGGCAAATGCGTGAACGAACGTCCGGTCAGTTCGTCAGCCCTCGCCTCGAGTTCGTCCATCCCTTTATAGTCCAGCCATTTCGAATAACCTGTCTCCACCTGCATCATCGGAGACGACGGGGCGTACATGGCATCTAGCGACTCTATCCTCACGTATAACGACTTCCTTTCAAACAATTAATACATCATCTCGCGTGCGATGCCGATCGTGAACAAGACGAAGTGGGCCGGGACGAGCAACAAAAACAATAGGCGCCACCCGTGCACGAACATCTTCGAATAGACGACATCCTCATGGCGAACCCGCTGCCAAATGGCGTTGGCAGGGAAGATGGCGGCACAGACGGCGAGCAGCAGCCAGAACACATCGACCCCGACAATCGCCTCGAGCAAAATCCCACACGCATAGAACCATAGGACCACGCCGGCATCACAGACGAGTTTGAACGTATTAACCGATTTCGGCATAATTTTTCTAAGTATCATATACACCATAAACCAAATGACGAGTGGAAATGAAACGATATACACTAGCACGATACGCTCGCTCCTAAAATTAATTTTTGTAGGACGGGAATGACGGTCAATGTGATGCCTCGCTCGTCGGCCCGTTTCAACAGCGGTGTCAAGATGGCGTCGACCTCGGTCTGGCGCCCTGCTTCGATGTCACGTAACATGGAAGACCGGTTATGGGCCGTTTTTTCAATGATGGTCTCGATATATGTATAAGGCACGTGCCGGTCGAACAATGTGGACAATTCCGCATAGACGGCATCGGCGATGTCACGGCAAGGCGGCGAAGCGACCGCACCATTTTCGACACGACAGAGCGCTGTGATCGGATTGATGATCGCGTTCGCGAATAGCTTCTCGGTGACGACTTGCTCGATGTCTGCTTCCCAGACGACATCGAGTGGAGATGCGTTGAACGACATCTCTTCGAGCGAGCCGAGGCTGCCAATCCGGATGCGCCCGAGCCCGGTATGCTGGAGCCGGGCGCCGTCGCGGCTCACGCCATGTTCGACCACGCCGAGATGAAACCCTCGTTTCCGTGCGTAGTCGAGATGGGCGATCCCGTTCGAACAGATGAAGACGGGCACATCCCCTGACAATCGTTCCGTCGCCGCCTCGACCTGGTGTGCTTTCGTCGTCACAAAAAAAACGTCCTGCTCCGACTCGACGAGTGACGTCACCGGACAAAGGCTTACATGAGCCTTCCCGTTCGTGACGCCGATTCGTTCGATCGTCACGGTCGTCGCCTCGTCGACACGGCCATAGAGCGTCACCGTATAATCCGGTTCGAACAGCGAAGCCATCAGCATGCCGACGGCGCCGTTCCCGATAATCCCAATTCGTTTAATCGGCTTCATTGCCATCCCTCCACGTCTAGTCTGCACTCAAAAGTTTACCACAATCTATTTCCACGACCCAAAAAGAAAAAAAGAAGCGATCTCCGAGGAGACCGCTTCTTTTCGCATTATTTGCTTGTTACTTCTTTACCGTTGTAGTGTCCGCAAGATTTGCATACACGGTGAGAAAGCTTCATTTCGCCACAGTTCGGGCACTCGTTCATACCAGGTACGTTGAGTTTGAAGTGAGTACGACGAAGACGTTTGCGAGTTTTCGACGTTCTACGGAATGGTACTGCCATCGTTGTCCACCTCCTTGAAAAGTTAGCCGTTCTCGTCCTCTTTTTTAGAGAACAAGTCGGCGAGGCCCGCGAGGCGCGGGTCAATTTTTGGTTGGTCGTCCGGCTGCTCGTCAATGACGGACCAGCCTTCCCCTTCAACCTGAGTTTTGTCTGTTTCGTTCCCGAAAACTTGCATCGGGACGTCTAACATGATGAGCTCTCTTACGATTGGTCGCAGATCAATCGTATTTCCTTCTGGCAAATTGACATCATCGAATTGCTCCGTATAACGCCCATTCTCCAAAAAGAAAGGCTCGAGCGATTCAATATCAAATTCATAGATGACATCGTCCAACGTACGCGCATCTGGCAACGTCAGGTCACCTTGAACCTTCAAATTGAATGTAACTTGATTAGATGTGAACGACGCATCCCCGTGCACATGCACCGGGCGAATCGAACGGATATCCGGATGGAGCTGAGTAAGCTCTGGTAGTTCGACCATCTCGTCGATGGCAAAACTGTCACCCTGGTTTCGTAGCTTAAGTAGCTGTGCAATAGACCACTTCATCCGAATCACCTCAATTGCAACAATATGAATTATAGATAGGCCAACTTGTTTTGTCAATGTTTTTTCTTTACACTAAAATCAGTTGACGACGGCGCTTTGCCAAAGCGTACTTATCCATCTTACACCAATCCAATCGACAATGCAAAGGAGTAATTTTATGCGAAAAACGGCCATCATCGCTGAGTACAACCCGTTCCATAACGGGCATCTCCATCAAGCTGAACGAGCACGGATCGAAACGGGCGCCGATGCCGTCATCGCCGTCATGAGCGCCCAGTTCACCCAACGCGGGGAACCGGCGGCGTTCGACAAATGGAGCCGCGCGAAAGCGGCCGTCCAGACGGGCGCGATTGACCTCGTCGTGGAACTGCCGACCCGTTACGGGGTACAACGTGCCGACCGGTTCGCAAGCGCCGCCGTCGCCATCGCCGAACGCATGCAGTGCCAAACCCTGTCGTTCGGAAGCGAGAGCGGAGACATCACAGCCGTGAAACGGGCCGCGGCCGCAAACATCGAGGCGACGCCAGCTTATCAGACGGCACTAAAAGAAGCGCTTGACCAAGGACGATCCTCGGCCAAAGCGTCGAGTGAGGCGTTCGGTGCGCTCTATCCCGATTTCGACTTGACGCTCCCGAACAATATCCTCGCCTATCACTACGCGAAAGCGGCGACGACGATCGAGCTCCATACGATTCGTCGCCTCGGTGCGGGATACCATGACCCAAGCGTCTCAGACGTCATGTCGGCCACGGGGGTGCGCGGCCACTACTTGGAGACAGGTATGGTCCGGGCCGTCCCTGACGCCACGAGAGCCCTGTTTGCGGACGTGTCGATGGCACACTGGTCACTCTATTGGCCCGTCTTGCAGTACAAGTTACGGACGACCCCGAAAGACGTGCTCGACCAACTTGTCGGCATCGACAGTTCGTTATCACCGCGTTTGATTCAAGCCGGTCTCGAGCCGACGTTCGAGCAGGCGCTCGCTCGACTGTTGACGAGACGCTACACTCGGACCGCCATTCAACGTGCTCTCGTCTCTGTGCTCGTCCATTGGCGCCGCGATGAGCTGCCAGAGCGTTTCGATGAGGTGCCTTACGTCCGCCCGCTCGCGTTCAACGCGATTGGACGAATCGTGTTGAAAGGCATAAAAAAAGACGTACCGCTCATGAGCAAGTACCATCCTGACCTTGCGTTCGAGGCTCGAGTGACCGAGGCGTATCGCCTTCCTCTCGGAAATCGGTCACTCGTCGAACACGTACAAACCCCTCAATTCATTGACTCCAAATAATCGATGGCCTCCTCGACCGTCTTGACCGGAACGACTTTGATGTCACTGTCTAGGCGATCGAGCGATTCCATCGCCTCATCGTAATTTGATCCGTCCGGCACGAAGAAAACCGACGCACCGGCCCGGTCGGCGGCGACGATTTTTTGCCACGCCCCGCCGATTGGTCCCACGGTCCCGGTCTCATCGACCGTGCCGGTACCGGCGATCACAGCCCCACCTGTCAAATCACCCGGTGTCAACTGATCAAAGATTTCAAGCGTGAACATAAGACCGGCCGAAGGTCCTCCGACGTTCGTCAGTTCGAACGAGACTTCCGGGACTGTGCGCACGTCTTGAATCGGTAACGGTTCATAAATCCCGAGACCGACCCGGTCGCCGGTCCGGTCGAGCGGCTGGATAAGCGTATCGACCTCCAGCTCCCGTTCATCCCGTTCGAGCGTAACGGACACTTCATCGCCGGCTTCGAACGAAGCGACACGTTCGATGAAGTCGAGACGCGACGCGAACGACTGGCCGTCGATGGCGGTGATCACGTCACCCGGTTTCAAAACGTTCGCCGCGAGCGACCCGCTGATCGGGGCGGAGACATACATCCCTTCGAACGAAACCGTCACGTCGGCGTCCGCCAACTCATAGGCGTATTGAATCGCCGCCTGCTGGGACGATGCCATCAACAGTTCTTGTCTTCGCTCGTAGTCTGCTTCCCCTTCTCCCTCATACAAGTATCGACTGGCCGGGCTGGCATCGGTGAACGGCGTGAACCAACTGCCGACGAGCCAAAGCGGAGTCGCCCGACGTTGCGAGATGGTCACCATCTGTAGCTCGCCGGGTTCTTTGTCCCCGCCTTCGACCGTCATGAATTCTTCAATCGTCGTTGCTTCCCCCGGGTAGGTGATGTAATACGGGAGCGGCACAAACAAGAAAATCAAGACGGCCAGGAGCAACCCGAAGCCGATTTTGAGCGACTTCATTGCCCTTGGCTCACTTTATACTTTTGACGCAAGGCGTGCTCGACTTGTTCAGGGACGAGTTCAGCGACGGACGCCCCGTATTTGGCGACTTCTTTCACGATTGACGAGCTTAGGAACGAATATTGGCTGTTTGTCATCATAAAGAGCGTCTCCACGTTCTCATTCAACTTTTTATTGATGGATGCGATTTGAAGTTCATATTCAAAGTCAGAGACGGCCCGCAGCCCACGGACGATCGTTGCCGCCTCACGCTTCGCTGCATATTCGACGAGCAATCCCCCAAACGCGTCGGCGGTGACGTTCGGCAAATGCGTCGTCACTTCACGGATGAGCGACAGGCGCTCTTCTACATTAAACAGTGGTGCCTTGCTCGAATTTTCGAGCACGGCGACGATGACTTCGTCGAAGATGGCTGCCGCCCGCTCGATGATATCTAAATGACCGTTCGTAATCGGGTCAAAGCTCCCCGGGCAAATCGCGATACGTTTTGACATGTTCTCACTCCTCGGTCGCCGCATACTCATAGAAGCTGATCGTGATCACGTCCGAGTAGCGCTGCACCTTGATTTTTCCCAACTGCCCGACCTGATCCGGTAACGTCACATCGCTGCCATGTTCGCAGACGACGACCCCGTTGTCCGTCAATAGTCGGTTCGACTCAATGATGTGTAAAAACGGCACATGTTCTTCCGCATGATATGGCGGATCCATAAAAATCAATTTAAACGGCTGTCCTTTTAAGACGAGTTGGTCGAGGACCGACCGGGCGTCTTGTTGCAACACCGTCGCTTTGGACTCATAGTGTGTCGTCTTCAAATTGTCTGTGACCGTCTGGATCGCCTTTCGTTGCTTGTCGACGAACACGGCATGGTCACATCCCCGTGACAACGCCTCAATCCCTAACCCGCCGCTCCCGGCGTATAGGTCAAGCGCATCTCCCCCGGCGAAATAAGGGCCAATGATGTTGAATAATGATTCTTTCACTTTATCTGTCGTCGGTCGTGTCGCCGACCCCGGGACCGCCTTGAGTCGGGTCCCTTTTCGTTCTCCTGAAATCACTCGCATCTCCGTTCTCCTTCACCACAAAAGATGAAGGCGGTGCCGCCTTCATCTTTGTGTTATTTCTGCTTCGATTCGTACGTCTCCGCGACGAACGGCCGCTCACTGCGGACGACCGCTTCGACGAACGGCAACGCGCTCACTTGTTCGAGAATCGCCTCATGTCCATCGAGGTCGGTATACAAGAAGGCGTACTTCTCCCGCTTTGACACGTAATACAGGTTCGCATAGCGACGCAACGCCTTCACTTGCTTCAACGATTGGACGTAGACGACGAACCCGATTCGACCATTCAACTCAAACGTCTCAGATGGCACATCCACAGCTTCCGCCTCCACAACTTCCTCCGCCTGAACATCCGCCTTCATCGAAGAACGGGTTTCCGGTCGGGACTTTGATTTTTGGAGAAACCGAGAAGGCCAACAGCTCACTCACTTCCCCGAGCAGTTTATCTAAACTGCGTTCCGCTTTTTTAAATGCGGCCACTTCTGGCTGGACATCGAGACGCCGTTTGACGAGATGCATCTCTTTTTTAATGCGATCGTGGTCCGGGTGATGTTTCCCGAACCGCTGTACGTACTCGTAATCTTCTTTCATCCGCAAGAACTCACGTTCCACGAGGCGCGCTTCCTCCGATTGGGCTCGCGCTTGTTTCGTGGCGATATATGTTTGGAACGACTCGCTCGCTTCAATCAAATCGGCTAACGATTCCGTTTGATCGAGCAGGGCGATCGTCTGTTCAGTAATAATCATGGCTTTCACCCTTTCTGCCATGATTTTAACACATTTGATTCCCTCTGTAAGCAATCGGCTTTATAATTGAACGTGACTGTCAAGCGTCCAACCAGAAAGGAAGTGAACAGGTGCATCCGTGCACCTCGCTATGAAAAAAGTCTCATTTAACATGATTCGTTCGGCCGGCATCAAGACCGACTATGCGAAACCTGAATATTATTACGACCAGCTCGATAAAGTAAGAGCGGCCGACCTCGTCTTGTTCCCTGAATATTGGATGGTCAACTCGATCATCTACGGACTGAATAAACCGATTTTCCCGTCCCCGGCCACGTATCACCTCGGGCACGATAAGATTGAGATGACGCGCGCCTTCAAGGCGACGTTCCCGCACCGCATCCCGAAGACGCTCATCTACGGGAAAAACCCTTACACGATTGAGCGTGTCTTGGAAGAGTTCGAGTACCCGTTCGTCGCCAAGACGGCCAAGTCGTCGATGGGACAAGGCGTCTGGCTCATCAAGCATGAACAGGACTGGCTCGAATACGTCGACAAGCACGAGACGTTCTACGTCCAGCAATATATCCCGAATGACCGCGACTTACGGATCATCGTCATCGGTGAAGAAGTCGTCGGTTCGTACTGGCGCGTCAGCGAAGCGTTCTTGAACAACGTCGCCCAAGGTGCCCACTTCTCGTATGACGACATCCCGGAAGACGTCGTCGCGGAAGTGCTCGATATCGCCAAAACGCTTCACATCAATCACGCTGCCTTCGACGTCATCGTCGCAGACGGTGAATTTTACATTTTAGAGTTCAACGTCTTCTTCGGTTCGGAAGGGCTCCTGCCGCTCGGTGTGAGGCTTACAGACAAGATTGCCCACTACCTCGACACCCAGGCTTGAGGCGTTCATCTTTTTTTCACAATTTGAACACACGTTATTCCAAGAACGTTTTCGAATATGATATGATGACATATGAGGTTTATTAGGGAAAAGGAGGATTATGATGAAATTTGAGCAGTTCCACATCGAGGGAAAAGAGATCCGCTTCGGTTTGCTCGAGACGATCATGGATCATCATCATTTCATCCGTGAAGGCGCTTGGGACTATGAGCGTGCAACGTATGACATGAAGTACGAGAAACAATCGACAGGCGAGACGTTCTACCTTCGCTTACCGGTATATGCGATTGAAGGACAAATCGAGGACCGTCATGCGGTCGTTAAAATGTTGACACCGATTCTCGGAAAACATTACTACCCGCACGGCGTCGAGTACGACGAAGAGTTCCCGGAAGAAATCGTCCGTGATTGCGAGCGTCGTCTTGCCGCACTCGCTGAGACACTCGAAGTAAAACCCCTTGCATAAGCGAGGGCACTGAAAAACTTCAAATGATTTTGAACAGATGAGCGTCGTCCCGTTTGGGATGACGCTCATCTGTTTTCCTTGTCCTTCAGCCGCCCTGTCCGGCACGCCGCTTTCCTGGGGGCGGGCGTCGAGCCGCATCGCGACGTCGTCGCTGCTGGGTCTCGCCTTGCCCGCTGATTCCCCGGGAGTCGGCGTGCCCTCGGGCGGCGCTGTACGCGCCCGGCATTCCGGACTATACTGGCAGTAACCAACCCATTTGGAGGCGATCCCGATGATGCCCGACCTGCCGAACATGCCGCCGAGCCCATACGCTGCCCTTTATGACCTGTTGATCCCGGCCGATGACGAGCTACGGCTCATCCACGACCTCGTCCCGTTCGATTTCATCACCAAGCTGCTCGAGGACACGTATTGCCATGACAACGGTCGGATGGCCGTCCATCCTGTCCGGATGTTCAAGTACCTGTTCCTGAAGGCGCACTCGAACCTGTCCGACGTCGACCTCGTCAGACGGGCGAAGACCGACCTCGCCTACAAATATTTTCTGGATCTGGCACCGGAAGATGACGTCATCAATCCTTCCTCGCTCACGAAGTTCCGTCGTCAGCGCATGGCCGACGACGAGCTGCTCGACAAGTTGATCGAGCACACGGTCGAGGTCGCGAAAGGGATGGGACTGCTCAAGTCACGAACATTGATTGTCGACGCGACCCATTCCCGTGCCCGGTATGGGCAAAAACCGATCGGGCAGGCGATCATCGAGGAAGCGAAGGGGCTCCGTCATGCATGTTACAAAGAGACCAACGACGCGAAGGGACGTTTTCCGGAGAAGGCAAACGAGTCAGACATCGACCAGCTCCTCTCGTATGCGCTCGCCGTCGCCGAGACCGTCGAGGGCGAGATGCCTGAGCTGATGGCGCGCGAACACATCCGTGACCGTGTGAACCGTGTCCGCGAGTTCGCGGAGGATGCGCACGTCGAACTTCAAGTCTCCAGGGATCCTGATGCCCGGACCGGGCACAAGAGTGCCGACTCATCATTCTTCGGTTACAAACATCATCTCGCGATGACGGAGGAGGGCATCATCACGGCCGTCGTCGTCACATCCGGCGAAGCGTCGGACGGGCATCAGATGTCGAGGCTCGTCGAGAAGAGCCACCGCGCAGGGGCCGAGTTCGACCACATCGTGGGCGACGGGGCCTATTCGAGCCGGGACAACCTGATCTATGCCGCCTCGCAAGGGTGCAAGCTCGTCGCGCCATTGAACCCACAAGTCTACTCGCCGGCACCGAACCGCGTCGAGGGTTTCACCTACAACAAGGATGCCGAACGTTACGTCTGCCCAGCCGGGCATATGGCCGTCCGCAAAGCCCGTGGCGGACGGAAGGACGTCGGAAAGAACCAAGTGGAGAGCCATTTCTTCAACATCGAGCTGTGCAAGCAATGTCCGTTACGAAAAGGCTGTTACAAGGACGGCGCCAAATCCAGATCCTATAGCGTGTCGTTGAAATCAAGGGAGCACAGCGATCAACTTGACTATGGGCAGACCGATGACTTCAAGGACCATCGTCGGAAACGCTTCGCCGTCGAGGCGAAAAACAGTCAACTGAAGAACCCACAAGGTCTGGCGCGCAACAAGACGCCAGACCTGAAAGGCATGACGTTACAGAGCGTGATGGCCATCGTCGCAGTCAATCTGAAGCGAATCATCACCCTCCGGAAAGAGAAAACGGATTAAAGGCAAGGAAAAAAGGCGATCGTCCCGACACAAGTCGGGCCAATCGCCTTTTTCACGTTCTCACGCTCGGATAGAGCGGGGGTTTTTCAGTGCCCTCGCATAAGCGAAGGGGTTTTTCTTTTGTGCGTTCAAAAAAATGGAGAACCCGGCTTAATCTGTACCCCTTGTAAAGGACATTAATAAAAAAACTTATGCTGATTCAAGGAGATGATTCCTGTACTGTACGGGAGTCATCTTTTTCATGTTCCATTGATAACGATGATGGTTGTAATAGTTAATGGTTTTTCGGATTTCACGCTGTAGTGAATCGAACGTGGTACAGGCCTTTAACTCGACGATATCCTTGAAATGTCCAAAGAATGATTCCTGGACAGCGTTATCCCAACAGTTGCCCCGTCGGGACATGGATTGACCTAGCTTCATACGCTTCACCTCTTTCTGATAGGTCGGGCTCGTGTAGTGCCCTCCTTGATCTGAATGGATGAATGCGTCCTTGTCCAAGCGAATCCTCCGGTTCTTCCGTAAACGCTTCAACGTATCCAATACAATGTCGAGATTGATGTTCTCAGAGAGTTGATGCGCCAGTACCTCATTGGTCGAACCGTCCACGATGGTCGAAAGATAGGCTCGCTTACCGTTCCCGTAAAATATGTAGGTGATATCGGTGAGAAGCACCTTGTAGGGAGTGCCCTGTTTGAATTCGCGTTTGAGGCGATTCGGCACCACCCGGTGCTCGGCCGTCGCCTTAATGAGCCGTTTGTATGGCTTCGCCTTGCGGATTGGACACACGATGTTGTATTTCCGCATGATACGTCGGATACACTTCAGGTTCATCGTCACACCGAAATGACCAGACAGCACCATCTTGATCTGCCTAGCACCCTTCTTGCGCTTCTTGAAGTGGAACGCCTTCAGAACGAGGTCACGAAGAGCCACGTCTTTCGATTCGCGCTCCTGTCTGGTCTGTCTCCTCCGTTCCGAGAAATAGGCGTGGTATCCCTGACGTGACACCCCGGCCACCTGGCAGAGATGGCTGACCATCCCCTTCATTTTGTGCTTGATGATGACACCTTGAATCAGCTCATACTTTTGCGATGCGTTAAGTCCAGCTTTCCTCTCCCTTCCGCCAGGCGGATCTCCTTTAATAGTTCGACCTCTGCTTTCAACAGTTTGTTTTCGGCCTCGAGCTTCGCGTACCGTTCTTCTGTCGACAGCTCTTTATCTCTCCAACGTCCTGAATTACTTGATCGTGTATCGCGCAGCCCCATTACCCCATCTTTTCGGTAAGCTCGTGTCCAACGATTTTTACAAGAACTCATACGCCGTTCACCGAGTACCTCCACATCGAATCCACATCCCCGGAAGATTTCCACAGGGAACTTTCCTTCCAACGTCTGTGCTATAAAAAGTTCCTTAAACTCATCGGTATACGTGATCCCTTTCGGGCTCACAGATTTAACGTAAGGATTTGCGGCTAGCGCATCTATTTCTTTTGACGTAAATATCTTCTTCGACACTCGAATTCACTCCCAATATGATTTAGTCCAGTGTACACAAAAACCCTGAGCAGTAGACTTTTTTTTAGTGTCTACTACTCAGGGTACAGTTTAGCTGGGGTTCTCCATTTTTTATACTCCGATGACGTTGAGCGTCACATCGACCTGTCCGAGCAATAAGTCGAACTGATCACGCACATACCGATACAAGCGTTCAGCCTCGACGAGCGAGACGGGTGCGATGATTTGATAATCGTATTGCTCTTTCGACAGAGACACGACTTTCACTTCACGCAATCCGAATTCGATCGCGCTGCAAGCGATCAAATCCTCGATCGCCCGTTCGGCAATCGTCACATCTCCGTAGGAATAATCATTTCCGATGACAGCCATCGTATCATTCATCTTCTTCACTCCTTTTCTGCCGCGAGTACTAACACGTCCTCCATAATGGTTTCGATGTCGACAGGTTTTTCTCCTGCCGTCGCCATTTGGGCGACCGCGCGCACGTCATGCTTGCGATCGATGATATACATCGTCGTCGCATGCGTGACGAGACCACTGTTCGCTTTCGAATAGTAGAACTGAAGCTGACGCGTGATACGGTCGATATCGGCTTTGTCTCCGGTCAACATCTTCCAGCCCGTCGGTTCGGCTTGGAACGCCGCCCCGTAGTTCTCTAAGACGGGGACCGTATCGACTTCCGGGTCGACCGTGATGGCGACGAGCTCAACGTCCGTCCCGTATAGATCGTTCGCTTTCAGCTCTTGCTCGAGCTTCATGAAGTCGCGCAACGTGAGCGGACAAATGTCCGGGCAGTTCGTGTAAAAGAACGTGACGATTTTAACTTTACCGTTGTCCGAATTGTACGACTGACCGTCGAGCGCGTTCGTCAACGTGAACGGGGTCGGCTCTTGGATGACGGGCAAGTCCTCTTCTTTAAAGAATAAGAAGTACGAGGCCACGCCGATTGCCACCAAAATGGCGACCGTCAAACCGACCGTCATATAGCTATTCCGTTTCATCCTCTTCCCCCTCTCTCGATTCACCCACCGATAATGGCACGGAAGACGTTCGTCGTCTCACCTGGGTCATAGGCGACGTAGAGGAGGACGTATACCGTCACCCCTGTGATCGCCGTGAAGAACCAGACGACCGAAGCTTTCGGTCCGATTTTCCGGTGTTTCTCGACTTTGTTTTTATAGCCGAGGTAAAGCGTGATCAAGCCGAGGACCCCGCCTGTCGTCGCGAGTAAGATATGAAAGATCATGAACGCCAAATAGTATGGCTTCACTGAATCAGGTCCGCCGAAAGCGGTATTGCCGACAAAAATCGTACGCGAGACGTAAAGAATGAAGAATGTTGTCGCGGCAATCGCGGCAGCCGTCATGACTTTTTTATGTTTGTCGACGTTGCGACGATCACGCGCGATGATCGTCCATCCGATTGCGACTAAAATAGCACTGATGACAATGAATGTCACACTGATCAAGGCAAGATAGTTCATCGTAGTTTCCCCTTTGACTTAGTTCATTTTTTCTCTTTTGGTTCTTGCGGTGTGAACGACATGCCTTCATCGAGCGCAAGCGATTTTGTCCGGCGCACCCAGCCGAAGAATGTCCAGCCGAAGAAGAAACCGTAGACGACTTCTTGACCGAGCTTCATCAATACCCCACCGAAGCGTTGGTCTTCAAGGGCGCTGTTCGTCGCGCCCATGAGCGCGTTCAAATCAAGGCCGGATACGTCCCCGTTCGGCATACAGTAGCCGAGCACGGTCGCAAACGTTTCTGCGTCTGTATAGGCGTCATACAAGATGCCTTGGCTGAAGATGATGAACGCACACGCCGGCGTCAACAACACCCCGTTCGCGATGATGTATACCATCCGCTTCAAATCAGACATGCCTTCCTCTTCTTCCGAGAGGAATGGTGCAATGACCGGATACCACATCGTCAAACTGAAGACCACGAGAGCTCCGTGGAAGATGCGGTGCACACCATAGTTCGTCAACACGTAGTCAAAAATGAATGGCATATGGTAGAACGTGAATAATGCATTGAACAAAACGAGTGCGATCAAAGGTTTTGTCATAAATTTGAGCGTCGGTCCAATCACCTTATAGCTAAATAATTTTTCAAACACCCAATATGGCATCCCGTACACGACGAGCGCCGGTGCGAGCACGTAGACGAGCACCATCTGTAACATATGCACCGAGAAGATGATATGCGCGAGCACATCGACCGGGCTACCGAAACCGATGTAATACAATAAAATAGCGGATAACATGCTGAACTTTTGTAGCAACGTGGTCGACTCGTACCCTCGCTTCGCCATGCTCTCTGTGACGACCGCATAGAGGACGTACAACCCTACCATCAACAATCCGAACCATGGACTCCAAAGCGTCGTCCAATCGAACTGTTTGAGTAGCTCTGATGTATTCCAGAGCATCCCTTCACCCCTTTTCTTTCTCTCCCAAACCGATGAAACCGTTCACTTCAAGATTACTATTCCTTTATTTTTGAAGTAAAGCAAAAAGGACTGAATCATCTATGTTTCCACAGATGTTCAATCCTTTGTCACATTTACCAAATGAGCAAGCGAAGGGCCGCGACCGTGATGATGGCGACAAAGATGCCGAGCCACATCATTCCGACGATCCACGTGTTGCCACGGTTGTTCATATGCATGAAGATATAAAGCTGCAAGAACACTTGGATGATGGCGAGGATGATCAAGAAGCCACCTGCCGCCCACACCGGCATGAGTTCAGCGTATACGGCGCCAAACGCGACGAATGTGAGCAAAATCATCATCGCGAAGCTAATCAACTGAAGTTGATACTCGCGTCTTGATTCGGCTTTTACTTCAAGCTCTAACTGTTTGTGCGTTTCGTTCATTGGTTGTTTTTCCATATTAGCTCACCATCCCTAAGAGGTAGACGATTGAGAAGATGAAAACCCATACGACGTCGATGAAGTGCCAGTACAGGCTCGACACGTAGAACTTCGGTGCGTTGTACACATCGATTGGACGGTTCCAGTTGCGAATCAACAGCGTCGTGATCCAAAGGAGACCGAACGTGACGTGTGCGCCGTGGAATCCGACGAGCGTATAGAACGCAGATCCGAACGCGCTCGATGTGAACGTGTGACCGATGTGGTAGTAGTGGATGAACTCATAAATCTCTGCTCCAAGGAATCCAGCCCCGAGGAGAAGCGTGACGACCAACCAAAACTTCATGCGGCCTGGATTGTTCGCTTTCATGTTCATCATGGCGAGAACGCTTGTGAGCGAACTTGTGAGGAGGAGCATCGTCATCAAGAAGACGAGCCCCATCTCAAAGATATTGTACGAACGAAGTTCCTCTGGCGCACCAGAGTTCAGTAGACCGACGTACGTTCCGAATAGCGAGGCGAAGAGAACAGTCTCTCCACCGAGGAAGAACCAGAAGGCCACATATTTATTTTTCCCTTCCAGCGTGGCTTTCTCTGGATTGGCCGGGATACCGGTCACCGGGTGTTTTTCGACTGCATGTGCCATTTATTGGTCTCCCTTCTCACGAATCGCTTTCAAATCCGCTTCAATCTGTGATTTTGGAATATAGAAGCCATGGTCGTCGATCCATGAACGGAGGAACATCGACACGAATGTGATGAGTAATCCGATCACGATGAGTGACCAACCGACAACCGCGTTATCCATTTGGAAGATCGCTCCAAGTCCGGCGATGAAAAGACCGAGTGACATGAAGAATGGAATCAACGAGTTGTTCGGCATGTGGATGTCTGCTACCGGTTCAGCAACAGAGACCCGTTTGTTGCCCGCCATTTTCTCGAGCCAGAACGTATCGAGACCTTTGACAAGCGGTGTTTGTGCAAAGTTGTACTCTGGTGTCGGTACAGGAAGCGTCCACTCCAATGTACGTCCATCTTCCCAGTGGTCTGGCTTGACGCGTTGTTTCGACAAAAATGCCTTGACAACAGCGACGAGCAAGATGATTGTCGATACACCCATGAAGAAGGCACCGATCGTCGACAGTAAGTTCATCGTCTCAAACCCTTGGTTAGGAAGGTATGTGAAGACGCGGCGTGGCATCCCGAACAATCCGAGGAAGTGTTGCGGGAAGAACGTCAAGTGGAATCCGATGAAGAACAACCAGAACTGCCAGTAGCCAAGCTTCTCAGAGAGCGCTTTGCCGAACATGAGCGGGAACCAGTAGTAAAGTCCTGCGAATAGACCATAGACAACCCCACCTACGATAACGTAGTGGAAGTGAGCGACAACAAAGTAACTATCGTGATACTGATAGTCGGCCGGTGCGACCGAAAGCATGACCCCTGTCATCCCCCCGACGAGGAACGATGGAATGAATGCGACCGAGTAGAGCATCGCGACGTTGAACTTGATTTGTCCGCCCCATAGCGTGAACAACCAGTTGAAGATCTTGACCCCTGTCGGAACGGCGATGGCCATTGTCGCGACAGCGAAGATCGAGTTGGCGACCGGTCCGAGACCGACCGTGAACATGTGGTGGACCCAAACCATGAATCCGAGGAAACCGATGAGCATCGTTGCGAAGACCATCGTTGTGTAACCGAACAGACGTTTACGAGCGAATGTCGGAATGATTTCCGAGAAAATACCGAACGCAGGGAGTATCAAGATGTATACTTCCGGGTGTCCGAAGATCCAGAAAAGGTGTTCCCAGATGACGACGTTACCGCCGGCTGCCGGATCAAAGTAGACGGCACCGAACAAGCGCTCGAACATCAACATGAACAAGCCGACTGTGAGCGGCGGGAACGCGAAGACGATCAACGCCGAAGCGACGAACGTCGTCCACGTGAAGAGCGGCATCCGCATGAGTTTCATGCCTGGTGCACGCATGTTCAAAATCGTGACGAGGAAGTTAATCCCGGCCATGAGTGAACCGAAACCTGAGATTTGAAGACCGAGGGCATAGAAGTCGACCCCTGATGCTTCAGGTTGTGTCGAGAGCGGCGCGTACGCCGTCCACCCTGCGTTCGGTGCAGCGCCGAAGAACCAGCTAAGGTTCAGCATGACACCACCGAAGAAGAACAACCAGAAACCAAGTGAGTTAATGAACGGGAACGCGACGTCGCGTGCCCCGATTTGTAGCGGTACGACGGCGTTCATAAATCCGAATAGCATCGGCATGGCCGCTAGGAAGATCATCGTCGTCCCGTGCATCGTGATCAATTGGTTGAACGTTTCGCCGCTGACGAAGTCGTTCATCGGACGAACGAGTTGCCAACGAATAAGTAAAGCTTCAATTCCACCGAGAAGGAGGAAGAAGATTCCTGAGAACAAATACAAAATACCGATTTTTTTGTGGTCAACCGTCGTAACCCAATCCATGATGCCATTGTATTTACGCGGTTGCTGCATAGCAGTGGTCTGTGCCACGTGAAATCCCCCTTTTCCCGTTAGTCAATCTTCTGATCGTACAAGAAGTCAACGAGTGCATCTAACTCTTCATCACTGATTTGGCCTTCACCGAAGCCAGGCATGAGCGCGCCTTGTTTCAATTCTTGTGGGTCGCGAATCCATTCTTTCAACTTCTCTTCGTTGTTTTCGAGGTAGCCCGCCAACCATTCGCGATCACCAAAGTTCGTCAAGCTCGGCGCGACTTTCCCGCCACCGTGACAGCTCAAGCAGCTCTCGACGTACACGGCTTCGCCTGTCGTCAAGTTTTGGTTATCTGCAACGAGGTTTTCTGTGTTTGCGTCCTGCTGTGCTTTCATGTCTTCGAGCCATTGGTCGTACTCTTCTTGCTCGAGTGCGATGACTTTGAAGTCCATGAGTGCGTGTGAAGGTCCGCAAAGCTCGGCACATTTCCCGTAGAACGTACCTGGTTCATTTGCATGCAACCACATTTCGTTATCAAGGCCTGGGTTCGTATCCGTCTTACCTGACAAGGCCGGTACCCAGAACGAGTGAATGACGTCTTTCGATGTCAAGTTGATGCCGACACGCTTACCGACTGGGATGACGAGTTCTTGACCCGTGACCACGCCTGCGTTCGGATATTCAAATTCCCACCAGTAAAGGTTGGCCGTGACATTGATTTCTTCTTCTTTTTTCGCTTCTTTCGCTTTCGCGAGCTCGACTGTCGTCGTGATCGTCGGAACAGCGAGAATGATCAATAAAATGATTGGAACGACTGTCCAAATCATCTCAAGCGTGCTGCTTCCTTCGACTTGCTTCGGAATCGATTCATCTTTCCGACGGAATTTCATGAGCACGTACACGTAAATAATCGTTACGATGACAAGTACAAAGAGCATGATTGCCAAACTGATGAGAATGATGCGAAGCTGAATCTCAGCTCCTTCTCCCATCGGCTTCAATGCAGACAATCCCTCTACGCCGCACCCTGATAACAGTAGTGCGAACATCATCATCGGGACGATGCCAAACAGAAGCTTCTTAAATGATTTCACAACAATCCCCACTTTCTCCCAAAATGATGTGCAATGGTTTCTATATAGTGAGTGCGACTATCAAAGTGCCGTCAATACCAGCGTGACAATCCACACGACTAAATAAATCAATGAATAAAAGAACATTTTGTTTGCCCACTTGATCTCATCTTCGGCCTTGAAACCTTTCAAGCCGAGATATAACCAGTAGCCCCCAAGACCGGCCGCGACGATCACGTAGATCAAACCGTAATGCAAGAACAAGAGCGACGCTGGAATGAGTGTCGCGATCCACCAAATGATTTGGCGCTTGGTGATCGCAAAGCCGTTGACGACCGGTAGCATCGGAATGCCGGCCGCTCGATACTCCTCGACACGCCGCATGGCGAGCGCGAGGAAGTGTGGCGGTTGCCACAAGAACATGACGAGGAACATGAGCCACGCATCGATATGAAGCGCGGGATCGATGGCTGCCCAACCGATGAGCGGCGGTACCGCTCCGGAGATGCTGCCGACGACCGTGTTCAACGTGTGCGTTCGTTTAAGCCACATCGTATAAATGACGACATAAAAAAATGCCCCGATTAAACCGAAGACTGCTGCCACATACGACACGATCAATAAGAGCAATGTCCCGATCGCGAGTTGCGTTAATCCAAGGAGCAAAATCCGTTCTCCCGAAATTTTCCCGGTGACACTTGGTCGGTTGTCTGTACGTCCCATCAAGTAATCGATATCACGGTCCACGAAGTTGTTTAGGTAACAACTCCCGGAGATGACGAGCGCGCTTCCTAACATCGTTAATAAGAGTTGTGGCCAAACTTCAAACAAATAAAGTACTGGCGTATCACTCTGATATGTTGCTGCTACAAAGAAACCGGCGAACACCAACAAAAGATTGGCGCGGACGATTCCCATTTTTGCCAGAGCAACATAGTCGCGGAACGAAGCGGATTCTGTATATTCTACTTCTGCCATTGTCCCTGGGTTGACTTTTGTCATAATGACCCCCCTACTAATCACGAAATCCTCGTATTCTTTTCACAGAAAAAACACAATATGAACAAAGTTCACCTAACTCATAACAAAGATACCATATTTTCAAAAAGAATACGTCGTTTATGCTTGTAAAATAGCTAGTTTTTTGTGACAGACGTGTGATAATTGTCACAGTAAAAACGCTACGCTAATACTAGAATAACGATTTTGATAGCGATTGCAAGCTTTTCCGTTTCGTTTTTACGACGTAAAGCCGTATAATAAGTATGGCGAAAAAAATATAAACTGACAAGGCACAATTCTAGTGATTTTTCTCAAAAGCAGGTGGAAACGAATGCATAAAAAACTCGCACTATTTTCAGCACTCGTCACGCTCGGGATGATGCTTGTTCTTATCATGGGTGGAACCGTGACGAAGACCGACTCCGGCGACGGGTGCGGTACAGACTGGCCGCTCTGCCACGGGAAACTGATTCCGACCAATCCGAGCGTCGAGACGATGATCGAGTACAGTCACCGTGTCGTCTCCGGCATCGAAGGACTCCTCATCATCGCATTGACGGTTTGGACGTTCGCGGTCGTCAAGAACCGCTATGACGTCAAAGTGTTCGCGTTCCTCGCGTTCATCTTTATGCTCATCCAGTCCATCATCGGCGCCGGTGCCGTCATCTGGCAACAGTCGGACGCGATTCTCGCGCTCCACTTCGGCATCTCGCTCGTCTCGTTCGCGTCGCTTCTCATTTTGACGATTCTCTTGTTCGAAGGAGAACGTCTGCATCGGGCCGTCTCCGAACGGTTGAAGATTCACCTTTACGGCTTGACGATCTATACGATGGTCGTCGTCTACACGGGTGCTTATGTCCGTCACCTCGGCGCGACGTATGCGTGCGTGGGCTGGCCGATCTGTGACCAGAACGTCTGGACGTTCGAGTCGTACGTCCAAATGGGACACCGGATCATGGCGGGACTGCTCGTCTTCTATACGCTGTACGTGTTGTACTTGGCGCGACGGGAGACGAATCGACTCGTCGAGACCGGGATGTGGGCGTCCTTGTTCTTCATCTTGCTCCAAGTCGGCACGGGGGCGTGGATTGTCCTTGGGGGACATGCCACATACGTGCCGCTCCTCCACGCGTTCTTGATTACCTGCTATTTCGGGATTGTCTCGTATTTGGCATATCATGCGTATCGGAGTCAGAAGCAGACGACCGCGTCCGCTCGACAAAAATCAGTTTAATCGAACACACGAAAAGGAGCGACGTTCATCGCTCCTTTTTTCTATGCCTATTTACTGTGCATCCTTGAACCGTTCGAGCGCTCGGGCCCGCGCTTCCTTATGGTCGACGATTGGGTCGACGTATCCGTCCCGCTCGCTGAGGTCGGGAAAGTGAATCGACTTTTTGTCGAGGTCGGCGAGTTCAGGCACATACTTCCGAATGAACGTCCCTTCGGTATCAAACTTCTCGGATTGCGTCGTCGGATTGAAGATGCGGAAGTACGGAACCGCATCCGTCCCGACCGAGGCGGCCCATTGCCAGCCGCCAATATTCGAGGCTGCCTCATAATCGATCAATTTCTGTTCGAAATAGCGTTCCCCTTTTCGCCAGTCGATCAGTAAATGTTTCGATAAGAACGAGGCGACGATCATCCGAAGCCGGTTGTGCATCCAACCTGTCTCGTTCAGTTGCCGCATCGCCGCGTCGACGATCGGGTAACCCGTCTTCCCCTCACACCACGCCTGAAAGTTCTCGGCATCGTATTCCCAGTCGAGATGCTTATATTTATCGTTGAACGGACGGTCTTTCAGTCCCGGGAATTGAACCATGATCATATAATAAAATTCGCGCCATAACAGCTCATCGTAAAACGTGTCGCGTCCGCTCGATTTCGGCGCCGACAGCACCGCTTCCGCCACGGTGCGGATCGACAACACCCCGGTCCGTAGATATGGAGAGAGCCGGCTCGTACCGGCGATCGCCGGGATATCGCGGTCCTCATCGTAGGCGTCGATCCGGTTGGCGACAAAATCATGCAAGCGTCGTTTCGCGGCCGCTTCTCCGAGCGCTTTCCACGAACGCTCGCACCGGTCGAACTGACGCCGCAATTCAGCAGGCACGACATGTTCGGTCGCGACGAGTTGCTTCAGCGCTGTCACATCGACATCATACGGTGCGGGCGGCGTTTCGGCGTAGGCCGCCTTTTTGAACGGCGTATACACTTTGTAAGGGTCGCCGTCTTTTTTCGTGAACGCGTTCGGGGCAAACAAATGCCGATCGAGCAGACGGATGACTTTGACGTCTTGCCCGAGCGCCTCGATGACGGCATCGTCGCGCTGCTTGAACGGTTCAATATACTCGGCGTTAAAGTATAGCGTGTCAAACTGACCGAGCGCTTCGACGAACACTTCGGCCGTGTCGGCGACGATGACACGCAGGCCGAGGCCGTTCTCCTTGAGCTCACCCATAAATTGTCGCATCGTCGCGAAAAAGTAATCGTGCCGCGTCTCGAACGGCTCGCAATAGTTCGGATTGAGCCAAAAGACGAACTCCAATTCATCGCCTGAAGCAGCGTCTTTCAATACCCGGTGTAACATATGATTATCAGTCAATCGAAAATCCGATCGAAACCAACAGACTCGTCTCATCTCTCCCACTCCTATCTAAAAAAGAAGCATAGCCGCGCTATGCTTCTTTCCATTATACAAACTCAATCAATAAGTCGTCACTTTGGATTGTGTCGCCTTCTTTAATATGGACCGCTTTGACTTCTCCGTCTTGCGCGGCTTGGACCGTCGTCTCCATCTTCATCGCTTCCGTGACGAGGAGCTGTTCCCCGCGATGGACACGGCTACCAGGTTCGACGAGCACTTTCAACACCGATCCCGGCATCGAAGCACCGACTTGTTTCGGGTTCGTCCGATCAACTTTCGGTCGGCTCGTCGTCGCCGACTTCACGTTCACGTCTTTGATTTCGATTTCACGCGGTACCCCGTTCATCTCATACGAGACAAGACGGATACCGTCCTCGTTCGCCGCACTGATTTGAACGAGTTTGATGATGAGCGTCTTCCCGGTCTCGATCTCGACTTGAATCGTCTCTCCGACGTTCAAGCCGTAGAAGAACGTTAACGTGTCGAGGACGGATACATCGCCATACGTCGTCGAATGGGTGACGTAATCCTCGAACACTTTCGGATACAACGCGTTCGAGAGCAGTTCGAAGTCCGTCACCGGGCGCTCGAGCTTCTCGAACAACTTCGTCTGCGCCGCCTTGAAATCATACGGTTCGATCAGTTTACCCGGACGTACGTCGAGCGGTTTTTCGCCTTTCAAGATGGCTTGTTGCACGTCTGTCGGGAATCCGCCTGGAGGCGTTCCGAGCTCACCGCGCATCATTTCGACGACCGAGTCTGGGAAGTCGAGTTGGTGACCCCGCTCGACCACATCTTGTTCGTTCAAGTTATGTTGGACCATGAACAGTGCCATGTCCCCGACAACTTTTGACGACGGCGTCACTTTGACGATATCGCCGAACAACATGTTGACGCGGGCGTACATCGCCTTCACTTCGCTCCAACGGTCGCCTAACCCGACCGCTTTCGCTTGTTGTTGCAAGTTTGAATACTGACCGCCCGGCATCTCATGCTCATAAACCGATGGGTTCGAAGCACGCATGTCGCTTTCGAACGGCTCATAGTTATGACGCACGTCTTGCCAGTAGTCGCTGATGACCTCGTAATGCTTCGCATCGATTTTCGGTTGACGTTCATGGTGATCGAGCGCATAAATCAAGCTGCCGCCTGAAGGTTGTGACGTCATGCCTGACATCGAGCTCGCAGCCACGTCGACGATGTCGACGCCCGCATCCGTCGCCCGGGCATACGTGAAGATTCCGTTGCCGGAAGCGTCATGCGTGTGCAAGTGGATCGGCAAATCGACGGCATCTTTCAAGGCTGAGACGAGCGCGTATGCCGACTCTGGCTTGAGCAGACCGGCCATGTCCTTGATGGCAAGGATGTGGGCCCCGCTCGCTTCGAGTTTCTTCGCCAAATCGACATAGTACGGCAAGTGGTACTTCGGACGGTTGCCATCGTACAGGTCGCCTGTATAACAAACGGCCGCTTCCGCGACTTTTCCTGTCGGTAACGTCGCGTCGATCGCAAGTTGAATCGACTCGAGGTTGTTCAAGCTGTCGAAGATCCGGAACACGTCGACACCCGCATAGGCCGCCTCATGGACGAACTGTTCGATGACGTTGTCGGCATAGTTTTTATACCCGACCGCATTCGCGCCGCGAAGCAACATTTGAATCAAGACGTTCGGCATCTTCTCGCGGAGCCGCATGAGGCGAACCCATGGGTCTTCCGAGAGGAAACGATAGGCGACGTCGAACGTGGCCCCGCCCCATGCCTCGACCGAGAATAGCTCTGGCATGAGTTTACTCGTCGGTTCGGCGATATTGACGATGTCTTGTGTCCGCATCCGCGTCGCAAGAAGCGACTGGTGCGCGTCTCGCATCGTCGTATCCGTCAACAACAGTTCAGGTTGACGTTTGATCCAATCGGCAAGGCCGTCCGGACCGAGCTCCGTCAAAATCTGTTTCGTACCTGGTTTGGCTTCAGCCGGAAGGTCTTGCGGAATCCGGACCGAGCGGCTAATCGGCTTATCTTTCAATCCGACACCCGGGAATCCATTCACGGTGACGTCGCCGATATAGTTGAGCAACTTCGTTCCACGGTCTTTCCGTTTCGGGAAGACGAACAGTTCTGGCGTCTCGTCGATGAACGACGTGTTGTAGTCACCGCTGATGAAGTTCTGGTGCTTCATCACGTTAATCAAGAACGGAATGTTCGTCTTGATGCCGCGAATCCGGAACTCGTTCAAGTTACGGACCATTTTCGAAGCCGCCTGTTCGAACGTCATGCCGTGTGTCGACAGCTTCACGAGAAGCGAGTCATAATACGGTGAAATCTCGGCCCCGACGTAAGCGTTCCCGCCGTCGAGTCGGACCCCGAAGCCGCCCGGAGAGCGGTACGCCATAATTTTGCCCGTGTCCGGCATAAAGTTGTTGCCCGGGTCTTCTGACGTGACACGTGACTGGATCGCGTAACCGAGCAATTTGATGTCTTCTTGTTTCGGCATATGGATGACGTCGCCGTGGAGCGACTCGCCTTGCGCGATCATGAGCTGGGTCTGCACGATATCGAAGCCGGTCACCATCTCTGTGATCGTGTGCTCGACTTGGATGCGCGGGTTGACCTCGATGAAGTAGAACGACTCGTCTTCCGTGACGAGGAACTCGACCGTCCCGGCGTTGATGTAGCCGACGTGGCGCATGAGCTTAACCGCCGCGTCACAAATCGCTTGGCGCGATTCCTCAGACAACGTCACACACGGTGCGACCTCGACGACTTTTTGATGTCGACGTTGGACCGAACAGTCACGTTCGAACAAATGAATGATGTTACCGTGATCGTCCCCGAGAATCTGAACCTCGATATGTTTTGGACGCTCCACTAATTTTTCTATGTACACTTCGTCTGAACCGAACGCTTGCTTCGCCTCTGACTTGGCACGTTCAATCAAATCTTTCATCTCGGCTTCCGTACGGATGACACGCATCCCGCGGCCGCCTCCGCCCATCGCCGCTTTGACCATGAGTGGGAACCCGTGCTCGTTCGCAAACTCGAGCGCGTCTTCGTATGATGTGAGCGGTCCGTTTGAACCTGGAATGACCGGGAGTCCGGCCGCGATCGCACTTTGACGGGCCCGAACTTTATCCCCGAACGCATGAAGATGCGATTCATTCGGACCGACGAAGATGATACCTTCTTCGCGGCAACGACGTGCGAGCTCGATGTTCTCAGATAAGAAACCGTATCCTGGGTGAATCGCGTCAGCCCCCGACTGTTTCGCGATTCGAATCACGTCCTCGATATCGAGATAGGCGTCAATCGGCT
Source organism: Exiguobacterium mexicanum (assembly GCF_005960665.1). Taxonomy (GTDB): domain Bacteria; phylum Bacillota; class Bacilli; order Exiguobacteriales; family Exiguobacteriaceae; genus Exiguobacterium; species Exiguobacterium mexicanum_A. Next base: position 1,700,876 of record NZ_CP040676.1, read on the forward strand.
TTTTATCGAGACCGATCAAATATGCCTCGTCCGCTTTAAAGCGGTGTAACGAGCCGCTGTCTTCTTGTGAATAAACGGCGACTGTGCGCATTCCTAGTTCAGTGGCTGCCCTAAATACACGAATGGCGATTTCTCCACGGTTGGCTACAAGTAATTTGCTAATTGGTTTCAACATAAATCCCCCCATTTAAGTAGTTCGAACCTTCTTACCTGACAACATGTAACGATGAACCTTGCACGTTTTCGGCTGACTTCTCACGAATCTCAGCCCGTCTTGTCGCTTCCCGGTGCCGGTTTCGCATCGAGATGCTGCTGAGCACTCCGAGAATGCCCATCGTCATGATGAGTGACGTCCCGCCGTAACTGACGAGCGGAAGCGTGACCCCCGTCCCCGGGAACCAGCCCGACATCGCCCCGATATTGATCCCGGTTTGGACCATGATTTGGGCAGCGATGCCGAATGAAACGAACATCGCGAAGTGACTATCGCTATGGTTAGCGATATTGACGGCGCGGAACGCGATGAAAAAGAGCAGGACGAGGACGACGACGACACCGACAAAACCGAGCTCTTCCGCGATGATGGACATGATGTAGTCCGTCTCCGGTTCGGGCAGATACCCATACTTCTGATAACTGTTGCCGAGACCGACACCGGTCAACCCACCATGTACAATCGAGATGATCGACATGAGCAATTGGTGACCATAGCCTTCAGGGTCCATGAACGGATTGAAGACGACTTCGATTCGACTGCGCTGGTTTTCCGAGAAGATGGTCGTGAACATCAAATAGACGGCCCCAATCCCAGCGAGCACCGACGGGATGATGATTCGGAGCGGCGCCCCGACAGCGAGCCACATGAGGAACATGATGGCGCCGAGAACGAACAACCCCCCCATATCCGGTTGGCCGTTGATGGCAATCGCATACGGGAGAAAGAAGTAGATGACCGGAATCACGAAGAAGGCACCGGCTTGGGCCCGTAATCCTTTTTTCGTGATCGCGGCTCGGCCGAGTCGTCCCGGCAACCCTTTCAGTTCATTGTTCCACAGCTGGTGATAATAGTTCGCGAGCAATAAAATCAACACGAACTTGGCGATCTCGACCGGTTGCATCGTGAATCCGCCAATGATGAGCCACGCCCGCGCCCCGTTGAGCGGTATCATCGCCCACGTGATGAACAAGAGCACGACCGATACGAAATAGAGGCCGTACAAAATATTTGGTTTTCGAAAGTTCTCATAGCGGAACATCGTCGCAATCAAATAGACGACAATCCCGAGTCCAGCGTAGAAGAGTTGCCGATAGAACAAACCGCTGTTCGCGTAATCCCCGCGATTCCATACGCTCGCACTGTAAATCATGATCGAGCTGATTCCGACAAGCATGAGCACCGCAATGAACAGTGAGAAATCAAAGTACCGAAACCGAGTTTTCATGTTTTCACTTCCTTATGTACAACAATCCTTGACCCATTATAAAAAAATACTCAAACAGCGCCGCTTGCACAGTTTGAGTATAAGGTTCATAAATCTGAAGCTTCCGCGAGGGCGGACAGCTTTTGTTCCAATGAATCGAGCAGTCCTTTACCTTCAATGTCTGAAATGAGTCCAAGACGGACCGCAAAATCAATTTGGCGTGATAGACCGAACATATGTGTATCAAGCACCTCTTCATAAAGCGGGCACTTCGGCATTTTTAGGTTTTCTAACTGCACTTCAATCAAACAACGGATTTTTTCAGCGTCTGCCTCTAATAGTTGAAGCGCTTGCTCCCGTTGGACTGCAGCCAAATTTGTCGCCACTACGACCCCTCCTCCGTACAATGACAGACTGTTTGTCATAACTCAACTGTACATTATATTTCATCATAATTCAATGAACAGTCTGGATTCACTACGAGTTTCTCGCAGTTTCCCTTTTTCCCCGGAAGAGCTGTATAATGTACAGTGTATCGTGAATAAAGGGGGCGTATCAATGATTTTTCCACTAGACGGAGCGGTTCGTCACGCGTTGACGATCGACCCGACCGTATGGATTTTCGACGACCGCAAGCGGAACATCGAGGAACTCGACCGCGCGGTTGAGAATGATAATGAAGCGTATTATGCCAAGATGGGGAAGGCATGGGACGACGGCTTGACACAAGGGACACGTGTCGACCACAATAAACCGATGACTCGGGCCGATAAAGACGCGGCGCTTCGCGACTCGTTCGCGATGCCGTTCGCTCCGTTCCTGCAAAACGCTGAACCAATCGCTACGGCGACACACGTCAGCTTTTATGGGGAATCGGTGCTCACGCTACCAATCGATGAGGCGCGCACCGTCTATCTACAGTTCTCGAAGGACGGGAAAGTGCTCACGGACGGCCCGGTATACGTCTTGCATAATCAGCAAGTTTTGCGCGGCGTCCACCATATCGCAGTGCGAACAGAAGCTTGATCGAGAAGGCCATAGCGCCTTCTCATTTTTTTGGACTTTTTACTTCACAAAGTGTAACATATAGGTTATGGAAAAACTTCATGTTTGAAAGGTCGTGACGCTTACGTATCCTTTATGGAAGAAAAACTTAATCATCGTTTGGATCGGTAGCTTTTTGACGGCGGCCTCGATGAGCCTCGTCTTACCGTTCCTCCCCTTATTTATCGAAGAGCTGGGGGTCACGAATCCCGATCACGTCGTCACCTGGTCAGCCGTCGCTTTCGGGGCCACATTCCTCGTGGCCGCCATCGTCTCCCCGCTCTGGGGAAGGCTCGCCGACCAAAAAGGCCGCAAACTGATGCTCATTCGGGCAAGTCTCGGCATGGCTGTCGTGATGACGCTCATCAGTTTCGTCCAAGACGTGTATCAACTCGTCGGGCTTCGGCTCCTCATGGGTGCCGTCTCCGGGTTCATCTCGGCAGGGATCACCCTCGTCGCTTCACAAACGCCAAAAGAGAAAAGTGGCTGGGCGCTCGGTACCTTGTCGACCGGTGGCATCACCGGCGGACTCCTCGGTCCATTGATTGGAGGACTCCTCGCCGACTGGATTGGGCTTCGACCCGTTTTTCTCTTGACCGGCAGTGCCCTATTTATCACGTTCATCATCACACTCGTGTTCGTCAAAGAGGACTTCGTCCCGGTGGCGCGCGAACGGCTAGATTCGACCAAATCGATCATCGCCTCCCTCCGCCATCCGCAACTGATCTTAAGTCTCTTTTTAACGACGTTTTTAATCACCTTCTCGACGCAGTCGGTCGGTCCGTTACTGACACTGTATGTCCGGGAATTGAACCCGTATACGACATCGCTCGCCTTTATCGCCGGCATCGTCGCCTCGGCACCGGGTGTGGCCGCGCTCATTTCCGCACAGCGGCTCGGGCGGCTATCGGACCGGTACGGGGCTGAACGCATCTTGTTTTGGGCGCTCATCGTCTATAGTGCCTTCTTGATTCCACAGGCGTTCGTGACGTCGACGACGCAACTCGTCGTGTTGCGATTCGGCCTCGGTTTTGCCACCGCGGCGCTCATGCCGTCCGTGCAGTCGCTTTTGCGACAACACACGCCGAGCCGAGCGGCCGGGCGCATCTTCTCTTATAATCAGTCGGCCCAGTTCATGGGTAACCTGCTCGGACCGTTGTTCGGGTCTCAAGTCGTCGCGCATTTCGGCTTCTCCGCCCTCTTCATCGTGACCGGTTTGATCATGTTGACGAACGCCTTGCTCGAAAAATCGAACGTGCAAGTGGCACTTCATCCGAATACGAAATAAACGCCGAGCAGCCGCTCGGCGTTTTTCGTTATAGTAAATCGGCTGCCAACCGGGCGAGCGACGAGCGCTCCCCTTTGATGAGTTGGACGTGGCCGAATACGTTTTGCCCTTTGAACCGTTCGACGGCGTACGTGAGACCGTTCGAATATTCATCCAAATATGGGTGATCGATTTGATACGGGTCGCCGACGAGGACGATTTTCGAATTCTCCCCGACGCGGGTCAGGATCGTCTTGATCTCGTGTTTCGTCAAGTTCTGGGCCTCATCGATGATGATGAACTGGTCCGGCATGCTGCGGCCACGGATATACGTGAGCGCCTCGAGCTGAATCGATTTGATGCCGGCCAAGATGTTCCCGAGCTCGTCTTTCGAATTGGCATTAAACAAAAACTCTAAGTTATCGTAAATCGGTTGCATCCAAGGCCGCAGCTTCTCTTCCATCTCCCCCGGCAAGTAGCCGATATCGTTCCCCATTGGGACGACCGGACGGGCGACGACAAGCTTATTGAAACGACGCTCGTCTTCCACGAGAGACAACCCGGCCGCGAGCGCGAGAAGTGTCTTCCCGGTTCCGGCTTTCCCGAGCAACGTCACGAACGGGATATCGTCACGAAGCAACAAGTCGAGTGCCATCCGCTGTTGGACGTTGCGCGGATGGATGCCCCAAACGTGTTCGACGTCTAGGGAGAGCGGACGAAGGATCGGTTGCAGCGCATCGACGACCGCGACTGCGCTCGCTTTCGAGACGTTGCTTTTTAAAACGACGAATGAATTCGGGTACAGTTGATTTTTCGTCAACGCAGACAGCGGCAGCTGCCGGACTTTGTAAAATTCATCGATGACGGCTTGATCGACCTCGATCTCCCGGTAGCCGGCATATAGGTTCGTCGTATCGACGATATGGTCGGTCAAATAGTCTTCGGCTTCAATACCGATCGCGTCCGCCTTGACGCGAACAAGTATATCTTTCGAGACGACGACGACTTTACGGGTCCGGTCGTGCTCGTATTGTTTCATCAGGGCGAGCGCCACGGTCAAAATGCGGTTATCGTTCGTCATGACGTCGAACGGGAAATCGACGGTATGTTCATGGCCGATCTCGACAAACAAGTGACCGCCATTCTCGAGCGGCACCCCGTCATGCAGTTTCCCGGTCGTGCGGAGTTGGTCGAGTACACGCGCCGTCTCACGGGCGTTACGTCCGACCTCGTCCATATTGCGTTTTTTGCCGTCAAGCTCTTCTAATACGATGGCGGGGATGACGACATCGTGCTCATCGAATTGGAACAAGGATAGTGGATCGTGTAAGAGTACGTTCGTATCGAGCACATACGTTTTTTTCATAGACTTTGCCGCCCCTCGAAAATAGGATGGTGATCAAGAATTCAAACTCTCCTTGACTTCACGGTCCAGCTTTTCTGCTGCTTCGACATCGTACGTCTTGACGATGTCCGGTTGTCCATATGTCGCCCCGTAAAAGGAGACGTTACGGACTTCTTCAACGTGCCCTTCAAAAAAGCAAAGGTGCAATCCCGGCTTCACGCTTGGCTCGAACTCGGCCACATGCGACAAGGCCACACTGTAAGCCAGGCCTCCTTCTATAAAGATGAGACTTGCGGTCCGTTCATTCCCAAGCAACGTGATCAAATGCGAATTTTTCGTCAAGGCGAAACGTATCGTTACTTCATTCGGCGCTTGCACCCAGCTGATGGCATGGGTGATCGGCCACCGTTTCGGTTCGTCAAATGTGGTTAAAAATGTCAATGGCATATCATTCAACGTACCTTGTTGTGCCTTTGAGAGTTCGAACGCGGCTTTGCTCGCCATATACTCCCCTCCTCCCGAACGGGTATACGAAATGGATTCGCCCTTACAAACCTCTTTCCCTGCTTTTCTCTCCTGAAATCATGCTATAATCAACGAAGAGGAAGGTGAGACCATGCGCGTAAAGTGCTCTCTTTGTGACAAAATCGATACGATTGATTCGTGGTCGTTCGAAGCGAAACGACTTCGTAATAAACCTGCTAAAACGTACATGTGCCAGACGTGTCAAGAACGCATCACCGCGCGAACCGCGGAGCGTGCCGCGACCGGCCAATTCCACCTATATCCATCGTTCCGTCAAAAACGGAGATGGTAATCAAAAATGGACGTTTCGCCCTCGGGCGAAACGTCCATTTTTTCAGTGTGATTCGACGCCTTGTCGACGGTTCCACCAAAGGCGGCCCCGGTAAATCGCCAAGACGACAGCCATGACAAGGAGAACTTCTGGAATCGGCCATGTGAAGAAGACGAGCGCCATCGTGCCTGCCCCAAGTGCGAGCAACATATAGACGACGAGCGACTTCCACCATGTCAATTGTTTGGCAAAACCTAATTTAAACACGAGTATCGTCAATAAGATGACCGTGATGATCAAGGCGTTAAACCCGACCGAGAAGTCGTTCGCGTCACTGCCGACGCCAAGTAGCGAGGCAATCCACGGCACATCGATTTGTGTGATGTCCATCGTTTGAGAAGCTTTCAAGCTGATAATCCCCCTTTATTTCCTTCACAACCATTCTACACTATCCAAAACAAAAGGGAACGCCTAGGCGCTCCCTTTTTTTCTGACTTATTCTTTACCAAGTTTACGACGTTTGTCAGCTTTCTCGCGTTCGTTCTTGTTCAAGACTTTTTTACGGAGACGGATTGACTCCGGCGTGATTTCACAGTACTCGTCATCGTTCAAGAACGTGAGCGACTCTTCGAGTGAGAAGACACGTGGACGTTTCAAGACTTGTGTCGAGTCTTTTGCTGAAGCACGCATGTTCGTCAACTGTTTGCCTTTGACAGCGTTGATCGCGAGGTCGACGTCGCGGTTACATTCACCGATTATCATTCCCTCGTATACTTCTACACCTGGCTCGATGAAGATCGTTCCACGGTCTTCAAGGGCACCGATCGAGTAAGCCGTCGACTTACCAGGTTCGATACAAACCATGACACCGCTGCGGCGGCCGCCGATGTCAGCAGAGATGAACGGACGGTACTCTTCGAACGTGTGGTTCAAGATTCCGTATCCGCGTGTCGCTGACAAGAACTCGTTACGATATCCGATGAGGCCACGTGAAGGAACGATGAATTCCATACGTGTTTGACCATTGTCGTTCGTGTTCATGTTGGCAAGTTCACCTTTACGGAGACCGATTGATTCCATGACTGAACCCGTGTACTCTTCTGGGACGTCAACGATGACGCGCTCGAACGGTTCGATTTTCGTACCATCTTCGTCTTCACGGATGATAACTTGTGGTTTCGAAACTTGAAGTTCGTAGCCCTCACGACGCATGTTCTCGATCAAGATCCCGAGGTGAAGCTCACCGCGGCCTGAAACGACCCATTGGTCAGGTGAATCAGTGTTCTCGACACGGAGTGAAACGTCCGTCTCGAGTTGTTTCATCAAACGCTCTTCGATTTTACGTGCCGTCACGAAATCGCCTTCGCGTCCTGCGAACGGTGAGTTGTTTGTCATGAAACGCATTTGAAGTGTTGGCTCATCGATGCGGAGAAGCGGAAGTGGCTCTTCTTTACCGACTGGCGTGACCGTCTCACCGACGTTGATGTCTTCCATCCCGGCGATGGCGATCAAGTCACCAGCTTTGGCTTCTTCGATTTCAACACGTTTGAGGCCGAAGTAACCGAACAATTTAGTGACGCGCAATTGTTTGATTGATCCGTCTGTTTTGCAAAGTGACACTGATTCGCCAACTTTGATTTTCCCACGGAAGACGCGACCGACACCGATTCGGCCGAGGTAGTTGTCGTAGTCGAGCATCGTGACTTGGAACTGAAGCGGCTCATCCGAGTTATCGATTGGTGCCGGTGTGTTCTCAAGAATCGTGTCGAGCACGTACGTGATTGTATCTTCTTGCTTCTCTGGATCAGGATCGAACGAACTTGAACCGCTGACAGCAGACGTATAGACGACAGGGAATTCAAGTTGATCTTCATCTGCTCCAAGGTCGATCAACAAGTCGACAACTTCGTCGACGACGTCGAGTGGGCGTACCATCGGCTTGTCGATTTTGTTAACGACAACGATTGGACGGAGACCTTGGTCGAGTGCTTTCTTCAATACGAAACGCGTTTGCGGCATGCAGCCTTCACGTGCATCGACAACGAGGATAACGCCGTCAACCATACGCATGATCCGCTCAACTTCACCACCGAAATCGGCGTGACCTGGTGTATCAACAATGTTGATGCGTGTATCTTTATAATCGATTGCCGTGTTTTTAGCGAGAATCGTGATTCCGCGTTCACGTTCGATGTCGTTCGAGTCCATGGCGCGTTCTGCGACCATTTCGTTTGTCCGGAATGTACCAGACTGTTTCAATAATTCATCGACGAGCGTTGTTTTACCATGGTCAACGTGGGCGATGATGGCTACGTTCCGAAGGTTAGTTCTTACATTCATGTAGTTAGTCCTCTCTTATTTAAAAAAGTTTCATCTTTTATTCAACTTTAAGAGTATAGCACACGTCCCACCACCTTTGTCGAGTGTTATCAACTGTTAACGTTTCCAAACGCATCATTTTTGACTACAATAAAGAAGACTAGAGAAAAAGGGGGAATCTCCATGCAACTCATGTTCGTTTTAATCGCGACCGCGGTCGTCGCCGGTTTCGTCGGCATCGGAATTGGGGTGGCCGAAGGAAGTGCCGCCATCATCATCGGCAGTCTCGCCTTGAGCGGCATCGCCACGTTCTTCGGTATCAACTTACGCCGTCGCGTCCTCTCTGACCGACGTCCATAACAGAAGGCCCGGGCGCTGCGCCCGGGCCTTGTTTATGAGCTTGTCCTTCTGTCTGACACGCTTATAAGTCGCGTGTCAGACAGATGCGGTCACGCAAGGCGAGCCCGTCCTCTTCGATTGGCGGATAACCATGGCTCGGGAAGTAGTCGCGCTCGACCGAGTCGAAGCGGAAGCCAGCTTGTTGATAAAATCGCAACTGGACGATGCTCGAGTTGCCCGTACAGACGAGCATCTGCTTCGCACCGCTTTGCTCGGCCCGACGAATCGCGTCTTGGAGCAGCCGTTGTCCGATCGTCTGGTTTTGCCGCTCCGGCTTGACGGCGATATTGACGAGCTCGAGCAGCGTTTCACTGCGCCGCACCAACATATACGCTCCGACGCGTTCTCCGCCGAGCGTCGCTTCATATGTCTCTCCCGCTTCATACTGCTCACGCACCATCGCCTCATTCGGATTGGCCAAGACGAGCAAGTCCCGGACACGGTCGTAGGAGCCGTTGATCCCAATCTGAAGATCAGGTCTCACTTCCGGCGCCACTCCTTTGGCGATGACATAGTGTTTGACGACATCTTTGACGAACGTCTCGCTACCGGCAAGGACCGACGTCTTCCCGTCATAACGGACCGGTTCCCCGTAAATTGAGACGACTCTGCCTCCGACTTCCTCGACGAGCAGTTTTCCAGCCGCATAATCCCACGGCATATTCCGCATCGTGATGTACCCGTCGACCCGACCCGCGGCGAGCCACGCGAGTTCGAGTGACGCGGCGCCATGGGCCCGCGTGCCGACCGAGTCGCGCACGATTGGGGCGAGTACTTCCGGAGCGATCTGCTGATTCGGTGTGACCCAAGTCGCGTTCATGCTCAGGAAGGCGTCACGGACATGATGTTCTTGGATGGCCGGAAGCTTACGACCGTTCAGCGTCGTCCCAACGCCGCGACGTGCCACGAACAGCTCATCCGCCATCACATCATAGACGAAGCCGTATTCGACGACCCCATCGATCATGACGGCCACTGAGATGGCGAACATGCGCTTCTGATGGATGAAGTTCAACGTCCCATCGATCGGATCGACAAACCAGACCGTTCCGGACAAGTCATCCGGCCCTGTCGAGATCCCTTCTTCCCCGATGATGTGATGCTCGGGATACGTTTCACGGATACGGTCGACAATCAACTGTTCGACGGCTCGATCGATTTCTGTGACCAAATCCCCTTTACCTGTCTTTCGTTCGATGCGATAGCTCTCATCGATTTTTTGCCGAATATATTCCCCTGCTTGTTTAATCAAGTCAATCGCGAACCATTCCAACATGTTTATCACCTCTATTATGTATTGTACCAAACAAAAACCAGTATCCGCATGGAATACTGGTTGAATGAGTGGTTGTGGGTCAGGCTTCGAGACGCAAAAGTTCTTGGCGATATTTCTCTAACCGATGCTTGCTAGCCTGGACAGTGGCATCGTCTTGTGACGCCATCGCATCGAAGAGAGTTGCCAATTCATAATCAATCTCTAAGCGCAGCACCGGAATCCGTTTTTCTGCGTCTTTTCTTTTGAATGCCTCGATCACTTGTTTCATGAGATGCCACACTCCTTTAGTTGGGCTACAAGTTACGGTTTAGTGAGTTGAATTGAGTATATCAGATGAGATTCAAAAAGGAAAGAAAATTGTCTGACTATTTTGAATTTTTTATCTTAGTGAGTATATTCCCATTTCAACTGACGCTAAACCTGAAATAACTGTTAATAATATGTACCCTATTTAAAAGACAAATAACAAAAAAAGCATAAGAAAACTGTTCTGTTCTCCCATGCTTTCCAGCAGTTACAATTTTATAATCTTTGCATTTGATTTTAGGGCCGCTTGGACCGTACGATAGGTAGAGTATCCGGTCTGTTCGTCGTGCACGGCGCTCAGTTGTTTTTCTTCTGATTTCGATGTCACGATTTGTTTGAACGACCGATACGCATCCAAAAACGTTTCGCGGTCGACACCGCCTTCATTGGCAAGGGCGACTTGATTATAGAACTCGACGACTTCTATGAGCTCATCCGTCGTCCAGTCCGGATTAATCGGATAGTTGATTTGCATATTCTTCACCTCGACAACCATTGTATCAACAAAAAAAACTATTGCAAGTTGGGATAGAAATCACTATAGTTTTTTTGTTGCATTGTTTTTTAAAAGATGAATTATAAAATTAAGTGCAACACCTGAACGTGAACGCAAAAAAGCCCATAGCGACGGCCTCGTGTAGAATGAAGTTACCACACAAACATTCAGACGGAGGAATCGCTATGAGCTACACCCATCTTACCACAGCCGAACGCGTGAAAATAGAGACCTATCTGGAGCTCGGGATGTCCGTACGGTCCATCGCGAGACGGCTCGGGCGACAGCCCTCGACCGTCTCGCGGGAGATCAGACGGAACCCCGGGTACAAGTCGGACCGTGCACAGGAACGCTACGTGAGGGCGAAAGCGAACTGCGGCGCCAAGACGAAGCTCGACGACATGATGCGTCTGACGATCATCGAGAAACTGCGGGCGACCTGGTCCCCGGAACAGATCGTGGGGCGGCTCTTCAGCGGCAGGATCGCCTTCTCGACCATCTATCGATGGATCTATGTGGGTTTGATCGACGTGCCGACGACCGTGCTCCGTCAGAAGGGCAAGCGCCGGAAACCGGTGGAGACACGCGGGCGATTCAATGTCGGGCTGTCCATCTCGAAACGGCCTTCGGAGGTCAGGGGGCGCCAAACGTTCGGGCACTGGGAGCTCGACACCGTCGTCTCCGGGCGCGGGAAATCGAAGGCCTGCGTCGCCACGTTCGTCGAGCGCAAGAGCCGGTTCTACCTCGCGCTGCCGATCACGGACCGTAGCGCGGCCTCGATGGAGGAAGCGATCCACACGGTCCACGCCGCCTTCCCGGCGGGCACGTTCAGGACGGCGACGACGGACCGGGGCAAGGAGTTCAGCTGTCACGAGCGCGTCCGGGCATCGCTCGGCGTGCCGATGTACTTCGCCGACCCGTACTCGTCCTGGCAGCGCGGCAGCAACGAGAACGCCAACGGCCTCCTGCGCGAGTTCTTCCCGAAAGGATCGGACTTCGCGACGGTCGGCCAGGGAGAGATCGTGGACGCGCTCGCCAAGATCAACGGGCGGCCGAGGAAATGTCTCGGCTGGAAGACCGCACACGAGGCCTTCGCGGAGGAAGTGTTGCGCTTAATTTGACAAACCGTCAAAACGAAACGTCTAAAATGACATGAGATTGAACTTAAACCGACAACCCATATACACACTGCTATCAAGGAGGACTTACTATTGAAACTTAAAGGTGCTACACAGCTCGAGACACCGCTCTTTGACACGTTGCTCACGCACGTGGACACGAATCCAATCGCATTCCACATCCCAGGCCATAAAGGCGGGAAAGGAATGGACCCTGAGTTCCGCGACTTCATCGGCGAGAACGCTTTGAAGATCGACCTGATCAACATCGCCCCGCTCGATGACCTTCATCATCCGAAAGCGGCGATTGCCGAGGCCGAGCGCCTCGCAGCCGAAGCGTTCCGTGCCGACGAGACGTTCTTCTCAGTTCAAGGGACATCAAGCGCCATCATGGCAATGATCATGGGCGTCGTCGGACCAAACGAGAAGATCATTGTGCCGCGCAACGTCCATAAATCTGTTATGTCCGCGCTCGTCTTGACCGGGGCCCACCCTGTCTTCATTCACCCTGAATATGATGAGACATACGGAATCGCCCACGGAATCACGGCAAGTGCCGTCGAACGCGCCCTCGAGATGCACCCTGACACGAAAGCCGTCCTCGTCATCAACCCGACTTACTTCGGGATCGCTGGTGATTTAGAACGGATCGTCGCCGTCGCCCATGCCCAAGACGTACCTGTCCTCGTCGATGAGGCACACGGTGTCCACTTGCCGTTCCACGACGAACTCCCGCTCTCGGCGATGCAGGCCGGCGCGGACGTCGCGGCAACGAGTGTGCACAAACTCGGCGGCTCGATGACTGGGAGTTCCATTTTGAACGTCCGCCGCGGACTCGTCTCACCAGAACGGATTCACGCGATGCTCTCGATGATCACGACGACATCGACGTCTTACCTCCTCCTCGCGTCGCTCGATGCGGCCCGTCGCCAATTGGCGACAAAAGGAGAGGCGATGAACGAACGTGCCCTCACGCTCGCACGTACGGCTCGTACGGCCATCGACAACATGCCGCACTTGTCGGTCTACGGTCACGCCGAACTCCATTCAGAGTCGACGTACGCGCTCGACGAGACGAAAATCCTCGTCTCGGTCCGCGAGCTCGGGATCACCGGCTTTGAAGTCGAGAAGTACTTGCGCGAGACGCACCGCATCGAAGTCGAGATGTCAGATCTGTTGAACGTCTTGTTCATCGTGACGAGCGCCGACGACGAGTCGACGATTCAAGCGTTGATTGACGGGATGCGTGACGTAGTATCGGTCTACGACCAGTCTGGAAACGATTCGTTGTCGATCATGCTCCCTGAGATCCCGCCACTCGCGCTCAGCCCGCGTGACGCCTTCTACGAGGAAACGGAGACGATTCCACTCGAGAACGCCGTCGGACGCATCTCGGCCGAGTTCATCATGGTGTATCCACCAGGAATCCCAATCATTATTCCGGGAGAGCTCATCACGACATCGACGCTCGAATATATTATGGCCAACATCGAGGCCGGTCTACCGGTCCAAGGTCTAGAAGACGAGTCGCTCCAAATGATTAAAGTCATCCAACAAACAAAAGCTATCCGCTAAGACGAAAGCGAGCCGGTCCAATGGACCGGCTCGCTTTGTGTCATCAGAAGAAAAGGTGGCTTATGATGATCGAATTGCTTCCCCTACGTTCCATTATAAGAAAACGCTTACATTTTTTCAAGGGGTGAATTTTCAGTTTGGTTGGATTCAGTCTCATTTTCAGTTAGACAAAGGCGTAAAAACTCGGCGACGTGTCCGGTGTCTCGCAAGGCGATGCCGAGCATCGGATAGAGCTGTCTCGGTTCTTCGAGCGCATGGACGTCAAGAAGGGCAGACTGTCCGGTCTGCATGCAGACGACGAGCACTTTCCCCATAAATTGATGTGTGTACACAAAACCGAAATCATAACGTGACGTCTCTGTCTCGATCCCCGTGAATCGGACGCGGCTCGTCTCAGAGACGGTGTATAACAATTCTTCATCGAACGCCATCATCGTTCCCTCCTTTCTCACTTCATTCTTTATTTTCCTTTATACTGAACGTACGAAACATAAGGAGGACGACTGATGAAGATTCGAAAAGCGAATGAACAAGATTGCCTTGTCCTGGTAGCTCTCATGCGACAACTATGGCCAGACGCCCCCGTTGCTGAACTGACCCCTGAGGTCCGGCTCGGGATCCGCTCCGGCAAGATGCACTATTTTATCGCGGAAACGGATGAACCGGTCGGATTTTGTCAGCTCAGCTTCCGTCATGACTATGTCCCTGGCACCTCCACCTCCCCGACCGCGTTTATAGAAGGGATTTACGTCGTCGAAGCCGCGCGGCAGCAGGACGTGGCGACACGCCTCGTCGAAGCGGCCTCCGCGTTCGCCCGGTCGAAAGGATGCGACGAGCTCGCTTCAGATACGGAAATCGAAAACGTCGGCAGCCAACAATTCCATGAACGGATTGGCTTTCAAGAAGTCGAACGGACCGTTCATTACGTGAAAAAGCTCTCTCGCGAGTAAGCGAGAGAGCTTTTGACTTATTTAACGACGTGGATTGGCATACCCATTGCGATTTCTGCCGCTTCCATTGCCATCTCACCGAGTGATGGGTGAGCGTGGATTGTAAGCGCGATATCTTCTGCAGTCATGCCTGCTTCGATGGCGAGACCAAGCTCGGCAATCATATCTGAAGCACCTGTACCCGCGATTTGAGCACCGATCAAGAGACCGTCCTCTTTACGCGTGATGAGCTTCATGAAGCCGTCTGGCTCGTCGAGAGCGAGGGCACGGCCGTTCGCTGCGAATGGGAATTTCGATACAGTGATCTCAAGTCCTTCTTCTTTTGCGAGTGGCTCTGTGTAACCGACTGTTGCAAGTTCAGGGTCAGTGAAGACGACCGCTGGGATTGCTGAGTAGTCGAGGTATGCTGGCTTACCGGCAGCTGCCTCCGCTGCAACTTTCGCTTCGTAAGAAGCTTTGTGCGCGAGCGGTGGTCCTGGTACGATGTCGCCGATTGCGTAGATGTTTTCGTTCGACGTCTTGCACTGGTCGTCGATTTCGATGATGCCGCGGTCGCTGATTTTAACTTCCGCGTTTTCGAGACCGATGTCGCCAGTGTTTGGACGACGGCCGACTGTGACGAGGACGTAGTCCGCTTCAACAGACTGCTCTTCGCCATTCACTTCAAACTTAACTGTTACGCCGTCTTCTGTTTCCTCGACGCCTTTTGCAAGAGCGTTCGTGTGAATCGTGACGTTACCTTTTTGTTTGAGTTTCTTCTTGACGATTTGCGTCATTTGCGGCTCGAAGCCAGACAAGATGTCGCTTGCGCCTTCAACGACGACGACTTCTGTATCGAAGTTCGCGTACGCTGTGCCAAGCTCCATACCGATGTAACCGCCGCCGATGACGACAAGTTTCTTCGGTACTTCAGGAAGAGCCAATGCGCCAGTTGAAGAAAGGACGCGTTTTGACCATTTGAACGATGGGATCTCGATTGGTGTCGAACCAGTCGCGATGATCGCTTTTTTGAACTTGTAAGGAGTCGAGCTGTCTTCTGTGATAACACGAACTGTGTCTTCAGATGCGAAGAAAGCCTCACCTTGAACGATGTCAATCTTGTTACCTTTCAAAAGGCCTTTGACGCCGCCAGTCAATTTGTTGACGACCGACTGTTTCCAGTCTTGGACTTTTGTGAAGTCGACTGATACGTTGTCAGACGTAATCCCCATTGACGAGTGACCTTTTGCGTGCTGGAAGTTGTGACCAGCCGTGATCAACGCTTTTGATGGGATACAACCGACGTTCAAGCAAACGCCACCAAAGTTACCTTTTTCGACGATTGTGACTTTGAGGCCAAGTTGTGCGCCACGAATGGCTGCGACGTATCCACCAGGACCGGCGCCGATGACAAGCAAATCAGTTTCTTGTGCGAATTCTCCTACTACCATGTTCTTATCCCTCCATCATTAGAAGTGCTGGATCTTGAAGCAAGCGTTTCACCATGTTGAGTGCGTTTTGAGCAGTCGCACCGTCGATGAGGCGGTGGTCAAAGCTGAATGAGAGGGCGAGGACTGGTGCCGCGACGATCTCACCGTCTTTAACGACAGCTTTTTCAGCGATACGGCCGATACCGAGAATCGCAACTTCTGGGTGGTTGATGACAGGTGTGAACCATTGTCCGCCAGCAGAACCGATGTTCGTGATTGTGATCGATCCGCCTTTCATGTCGTCCCCAGCAAGTTTGCCTTCACGTGCTTTACCGGCAAGCTCATTGATGTTTGTAGCGAGTGCGTAGATTGACTTACGGTCCGCTTCTTTGACGACAGGAACAACGAGACCGTTGTCCGTATCGGCAGCGATACCGATGTTGTAGTAGTTTTTGTAGACGATCTCTTCGTTGACATCATCGATTGATGCGTTGATGGCTGGGTAAGCTTTCGCTGCAGCTGTCAATGCTTTAACGACGAATGGCAAGTACGTGAGTTTCACGCCTTGTTCAGCAGCCACTTGTTTGAACTCTTTACGGAGTGCGACTAGTTTCGTGACGTCGACTTCGTCCATGAGTGTAACGTGTGGAGCTGTATGCTTCGAGTTGACCATTGCTTTCGAGATCGCTTTACGGATTCCACGGATTTTCTCACGCGTTTCGAGTTCAGGCGTCGCTGACTCGTAAGGCTTGATTTCCGTTTTAGCAGCTGCTGCTGGAGCAACAGATTCTGTTTTCTCTGTTGTAGCTTCGGCTGTTGGTGCTTCACCGTTTGCGAATGCATCGATGTCTTCTTTCAAGATGCGGCCGTTGTCGCCAGAACCTTTGACTTCACGGATGTCGACGCCTTTTTCACGAGCGTACTTGCGGATTGAAGGCATAGCGATGACGCGCTCCGATTTGTGAAGTTGTACTTCACGCGGGCCGTCTTCTTTTACGTCTTCTTTCACGTCTTCCGTCTTCTCTTCAGCTTTTGGCTGTTCAGGAGCTGCTTCCTCTTCGCCTGCTGGCGCGTCACCTTCGATATCGAACGTGATGAGGACGTCACCGACGACCGCAACTGTACCTTCAGAGACTTTAACGTCTTTAACTGTTCCATCAACTGGAGCAGGGATTTCAACGACGGCTTTGTCGTTTTGAACTTCAAGAAGAATGTCATCTTCTTTTACTGTGTCCCCTGCTTTTACGAACCACTTGACGATTTCACCTTCGTGAATTCCTTCACCGATGTCTGGTAATTTAAATTCAAATACTGCCACTGGTTTTTCCTCCCATCAATTCATCATGTAAACACAACGAGGGAGACAATTCTCCCTCATCGTTACTTGAACACGATCAGAAGTTGATAACTTCCTTAACTTTTGCAACGACATCTTTATGGTCAGGTAACCATGCGTCTTCCCCTTGTGCGAAAGCGAAGACCGTGTCTGGTGCAGTTACACGAAGCACTGGTGCCTCGAGGTGAAGAATTGCGCGTTCTTGAATTTCAGTTACGACGTTTGCCGCAATACCTGCTTGACGTTGTGCTTCTTGAACGACGATGGCGCGACCAGTCTTTTTGACTGATTCTACGATTGTGTCGATATCAAGCGGGCTAACTGTCATAAGGTCGATGACTTCGACGTTGATGTCTTCTTTCTCAAGCTCTTCTGCCGCTTTGAGTGACGTGTGGACCATTGCACCGTAAGTGATGATCGAAACGTCAGTTCCTTCGCGCTTCACGTCTGCTTTTCCAAGCTCGATCGTGTAGTCGCCTTCAGGAACTTCGCCACGGAATGAACGGTAAAGTTTCATGTGCTCGAGGAATACGACTGGGTCGTTGTCACGGATCGATGCGATCAAAAGACCTTTAGCATCGTAAGGCGTTGACGGGATGACGACTTTAAGACCAGGTGTCTGAGCCATCAAGCCTTCAAGGCTGTCCGCGTGAAGTTCTGGTGTTTTAACACCGCCACCGAATGGTGAACGGATTGTAACCGGTTGGCTGTAAGCGCCGCCTGAACGGTAACGCATACGTGCCATTTGAGCAGCAACCGAGTCGAAGACTTCGAAAACGAATCCGAAGAACTGAACTTCCATGATTGGACGGAAGCCTGTGAGACCAAGACCGATTGCAAGACCACCGATACCCGACTCAGCGAGTGGCGTATCGAAGACACGGTCTTCGCCGAACTCATCTTGAAGTCCTTCCGTCGCACGGAAGACCCCACCGTTTTTACCAACGTCTTCTCCGAAGAGAAGTACTTTCTCGTCGCGCTTCATTTCTACGCGCATCGCATCAGTAATCGCTTGGATCATTGTCATTTGAGCCATAACTTACTTCGACTCCTTTGCTGTATATTCTTCAAGCTGCTCTTTCAAGTTTGAAGGAAGTGTTTCGTACATGTTGTTGATGAAGTCCGAAACTTTTTGTTTTGGTTCTTTGTCGGCGAGGCTGATCGCTTCTTTCACGTCTGCTTTCGCTTGCTCGATGACTTCGTTTTCCATGTCTTCGTTCCAAAGCTTCTTGCCTTCGAGGAAGAGGCGGAAACGTACGAGCGGATCTTTCTCTTGGTACTCTGTATCGAGTTCTTTCGTACGGTAACGTGTTGGGTCATCCCCAGCGAGCGTATGTGGTCCGTAACGGTATGTGAGTGCTTCGATGAGCGTCGGAGTTCCATCAAGTGCGTCTTTACGCGCTTGTTGTGTTGCGGCGAGGACAGCAAGAACGTCCATTCCGTCAACTTGAATTCCGTTGATTCCCGCTGCGACAGCTTTTTGCGCGATCGTTTTAGCTGCAGTTTGCTTCTCAACAGGTGTCGAGATAGCGAAGCGGTTGTTTTGAACGACGAAGATGGCTGGTGATTTGAATGCACCTGCGAAGTTCAATCCTTCGTAGAAGTCACCTTGTGATGAACCACCGTCACCCGTGTAAGTAATGGCGACGTTTGTGTTGCCGTTGCGTTTGAGGCCCATCGCCACACCCGCAGTTTGGATGATTTGTGCCCCGATGATGATTTGTGGCATCAAGACGTTGACGTCTTCAGGGATACGGTTACCTGCGACGTGACCACGTGAGAACAAGAACGCTTGATAAAGCGGAAGTCCGTGGAATACGAGTTGCGGGATATCACGGTAGCCTGGAAGAATCCAGTCTTGTTTGTCGAGCGCATATTGCGTCCCGATCATCGTTGCTTCTTGACCAGCCACTGGCGCGTAGAAACCTAGGCGTCCTTGACGGTTGAGCGAGATGGCACGTTGGTCCCAGATTCGTGTATAAACCATGCGGCGCATAAGCTCCTGAAGTTGCTCGTCCGTTACATCTGGCATTGCGTCTTGGTTGACGACCTCGCCCTTCTCGTCGAGAATACGGAACGTTTGGAAGTTTTCTTCCACGTTTTGAAGTACCTGAACGTTGTTCATTCGTTTCACCTCATCCTTTCAACTATGAGACAATTGTCTTTTTTGTGATCAAACACTACCTCAAATCTTAAGTGTATCTGTCCAAAAAAGCAATCTGTATTAACGTGATTCAGGAAAGTTACACTTATCCTGCCGTTTCCTAGTCAGTATAAAACGGGTTGTTATAATAACGCAAAAAATATGCTCACTCTATAAAAACGCTTACATCAACACATCTTTTCCCTTATTTCGCCTCTGTATCATTTTCATTTCACCTTCTGTACCATCTAAGCGAAATGACTAATAAATATGATATAATTGGTCATATCGCAATGGGAAAGGAAGTTTTGCATGTTAACGATGAAAGATGTGATTCGTGAAGGAGACGAGCGGCTCCGCGCCCGCTCAATCGAAGTGCCGGTCCCACCGACGGCAGAAGACCTCGCGCTACTCGACGAGATGGAGACGTTCCTCGTCAATAGCCAGGATCCAGAGATGAGCGCGAAGTATGAACTTCGGGGCGGTGTCGGCATCGCCGCACCACAACTCGGCGTCAATCGCCGCTTTTTCACGGTCCTGCTCCACGAAGAAGAAGAGACGTTCAAACTATCCATCTTCAATCCGAAGATTACGAGCCACTCGGTCGAACAGACGTACTTGAATGGCGGTGAAGGCTGTCTATCTGTCGACCGTGTCGTCAAAGGCAACGTGCCCCGATACCGACGCATCACGATTGAAGGGTTCGACCGTGACGGCGCCCCGATTAAATTGCGGCTCCGCGGTATGCGCGCCATCGTCTGTCAACATGAGCTCGACCATTTAGATGGGGTGCTCTTTTACGACCGCATCAACACGACCAACCCGTTAGAGACCTACGGTGAGCCGATTTGAGGTGACGAGCTTGAAAAAAAAGGCACTGTTGTTAGTATTCCCATTTCTGTTTCTTTTAATCGGGGGATGTGTCCGAATCGAATATGATGCGACCGTCCACTACGACCAATCGGTCACGTTAGAGACGACGTATGCTTTCCGTGACCATCCGGTCATGAAGCTGCTCAATTTGCGGCTCGATTGGGATACATGGAAACAACAGGCGAATGAGAATGGATATGCGACACGTGACTACTCGAGTGAGGACGATTACGAGGGCATGGTGCTGAAGAAGACGTTCGATCATGTCGATGACCTTCAAAACATCAAAGAAGAATGGAAAACCGGTCCGGCCGGTATCCTTGTCCCTCCCGATGTGAAATTCGATGTCGCAAAAGAGGACGGGATATGGTTTGACTCGTATGTGCTCAATACGAATCTCGACCTTCGGCTCGACCGTGTCGACCTACCCGGCGTGAATTTGAGCGGCTCGCCGAAGCAATTAGCAGAGCGGTACGTTCGTCAAGCCGATATTCGGTTCAATTTGACGGTGCCGACCGGCGTGTTCGTCGAAGACGGAACCGGACTCGATTTGCGTTCCATGAAACATGTCGAGTGGCAAGTGTACGGCGGCCGTCAAAACAACATGACACTCGTCGCCCACGTGCCGAACGTCAAAGCATGGATCATCACGATCGTCGTCGGCCTCACCCTCGCCCTGATCGGTTTTTTCGTCTGGCGGAAGTACCGCAAAAACGTCGGCAATCCAGACAAGACATCGATTCGGTCCCGTATTTTCGGTGGATTGATTCTCGTCTTGACACTCGCCTTGATCATCGTGACGATCCGCGAAGAATTGACGACCGAACGGAAGACCGAAGCAATTCGCCAAGCGGCCCAAACGGACGAGTTCATCCCGACGTTCGCCGTGCACGGGTTGCTCGGGACCGACCGCACATTCCTCCGCTTCTCGCAGTATATGGAACAGCGTGGATTGGCCAAAGATGGGGCGCTCTGTACCGTGACGGCGAAAGGTGCGGTCGACTGCGTCATCAACGACTATAATTCGATGCGACCGATTGTCCGGATTGAATATGAGGATGCCGAGGCATCGCTCAACAACCAGACGAAGTGGTTGAATGCGGCGATCGAACGCTATAAACAGGAACGAAACCGTTCGTTCGACCGGATGTATTTGATCGGCCACAGCATGGGCGGCGTCGCGGCAGCGAACTATATCTTGAATCAAGAAGACTACATCATCGACAAGTTCGTGACGTATGATAGTCCGTTCGCCGGGACACGCCTCGCCAACTTCGGTCTGTCCGCCAGTAATTTCGGGATCAATACCGGCAGTCCGGCCATCCGGGATTTGTCCCCGAGTTCTGACGGGCTGCAGGCGTTCCAAGAAAAACTGGAGACGTGGCCACGCTCTGTCCAAGTGTTCTCCTTCTCGGGACGCGGCGGCGAGTTCAACTTGATCGAACCATCCAGCTCGCTCCTACTCGAAGAATACACGAACAATATCGACACGGAGACCGTGCCGTACGATCACTTCTCGCTCCACCGGAAGACAGACGTCCTCCGGGAGACAGGACGCTTCTTGTACGAGTATTCGAACGAGTTTAACCCTGTCGAAACGAATTGACGAAAACCCGCCTTCTCATGAGGGCGGGTTTTGTTCGGTATCATGATTATAGGTACTCGTCCGGTCATCATCCTCGCATTACGTGGCAAGTTATTTGGATTGACCGGCGTCTGTCGACCGAAGCAAACGCCGGTGAAAGCCAAAATGACGTTCACCAACATCCACCATCCGCAAACAAAAACCCGCCTTCCTGCGAAGGCGGGTTCGACTTAATAGGTCATCGTCCACGTCAACTTCTGCAACCAATAAATCAAATACTTCCCGATTGGTAAATCGGTCTGAATCTCATCATAGGCGAGCGTGTACGTCCCTTGTTCGTTGTTCCATAGCTGTTTGAAGTAGCCGTCGACTTCGCGAATGAATTCCGTCTCCGTCGTCGTCACGACTTCAACGTCCGCTTCGAGGTTATAGTCGTTCATGTTGCGGGTCGTGTAGTTGCTTGACCCGATGACGACGACGCGACGGTCCCCTTCCACGTACAGCATCTTCGGGTGGTACTGCTCTTCGCCGACTTCGTACCACCGAATCTCGATTTGCTCCGGGTTCACCGTGTTCAATTCCGCGGCGACCGGCAAGTTCGGCAATCCTGACTTGTCGCGCCCGAACGCGTTCGTATTCGGGTCAAGAATCAGTTTGACGAAGACGCCGCGCTCAGCGGCCTCATGAATGGCTTGAATGATGTTTCGGTCGGCCAAGTAGAACATGCCGATCCAAATCGTCTCACCTGATTCCGCTTCTTCCATCGCCTTGATGACGGCGTCCTGAATCTTGGATTCCGTGACGTAGCGGATTTGCATCGGGCCTTCCGACGGCTCGTCGCGCAGATTCGCGAGTTTCTCCTCGCTTGGGAAACGTTCGGCATCCCCTTTCGAGAACGTCGCGATCGCTTCCTCCCCTTCGAGGATGTCCGCTAAAATCGGGCCATCGAGCCGCACCCCGACGTTTGAATGATACCCGCTCGCATCGTGTGGGTTGGCCGATAAGACGAAGCCGTCATTCTCGGTCACCATCACTTTGCGGTGGTTCGCTTTCACGTTCAACAGCCGTAAATACGACCGGATCGTGATGTCCGGTGCCGATTTTGCCATCGGGTTCGGCAACCAGCCGTTCTGGCTGTCCCCGAACCATTGGAACCCGATCCGATACAGCGTCGAGTATAAGATGTTCGGGTCGCGGAGCGCATCGAGGTTCGTGTAAACGATCTCGGCGCCCGCTTCCTTCAAGACGTCGAGATGATCGGACGCGTGTCCGTTATACGTCGTATTGATTTCATCGGTGATCAAGACGACGTTCATGTCCGGATAGGCTTTCATCTGTTCGAGCAAGGCCGATGATAGACTGGCCGTGATGTCTGGATATTGTCGGTCTTCATTCGAATATGGGTTGAATAAGAAAAAGTCCATGACGATATATTCCCGTGCCTCGCGGATTGACCGCTCGACGTCTTGAAAGATCTCTTGCTCGTTCACTTCCGTGTCTTCCCCTTGATACGTCAAATCAAATAAAAAATCGATTTGGTCATCCGAAATCGCGACCGGTTCCGACGCACGCGACACGCCGTCCGGCAACGGTTTGACTTGATGGTATACCATCGTGATGAGGAAGAGTAAGGCGAATGCGGCCAGGCCCCATTTCAACCAACCTTTCTTCCGTTTCTTGCGTTCCATCCGGCACCATCTCCTTATATTGTAGTCCTCTAAAAAACGGGCTGTAGTCCCCTACAGCCCGCTCGGTCATACTTCCATGATGATCGGAAGAACCATTGGGTGTCTTCGTGTTTTTTGTGCCAAGTATGGCGTGAGTGTATCCGAGACGAGTTGTTTCAACTCCGACCACTTCATCTGTTTGTTCGACAACCCTTGCTCGACCGTCTTCTTGAGCAAGCGCTCGCCGTCACGAATCAAGCTGCCCGATTCGCGCATATAGACGAAGCCGCGTGAAATGATGTCTGGACCGGAGACGAGTTTACGCGTCTTGCCGTCAATGCTGATGACGACAACGACGAGCCCATCTTCTGAAAGGATGCGGCGATCGCGTAAGACGATATTGCCGATGTCCCCGATGCCGTTCCCGTCCACATAAACCGCGTTAGCCGAGATTTTACCCGTGATGGCCGCCGAGTCGGCGTCGACCGCGAGCACTTCTCCGTTATCCATGATGAAGCTGTTTTCTTTCGGGATGCCGACCGACTCTGCGAGTTCAGCGTGTTTCACCAACATGCGGTACTCGCCGTGAATCGGCATAAAGAATTTCGGGTTCAGCAAACGGATCATGAGTAATTGCTCTTGTTGCGAACCGTGGCCCGACGTGTGGATGTTCGTCAACTTGCCGTAGACGACGTCCGCGCCGGCTTTATACAATTGGTCGATCGTCTTCCCGACCGAGATGGCGTTCCCCGGAATCGGTGACGACGAGAAGATGACCGTATCGCCAGGAATAACTGATACTTGGCGGTGTGTCCCGTTGGCGATGCGACTGAGCGCTGCCATCGGCTCGCCTTGCGAACCAGTACAAAGGATTGCCACTTCGTGCGGCTCATAGTTCCGTAACTGATTCGCTTCGATGATCATGCCTTTTGGCACGTTGATGAAACCGAGCTCTTGCCCAATCGTCATGACTTTGTCCATCGAGCGGCCGAAAATGGCCAAGTGGCGGCCTGTTTCGGCACACGCATCGACGACTTGTTGCAGACGATAAATGTTCGAGGCGAACGTGGCGAAGATGATGCGGCCTTCCGCTTTCCGGAACGTCTCGCTGATCGTGCCACCGACGACTTTCTCACTCATCGTGAAGCCTTCGACTTCTGCGTTCGTCGAATCAGACAAGAGACAGAGCACGCCTTCTTTCCCGATGTCTGCCATCTTCGCGATGTCAGCCGGTTCGCCGACCGGTGTGAAGTCAAATTTGAAGTCACCCGTATGGACGATATTCCCTTGTGGGGTCTTAACGACGACACCGAGCGAGTTCGGAATCGAGTGAGTCGTGCGGAAGAACGAGATGCTCGTTTTTCTGAACTTGACGATGGCGTCCTCATCAATCTCATGCAGTTCCGCTTCGCGGAGCAATCCATGCTCCTCTAACTTCACTTTAATCAAGCCGAGCGCGAGCTTCGTCGCGTAGATCGGCAATTTCACTTGTTTCAACAGGAACGGGATACCACCGATGTGGTCTTCGTGACCGTGGGTGATGAACACCCCTTTGACTTTATCTTTGTTTTTAATCAAGTACGAGTAATCAGGGATCACGTAATCGATTCCAAGCAAGTCATCCTCCGGGAACATGATGCCCGCATCGATGACGATAATCTCATCTTGGAATTGAACGACGTACGTGTTCTTCCCGATTTCTCCGAGTCCGCCTAAGGCAAACACAGCTGTTTGGTGGTTCTTTACAAACTTCATTTAATCTCTCCTTACTACAAGTAGTTGATGTTCATCTATGTGATACATAAGTGATTCTCGCTATAAAAATTATGCCTCCGTAAGATTCTTTCTTCATTATAGCTTATATTGTGACAATATTTCACTAATGACGTTAGATTGAGGGCGGTTTCTCAATTTCATGTTATGCTTTTTAGTATAAAACTGACTTCATAAAGACAGAGAAAGCATGGTGAAACAACATGGAAGATAAGAAAGTAGTCTTTTTTGATATCGATGGGACGTTGCTCCACGAAGGATCGTACATTCCACCTTCGACAATCAAAGCCATCGAACAACTCCGCGCGAACGGCGTCGAGACGTTTATCGCGACCGGTCGCGGTCCAGCGATGCTGTCGGATATCCCCGCGCAAGTCGGGATTGAGAGTTTCGTCTGTTACAACGGACAAATCGTCGTCCATCAAGGTGAGGTCGTCTACCGAAATGCCTTACCGACAGATGCTCTCCACCGCCTGACAACGCATGCCGGTTCGAACGACCACACGCTCGTCTACCTCGGCCAAGATCGGGGCGGAGCGACGAAAGCAAACGACCATGTCGTCGAACAGTCGCTTGGAGAACTCGATATGCCGATCCCGACTTACGAACCGAACTTCCATATCGAACAAGCCGTCTATCAGACGTTACTTTACTGTACACCAGAAGAAGAGCATCATTACTTGGACGCGTACGGCGAATTTGATTTCATCCGTTGGCACCCCCACGCCATGGACGTCATCAATCGCGGGGCGAGCAAGGCCGATGGCATTCGCCACTTCATCGAGGCGAACGGGTACAGGCTCGAAAACACGTATGCGTTCGGCGACGCCTTGAACGACTTGGCTATGCTCGAATACGTCGGGACCGGTATCGCGATGGGCAACGCCCGGACCGAGGCGAAAGAAGTTGCCGACTTCGTCACAAAGTCGATTCTCGAGGATGGCATCGAGTACGGCTTAAAACAAATGAAGCTCATCTAAAAAAACGAGAGGCGCGCGCCTCTCGTTTTTATCTAGACCGAAGGGTACGTTCGAGTCGGTCCAAGTCTGTATCTTTGCCGATAATAATCAAGATATCTTCTGGCAGAATCATCTCGTCGGCTTGCGGGGAGATGATGACGTCGTCGTCGCGGCGAACGGCGACGATGTTGACGCCGTATTTAGCACGGAGGTCCAAGTCGATGAGCGACTTGTTCGACAACTTATCCGACGCTTTGATTTCAACGATCGAGTGTTCGTTCGAGAGTTCGAGGTAGTCGAGGATGCTTTGACTCATCAACCCGTTCGCGATCCGAACACCCATGTCGCGTTCCGGGTGGACGATGTTATCGGCTCCGATGCGGCGCAACACTTTCTCGTGATAATCGTTCGTCGCCTTCACGGTAATGATTTGAACGCCGAGCTCCTTCAAAATGAGCGTCGTCAAAATCGAGGCTTGAATGTTTTCCCCGATCGCCACGATGACGTGCTCAAAGTTACGAATGCCGAGACTCTTCAATACGTTCTCGTCTGTCGTATCCGCGATGACCGCATGTGTCGCCAATCCCATAAACTCGTTGACGCGTTCTTCATCGGCATCGATGGCCAACACGTCATAACCGTTCGCCGACAATTCACGAACGATCGAGCCGCCAAACCGTCCTAATCCGATGACTGCAAATTCACCTGTCATAATTTCATACATCCCTTTCCTACGCTGTTTCTGTTCCCGATTCTTCGTACAGTGTAACCGATTCCCTCAAAAAAAACTATACAAAAAAAGACCGGAATCATCCGGTCTTATGCTTTACCACTCGAACGCTTTCCGCGTACATAGTCATTGTCGAACAAGAACAGGCGAAGTAAGAGATACAGCGCCGGTACGAGGAGGAGCAATCCGAGGATGAAGACGACGACGAGTGCGACCGCCATCGATTCGTTGACGACGCTTCCGTTGATGTCGATGTACGGATAAAGGATATATGGCAAGTGCGTATAACCATATCCGAACCAAGCCATGAAGAATTGACCCATGACCATCAAGAAAGCGAGGCCGTAGTTCCGCTTCAAGTAGACGAATGAAACCGCTACGACGAAGAAGATGAAACTTGCGGCGAACCACCACCAGTTGCCTGCCAAAATGCTCTCATAATGCCAAGCCGCCTGCGACTTCAACCCGAAGAAGACGAGGCCCGAGGCAATAATCGTCGGCACGCTCCAGAACAAGGCCCACTTCCGAACGAGCGGGACCGCTTGAACGTCACGCGCTTTGTCCGCGTAGAATAAAAGGAACATGGCACTGATGTAGAGCACCGACACGATTGCCAAGAAGACAACGGTCCATGAGTAGAAGTTGGTGAACAACTTCATGCCGTCAAAGAAGACGCCGGACTCGGTCTCATTGATGAATCCGCCTTGACTGACCGTGAGGACGGTCGACATCGAGGCTGGGATCAAGAGGCCGGTTGCCCCGTACAAGAACATGTAAAACGTGCTCTCTTTTGAACCGTAGTTGGCGAACGCATAGAAGCTCCCGCGAATCGCCAACAAAATCAAGACAACCGAAGTCGGAACGAGAAGTGCTGTCCCGTAATAGTAGGCCGTATCCGGGAAGAACCCGACGATTCCAACGAAGAAGAAGACGAAGAAGACGTTCGTCACTTCCCATGTCGGTGACAAGTACCGCTGAATCAGACGGTTGATCATGTGGTCACGCTTCGTGTACTTACTATAGAAAGCGAAGAAGCCGGCACCGAAATCAATCGATGCGACGATGAGATAGCCGTACAAAAACGTCCATAGTACGGCAATCCCTAGTTCTTGAATCTGCATGTCATACCCTCCGATCACACTTCATCCGCGAACATCGCTTCACCGCGATGCTCCGATTGTTTTAGTTCTTTCCCTACTGGGTTGTCCTTGAACAGACGAGTCAAGACGAGCACCGTGACTACGCCAAGAACTGCATACAGGATCGCAAAGGCGATAAGCATCCAACCGACGTTCGCTGATGTCGTGGCCGCTTCACTCGTGCGCATCAAATCATAAAGCGCCCAAGGTTGACGACCGAACTCGGCGAAGAACCAGCCGAACTCGATGGCCATCATCGCGAGCGGACCACCCGCTGCGATGGCGATGAGCATCGGTTTACTGAATTGCGGTAACCGCTTGATGTAGCGTCCGAGGACGAACAAGAACGAAATCAGTGCGAGGAGCATCCCGATCCCGACCATCGCATCAAACAGATAGTGGATGAATAGCGGTGGCTGGTCTTCTTTCGCGAATTCATCAAGACCTGTTACCTCGTAGTTCGGTACGCCGCCAGCTAAGATGGACAAGGCGTATGGAATCTTCAAAGCGCCACGTACTTCGTAACCGCCTT
The DNA here is from genome assembly GCF_005960665.1 of Exiguobacterium mexicanum. Classification (GTDB taxonomy): domain Bacteria; phylum Bacillota; class Bacilli; order Exiguobacteriales; family Exiguobacteriaceae; genus Exiguobacterium; species Exiguobacterium mexicanum_A. The sequence goes on from NZ_CP040676.1 coordinate 1,729,334, forward strand.
CCCCGTCTTCCTCGAGCCAGCCGCCTAGGATAAGCTCAGCTTCCGAGGAGGTTTCAAAGTGCCACTCCGCAGCCGCCAATTTGTCCGGCTGGTATTTCGCCAAGTATTTCCCTGAGAAGTCCCCGACAAGAGCAGTCGCGATTGCGAAGATGAGTGCGACGGTCATCGTCAAGCGTAGTCCTTTTTTGTGATACTCGATTGACAACTTGTCGAGCTGGTTCCGTCGCTGACGGAGCAACTGGACGGCCGCGATCGCCGCAAGGATGAACGCCGACGTCAAGATAGCCGACGTTAAGACGTGCGCCATTTTCGTTGGCATCGCTGGGCTGAACATCGCTTCAAGCGGGCTCACGTTGGCAAGCCGTCCGTCGACGATATCAAATCCGACCGGTTGGTTCATGAAGCTGTTCACGGTCGTAATGAAGAAACCTGAGAACAAGGCACCGACCGCGACCGGAATCCCGAGAAGCATATGGTGCCACGGGTTTTTAAATCGATCCCACGTGTACAAATAAATTCCGAGGAAAATCGCCTCAAAGAAGAACGCGAACGTTTCCATGAACAATGGGAGTGCAATCGTTTGACCGGCTACCCGCATCAAGTTCGGCCAAAGTAAGGACAGCTGAAGCCCGATTGCCGTACCCGTCACAACACCGACCGCTACTGTGACGACATAGCCCCGTGACCAACGACGGGCCATCAAGGTATATTTCGGATCTTTCTTTTTAATGCCTAGAAACTCTGCCAACAAAATTAAAAGTGGAACCCCGACGCCGATTGTGGCAAAAATCACGTGGAAACCCAACGTGAGTGCCGTTAACGCCCGGCTCATCAGGACAGGATCTTGAAACATCTATTGATTACCTCCTATCTCTCTCTAGCGCTTTAAACCAATGTCTATCGCGCAACATCACAGATGATTTCCCTTGGATACCCTTATCATAATGATTTTATATAGCGCTGTAATGTCTCAATGCTTGAGTTCGCAAAATGTTCACATTTGAGCATGATTAACAATATCGACGCTTTACAAGTCTTATTTACTTCCCGAATTTTTAACCGTTCACGCACAATTCAACACATTTCGCACAAAAAAGCGGACACCGTCGTGTCCGCTCCCTTCATTTAATGATCGCTGTTCGAAAGAAATGATCGAACAGCTCGATGGCGACATCGATCGCCCGCTCGTCCGGATTGAGCGTTGATTGATGGAGCCCTGAACCCATATCGTTCACGCCGAGCCAGACCATGAAGCCCGGTACTTGCTTCAACATGTAACCAAAATCTTCGCCGGTCATGGCGGGGACACACGTCTTGTACGAATACCCGACTTCTTCGACTACTTCTTCAAACTGGAACAAATAACGTTCGTCATTGACGACCTCGTGATAGCGATTGCCGAACTCAAGGTCGATTTGAACGTTATACGTCATCTCCACTCCGGCGATGATTTGACGGATACGCCCTTCGAGCACGACCATCTCCTTATCCGACAGCGCACGGATCGTCCCGTCGAGTTTCGCCGTATCGGCGATGATGTTCTCTTTCGTGCCGGCCGCGACCTTACCGATCGAGATGACAGCACTTCCCATCGGATCGATGTTCCGTGAGATGACCGTTTGAAGTTGCATGATTAAGGCAGCTTGGACGATCACGGCGTCAATCCCGGCATGCGGGAAGGCCCCGTGCCCGCCTTTTCCGTGAATCGTCAGATGCAGTTCACGCGCACTCGCGAACAAGACACCCGGGCGCGAGGCGATCGTACCGACCGGATATTCCGGAGCCACATGAAGGCCGAACATTGCATCGGGACGGAAATGATAGAACAGTTCCGACACGGCCATCGGCTCGGCACCACCCGGACCTTCCTCTGCCGGTTGGAAAAAAATGACGAGGTCGTGGTCGAGCGGCTTCTCGACGGCACGTTTGATCAACCCAAGGGCAATCGCCATGTGAACGTCGTGGCCACAGGCGTGCATCATCCCTTCATGGACCGAGGCGAACTCAAGTCCTGTCTCTTCTGTGATCGGCAAGCCGTCCATATCGGCTCGGTACCCAATCGTCTTCTCACCGACAAGACCATCGACACGGACGAACAGACCGGTGCGCCAGTGTGAGATATGCACCCGTGGCGAGTTCAGGGACCGGATCAACTCCTCAAGCGTCGCCTGTGTCTTGAACTCTTCATAACCTCGTTCTGGAATCAAATGTAACTGCCGTCTTGCTTCAATTGCCCAACTCATTCCACACTCTCCTTTGTCACTTCATCCACGATTTCCCAAAATGCCTTCACTTGCGCCAACTCGAGCATCGATTCGGTCGACAACATCCACGTATCTCGGACGAGCGGTGTCCCGTTCGACGAGGTGAGCGGAATCTTATTGATCGCCTCGACATCGCGGATCGTCGACTCCGGCAAAATCGCGAAGCCGATTCCATGGAGCGCCATCTGTTTGCACGTCTCAATCTGATCAACGACGAGCGTTGTCAGCGGCGGGCTCGAGAATCGTTCCTGCCACCATTCGAGAATCTCTTGATAATACGTCGAGTCGCTCTTGAATTGAATGAATGAGCGCTCGTTGTTTTTTAATTGTTTCAAATCGGTCATCCGCATATCGACCAAGTGGAGCGAATCTGAGAACAGTTTCATCTTCTCGCCGCGCCAGTCAGGGTTCCCCCGGATGATACCGATATGAAAATTTTCTTCTAGCATATAGCGCATCATCTCGCTTGACCAGCCCGTCACGAGTTTGACCCGGACCGACGGATACCGCTCCATGAATCGTTTCAAGACGCGGGGCAGCCAATACTGTCCCATGATGGACGCGACGGCGATTTTTAATGTACCGTACACCTCACCTTGTTGCGCCGTCAACTCCCCACGCAGCTCCTGTTCTTCGCTGTACATCTTCTTTGCGAAGTCGATGATTTTTTCTCCGTCTGGTGTGAGCGCGAGCCCGCGCGTCGAACGGACGAATATCTTTTTACCCCATTGGTGCTCGATCGTGACGAGACGTTGACTGAGCGCGGGCTGGGAGACGAATAACCGCTCCGCTGCTTTGCGCATGTTCAACTCCTCGGCGAGGACGATCAACACTTCCACTTCTGATACTTGCATGACGTCACCTGTTTCTCTATCGTTTCAAAGATTGTATACTGGATACGTTATTGCTTCACTGTATCATATCATGTTTGTCGATTAGTTTTGAATCGTCAGGAGGAAATCAGATGCAACGTCATCATTTTGCCTTTATTGTCGCCACCATCGCGACGCTCGGCAGTCTTTATTTCTCGGAAATCATGCTGTACGTGCCATGCAAGTTATGCTGGTTCCAACGCATATTTATGTATCCGCTCGCCATCTATTATTTGACGGTTATGGTCTCAAACCGTGCTGTGAACAAATTGTTCGTCGGTCTCATGGCCGGGGCGGGTTGGGCGATTGCCCTCTATCACGTCGTTCTCGAACGCATCCCGAACGGCGACGCGTTCTGCAGTAACGACTGTTTGATTCGTTGGGTGAACTATTTCGGGTTCATCACGATCCCGCTGCTCAGCTTGATCGCGTTCACGCTCATCTTGCTCATCCAATTCATGCCGACACGCTCGAAGCGCTAATACGTGATACACAAAAGAACCGGTCTAAGGATCGGTTCTTTTGTGTGATTAAATCGCGCGTCCTTTTCGGCGCCCATGCTTTCCGCGGGCAATCACGGTGCCCCATCGCGACGGTCTGACTGTCCAGTGCCAAGGCCGGCATCCGAACTCCTAGGGGAGAGCGATGCAAGGATGACCCCGTAAAGCGCGATTCGCGCTGCGGAGGCATCCGCATCGCCCCAGGAACGGAGGGTGCCGGCAAAGGCAATACAGAACTTGGCTCATCATACAAAAAGAACCAACCCGTGGGCTGGTCCTCTATGGTCACTGCCACCACTCGTCGTAGAGCGAGGCTGGCATATGATGCTTATGGCGCGACCGCTTGAAGATCGTCTCGATCCGCTCGGCGATGGCCGGGTCGATCTCTTTGCCTTCTAAGTAGTCATCGAGCTGATCATACGTCATCCCGAGAGCGACCTCGTCCGGGAGTCCCGGCTTGTCATCTTCTAAGTCAGCCGTCGGCACTTTATAGATTAAACTCTCATGCGCTCCAAGTTCATGGAGTAATGCCTTGCCTTGGCGTTTGTTGAGTCCGGTGAGCGGCGTCAAGTCGGCAGCCCCATCGCCGTGCTTCGTGTAAAAGCCCGTCACATATTCAGCCGCATGGTCCGTACCGACGACGAGCGCGCCGAACGTGGCGGCGATGTCATATTGAACTTTCATCCGCTCGCGTGCTTTCGTATTCCCTTTATGGAAGTCACCGAGTTCAAGACCGGTCGCTTGTGCGAACGCTTCAGCCGAGGCGTCGACGGCCGGCTTCACGTTGACCGTGAACGTCTTGTCCGGACGGATGAATTCGAGGGCGCGCTTCGCATCCGCTTCGTCATGTTGTTCCCCATACGGAAGACGGACGGCGTAGAACGTGTACTCCGCGCCCGTTTCTTGACGCAACTCTTCCATCGCCTGCTGACAGAGTTTACCGGCGAGCGTCGAGTCCTGTCCACCCGAGATGCCAAGGACGAGCCCTTTCGCCCCGGCCCGTTTAACATAAGCCTTTAAAAAATCGGTCCGAAGACGAATTTCTTCGGCCGGGTTAATCGATGGTTTGACATGTGTCGATTCGATAATATGTTGCTGCATACTCAACTTCCTCCCTAACTGATATCGGTTTGCCTAATTGTCTGACAATCTGGCGGTGTCGTCAACTTGTTTCATTCCCGAAAAAAAACGACGGAAACCTCAGTTTCCGTCGTTCGCTTATTGGATGCGGAACGAGGCTACGTCTCCGCCAATCGGTGTCATCTCCAAGAACAGCGTTTTCCCGGCCGGAGGTTCTTCGTCCAATAGAGCGCCGAACGTAAAGCCGCCGCTCGTCACTTCTGCCGCGCCTTGAGCATATAGGTTATGACCGTCCGACACACTCCACTCAAACTCTTCGACGTCCGTGTAGCCAGACACGTCGATCGCGTTACCGTTCAGTTTGATGGCGACATCGCGGAACGCACCGTTCGTTTGGGCCGGCTGATCACTCGGCTCTTCCGTCGGCTCTTCCGCCGGTTCTTCGCTCGTTCCCTCTTCTGCCGGTGGCTCCGCCGCTTCGACCGTCAATGTCTGTTGATCCGTGACCGCCATTTCAGGTGCACCGTCGACTTGGGCCAGTCCGACGAAATCGACTGTATAGTCCCCGGCTTCGAGCGTGAGCGGGAACACTTCATCGAACACTTTCTTCTCGCCTGGTTCCCACGTCTCTTCGATAATCGATTCCGTGAACATATATTCACTGCCGTAATCGAAGACGGTCGTATCACCGTTCATCACCGTCATCTGAAAGCGTTGCGACGAATTGAACGTCACGTTGACGGGCTCCTCGTTCGGATTCGTCATCGACACCGTCGTCGACAGTTGTTTCGATTCGGCATCGTAGCTCACGTCCGTATCGAGCGTCAATAAAGCAGGCGGTGTCGACGCGGTGTCGTCCACATCGCTCGGGTTCGCTTCTTCTTTGCTGCACGCCGCCACAACCAATATCATCGCCGTGACGATGGCCAATAACCAAGTCTTCTTCACGTATCCCACTCTCCTCTGAAAAATAAAAAAACGTCTATAGCACTAGTGTAAACGTTCGTGCAGACGTTTGTAATGGGTTTACGTATATTATTCACCTTTATTATGAAACTTGGACGTTTTCCACGTACTGTTGCCAACCAGTCATGAACAACGCGTCGGCGACGTCGATGTCGGAACGAACTTGTGCAGAGATCGAGAACGTCTCACTGTGAATCGACTCAAAGATGACCGTGATCATACCATCGACGACTTCCTTATAGGCTACGAGTTCTGGGGTTTCTGCAAAAAGCATCATGAGTATGGCTCCTTTGTTGGTATAAGATATGTTTAGTGTATCAACGATTCGCAAGGAAAAACGTCCCATCGTTCGACAGGCCAAAAGACCCGTTTACCCAACTGTCGAATAACTGGTATCGATTGTTAGTCATTTGGATGAATTATCAAATTGAATACGAGAAAAGAGAGACGAATCGCATGAGGATTCGTCTCTCTTCCCTGTAACTGTAAAAAAATTAAATATTTGTTTGTCGAATGATTGTTACTTCGTTCGATTCGAAATTTGTTGCCACACCGTCCCAAGCGCTGTCTCTCCACTCGTGATTCGCTCCTTCGCGAGACGAGCTTGAAGGGAAACCTCGAACTCGCGGTCGTCCTCGGCAATTTTCAATGCCGGCACCGCTTGCTCATCTCCACAATCGAACAAGAACCGGGCGGCCCGCCAACGGACAAGCTTGCTCTTATCTTTGAGCGCCTCGATCATCGACGGCTGCGACTGCGGCAACGCCCAATCTGATACCGTATCGCCGGCCGTACGACGGACGATCGGTGACGAGTCCACGAGCGCCTGTTCGATATACGTGACGTACTCTTCGCGGTTCTCTTCGAACATGCCGATCATGACGACCGCTTGTCGACGGATCGCCATCACTTTATCCTCGAGCGCACGGCGGAAGTACACCATGTTGTCCGGAACGATCTCGAGTTCGTCCAAGAACGCCAATCGCGCTTTCCAATCGTCTGATTGCAACTGGTTCGCATTCGCTTCATAGTCGGCTTCCCGACCGAACGCACGGGCGACGATGCGCGCGACCCGTTCTTCGGGATAAGCCGCCTCGAGTTCTTCTTGCGCGACGACGCTCACGTCCTCGAGCTCTCCGTAACGCGGAGCTTGCTCGACCCAACGCCGGTCTTGAATGACGTTTTTCACTTGTGCTTGCACGTCGAGCGCCGCGTCGACGAACCTCTTCGACAGACCGACACGTTTTTCGGTGTCACCTTTGACGAGTTTTAACTGCATCGGGACGTCGAGTACGAACTGGACCGATACGTGGACCGGTTCATAGTCCGCCGCCATCTGGTTCGCCTCGACTTCCGGGACGTCTTCCCCGAACGCGCGACGAATCTCGTTCATAACGTCGTGCCAATCATGTTTTGGATGGCGTTCGACGGCGAGGAAGTCGGAAACCGCATAGACCGACTTGACCCCTCGCAACCCGACGATGTCCTCGATAATCGGAGGCATGTCACGGCTCGCCTTGTCATATGTGACGCCTCGGCCAGTGAAAGCCGGCTCCACGATAATCTTCAAGTTATTTGGACTTGGAGTTGGTTCAATTGCTACTAGTTTCATCCTCATCACCTCACCTTCAATCGTGACGAAAACGACAAAAAAACGCAAGCGAGTCGCTTGCGTCGTGAACATCAAAATAGGGCGATGAACTGTTGGAGCGAATAACGATCCCCTTCGACGATGAACGTATCGTCCCCGGCGACCGGCTCGAGGAAGAAACGTTTCTCTCCATCGGCCTTCACGTATCCGAAAATATGGCCCGTCTGATAGAATAATTCCACAATCGTGATCCGGCCGAACGTCATCCCGTCATTGATGACTGCCCGGTCCTCTAACTCGCCGCCATTGTACAGTTCAATATACGTTTCCATTTTTGCTGTCGCTCCCTTTGTGTTTGTTTTCACAATTCATTTCTATCAAACAATCAGGGCGACTTCAAGTTATTTTTTTGCTTGACGCTTCCAAAATTCAATCCAATTGTAATACTCCGATAATACTCGGTCGATTTGTTGCCGCGACTTTTCATCATGCAATCCAGTATCATCAATCTTTTCTTTACAATGCGTGATAAAGATTTCATTTCCTGGTAAAACGTTAGCGCGATTTGTGGCAAATACTTGACGGAGATGAATTTGACATCGCGCCGTCCCGAGCATGCCCGGAGACGCCCCGGCAATCATGACCGGTTTCTCACGGAGCGGCGTGCCTGGTTCGAGCGACAGCCAATCGATTGCGTTCTTCAACACACCCGGGATGCTGTGGTTATATTCCGGGGTGACGACGAGCAGACCGTCCGCCTCACGCACAGCTCGTTTGAAGTCGCGCACGACTTCGGGTTCATCCGGATCGATCAAGTCGTCGTTATAGAGCGGCATCTCAATCGAAGCGATTTCGACATCGAAGCGGTCACGGCCGAGCTCGATAATCGAGTGGAGCAACGCCGTATTGAACGACGCTTTCCGAAGACTCCCTGACACGGCGACAAGTTTGAATTTAGACATGTCGCACCTCCTTAAGCCAATCGTTGATGAGTCGCGCTTCTAATTCAGGCTCCTCCATCATCCCCATATGGCTGCTTGGGACGGTTTGTTTCGTGTGATGTTCTGCGCCTAAAAAAGCACGATCCGCGTCCATGTTCGGATCCTTGTCTCCATAGAGGAATAGTCCGGGCAATCCCGTTTCACGCACGGTCTCCGTTTCGTCGGCCCGATCGCGGATCGCGAGCTGGGCAGACATGACCCCTTCCTTCGACATCTCATACCCGATTTGTTTCGCGCGTTCAATCAAGCTAGTGTCGGAATCAGCCGCAAACACGCCGGGAATCATCGTATCGATGAACGGATGGACCCCTTCTTCCATCACTCGTTCGATCGCTTGATTGCGTTTGGCTTTTGCTTCTTCCGGGTCAGCCGCTGCCGTCGAGTGGATCAAACCGAATCCCGACAACTCGGTCGGATAACGGCGGACGAGGTTTGTCGTGATGTAGCCGCCGAATGAATGGCCGAGCACGATCGGCCGGTCGAGTTCTCGGAGCCGCATCTCGGCGACCACCCAATCCGCGAACTGGTCCATCGTCTCAGGTCCTGCTTCGGTTCCAGCATGACCTGGCAGCGTCAGCGCATATACTTCCGCATCAAGCAACGGGATAAGTTCCTCAAAGTAGTCAGGTGACCCACATAAACCGTGTAACAGCACAAGTTGTCTCATCATCTTTCCTCCCTCTCATTCCATTCCTCTTTCAAGAGACGATACATCGTCAAGTCCATGAAACGGCCATGACTATAGGCATAATCATGAAGTAGCCCCTCTTCCGTGAATCCAAGCTTCTGCACCAACCGGTTCGACCCTTCGTTTTCCGGGGCGACGAGCGCCGAGATGCGATGAAACTTGAACTCGTCGAACCCGTGCCGGATGACGGCCGATGCCGCCTCATGCGCGACGCCGCGACGCCAGTGGTTTGGCGCAACCTCAAAGCCGATCTCGGCACGAAAGTATTGGGGCGTCCAGTTATGAAAGCCGATGGTCCCGACCAGTTCGTTCGTCTCACGGTCGCAGATCGCCCAGCGGATCGCTTTGCCTTGTTGAAACTGGTCTTTGAAATAAGCGATAACGTTCTTCGCCTCATATACGGCCAATAAAGGGTCAGACCCGTAATAGCGCATCACTTCCTCGGTCGAGAGAATCACATAGAGCGCCCTCGCGTCACGGGGTTCGAGTTCTCTTAAAATGAACCGACTCGTTATGAGTTCAGGAAAACTTTTTTTCAACCCCCACATATGGAATCCGCCTTTCTGCTTCTTTTCCTCAATTATAACCATTTTCCCAAAAAAACCATCATCTCAATCCTCCCGAACCGCTCAAACATGGCGCACTCGATAGGGATTTGCTAAAATCAAACTATAGTGACTTTGAACTGAGGGGATAAACATGTCAAAACAGTTGTTCTATATTAAACAAGACCGAGAACTGCAACGTTTCACACTTCACGGCGTGACGCTGAGCGATGTCACCGAGGCGCTATCACTCGCTCGCCCGATGATCATCTGTCGCACGGACATAAAAGGGATGAGACAGTCGTCCCGGACCCGGTTTCGCTATATCGAGGCGCACGAACTGTCGACGTTCTCGACGAAATACTTAAACAATCAAACAAGCTTCACTGCTATCGACTTTCCCGACTACCACCTACTCGAATCGTTATCAGACCATGAAATCGCCGAGATTTTGTTCCTCAGCCACATGGAACGAGGTTTGAAGGGGCCGTTCCTCAACTCGATTCAAAACGAGATCGCTTTCTTCAACGAGTCGAACGACCGTCACAGCAGCCTCTACATCAGAGACTGGTCGACGATTAGCCAGTTTCTCCAAAGCGTCTTGCAAAGCAAACTCGATCGGGACATCCGTAACATCAGTTTTGTCCCCATCCCCCTCCCGGTTATCGATGAAATTTTGGCGTTGTCACCGCAAGGCTTGATCATCGATTTTGACCATACGAAACGGAGTCTATTCAATCGCCACGTGTCGATCGCCTTCTATGTCGCGGGACGTTACGAGGACATGTCCGTCCTCGAGGAAGATTTTGACGCGAAGAAGGAATCGATTGCGTTGAAGGGACAATTGACGTATCGCCGGCGCACGTGGGAGATCGAACGCTTTTGAGTTCATCCCTGCATGAATCTTTGTCGAACCTGATCTCATCAGGTTCTTTTTTGTTATCCCACCCATACGGATTACACCTTAAATCCTTTAGCGATGCGCCTGTGACACTATTTTTAAAAATTGATAACAAATTGTCTTAATTTTTCGTTAAATTAAGTCTTTTCTTTTATCGCGAGGACGGTATACTAGGAATAACCTTCTGGAGGAATGGAAGGCAATATAGAGAAAGCGAGGTGAAAATCTATTCATCATGCGGATGGATAGATACACGAGATGGAACAACTGAAAGTACAGGGAATGTCTTCGTTCACCAAGTTTGCGACGAATGGAAAAATGCTGAAACTAAAAGATGCAGTAGCCGGCGAGCAACGGATTTCGCTTCAAGAAGCGACCAATATTCAAGTATCGATGCTCGACGAGGACCATTCGCGCTTCACTATATTCGGTCAGTCACACCCGCTCGTTGAACTGACCCTTCCTCACCATTCTTGTGAAGTGTTACATGCCTGGTTATTACACAAGTTAAAACGACAAAAAATCAAATTGGCTTCTAACGCCTAAATGCCTAAACAAACAAAGCGCGTTCCTCTTAAGAGGACGCGCTTTGTTTGTTCTTCCGATAAATTGTGACGCCCCCGTGTTTCGCTTCCCCGACGACTTCAAACATCCAGCCCTTGTCGATCAACAGCGAGCGGACCGTCAAAAAATCGTCTTTTGGCACGAGTAACTCTTCGACCGAACCGTCGAGTAGTGCTTGGATCTTTTGTTCCCACTCGTTCATCGTGCGTCACCTCTCTCTGCTTGTTGTCGGTTCGCCCAAGCGAACAGCCGTTCACTTGTCTGCATCACATTTCCCGGTACGCATACGTCATCTGGCACGCGGGGATGCGACGTGATCGCCTCATCGATGGCGAGTATGACCGGTTCACCAAGTTCCCGTTCAAGGTAATCCGCTGCGAACGCGATCCGCTCGCGGTCTGTCGTGACACCTGCGTCGCGCAGGGCGCCTTCATAGGCCTCATCCCGCTCATTGTCCTTCATCAATACATGTCCCGATTCAAGGATGGCGAACGGGGGCTTGGCATCGACATGAAACACCTCGTAGGCTCGATAAGCCGCTTCATCACACGACAAGAGCGGCACGAAGCGGTGTTGCCCTGTCCATTTCTTCAGTTGGAACAATGTCCGCATCGCGGTGAACGATTTGGCTCCGGACGCATCCTTTTCGACCAGGATCGTCGGCGCTTCCGCCTCATCAGCCCGGTCGCGGTCCATAAACAACCATGTTTCGACTTGTGTTACAAGAATCAAATTTGTTTCCTCCTTACCATTTCTGACCCCGCCACGATGACAAGGGCGACGAGCCAGCCTCCGATGACGTCACTAAAATAATGGACGTTCAAGATGACCCGGCTGAACGAGACGGCCAACGTCAGTGTGACGAGCAGAATCAAGCCGGCGACGGTCTCATTCCGTCGATAGACCAATACGGCGAGCAGTCCATACAACGCGAGTGACCCTGAG